>JAIEMG010000076.1 GCA_019752375.1 Gemmataceae bacterium | reverse complement strand
CCGAGGACGTGCAGACGCTCTACGGCTTCACCGTGTCCTACAGCGGCACGGTGGGCGACGCCGAGTACGTGCCGGCCGCGGAGATGGAGCACGTCAAGATCGGCGTCGACCGGGCCGTGAAGCGCGGCATCACCGACTTCTGCTTCGACACCTACGACAGCCTCAAGACCGCCAGCCGCGCGATCCAGAACATGAACGAGGCCGTCGCCATCCAGGCGGCGATCGCCTTCATCCGCCAGCACGACACCGCGCTGGCCGGCCAGGTGCAGAGCTTCCAGGACGGCCTGGCCGACTACGACCGGCCCAACCCGTTCACCGGCGCGAAGGAGAATGTGCAGCGCATCGGGCCCGGCACCGTGTGGGACGTGCCCAAGGGCATGACCTACGTGCCGCCGCCGTTCGCCCAGGGCATCCCGTACTTCGCCCAGGTCGTGCAGCTCGTGCTGAGGAACGTCGGGGCCAAATGGAACGCGCCGGAGTGGCTCATGTCCGGCGACGCGTCAAACAACAACTACGCCAGCTCGATCACGGCCGAGAGCCCGTTCGTGAAGCGGTGCAAGACCTTCCAGGCCTTCTACGGCGGCGTCAACGTCGGCACCATCTGGCGGGCGGTCAAGTGGTACTGCGAGAAGCGCGGCGGCATCAAGGCCGGCGACCAGCTCTTCGACTACGCCACGATCCGGCGGATCGTGGCGATCCAGGCCGTGCCGCCGACGATCGAAGTCCGCAACACGCTGCAGCAGGCCCAGGAGAATCAGATCTACACGACCATCGGCGTGAAGAGCCCGCAGACCGTGCAGCAGGAACTGAGCTTGGATCCCGAGGAGCAACAAGCGAACTTTGACGAGTTCCGCGAGCGGACCGGCGGCCAGGGGGGCACGCTGGACCTGCCCGCAGACGACCCAGGAGCCGCCGCGCCATGAGCTGCCATAACCGCGACCGCCGCAAGCAAGGCAAGGGAGAGCGCCGCATGTGCCACGAGCACCGCCAGATCATCATCGACCAGCGGCACGACCTGCCGACGCTCTTGAACCGGATCTCGGCCGAAGGCTGGGACCTGGCCGCGTGCACGGCGTGCCGGGTGGCCGCCCAGGGGCAGGACCTGATCCAGGGCGTTGGCGAGGTCGCGGCCTGGAACCTGATCTTCCGCCGGCCGGCCCGGTCGCGACCGCTGGCCCAGGGCGAGCTGCCGATCGGCGAGGCGCCCGCGGAGCCTACGATCCGATAAAGGAATCATGATGATGTTCATGCGCGGCGGAATACCCGACCTTGACGCCCTCGTGAAGTGCTGCTTCTGCGGCTGGACGGGCACGCTGCGCGATGCGGCGCCGCACATGGACGAAATCGCCCGCTGCCCCAACCGGCACCCTGTCGAACGCGAGGACGTAGATGAACCTGCTGTCGTCGAGGCTCGCGGCCCGGACGGGCACGCGCCAGCTTGACGCCCTGGCCAAGAGCGACGCCGCGGCCGACGCCGTCGACACGTCCATCGTGCTGGTCTGGCGCCGCCTCATGCGCCTGCTGCAGGACGCCGCGGACCAGCAGGCGGCTGCGCGCGTGTTCGTGCCGCCGCCCGGCTTCAAGTTCGCCGTCGCCCGGCTGCTCGCCGAGCTGCGCGACGACGCCCACGCGTCGCTCTCCCGCCACTTCAACGCCCTGGCCCGCTGGGGCTACGACAGCTCGGCCCGGACCATGGCCGATACGCTGCCGGCCAGCTACGTCAAGGCCGCGCTGATCCGCCGGCACCTGGGCGAGTCCCGCGCGCTGACCGAGGCGGATCCACCGATCGCCGCGGACGTCGAGCAGCTCTTCCCGCCGCCATCGCTGCAGCAAGTGTTGCAGATTCTGCACGTGCCGATCCACGGCTCGACGTGGACCCAGGCCCTCGACAAGGCGACGCAGCTCGCGGATCCGGCCCGCTGGGCGCACGCCGTGGCCTCGGGCTTCGCGGCCGGTCAGACGCCGCGGCAGATCGCCCAGGCCCTGCAACCGGTCGTGCAGGGCGTGCAATCGTCGGCACGGCGGATCGCCCGCACCTACGGCATGCAGATCGCCCACCGCGGCCAGATGGAGGCCCACGCCCAGGTCGACGACCTGATCATCGGTTACCAGGTGCACGCGCTGCTTGATCAACATACGCGGCCCGAGCATGCTCACCGCAACGGCACGATCTATTACAAGACCCCAGGCGCCGGCCAGCTCGGCCTGGACCAGTGCCCGCACCCGCCGCTGGAAGCCGATGGCTCGATGGCGTGGAACTGCCGCTGCTGGCTGTCGCCGGTGATGACGCCGCTGCAGCGGCTGATGGATGCCCCGGCGTTTGCGGCGCCCGAGACGCCGCTCGTGCCGGACCACGCGGTCTACAGTCAGTGGTTCGCAACGGCCGACGAGTCCCGCCGTCGCCTGGCGGTTGGAACCCGGCGCCTCCGGCTGATGAACCAGCTCGCTGGCGACGAGGGGCCTTCCTGGGAACACTTCGTGGATCCGGAGACGGGTGGCCTGCTGAGCACGGCCGAGCTGCACGCCGAAAGCGACGTGGCCCGGGCCGAACGGATCGCCAAGGCTCGAGCTGTCATTGCGCACCGCGGCCGGCAACTCGCCCAGGTGGCGACGTTTGGCTTCCTCCCGACGCCGACTCCGGAGCCCGCGCCCGTACCGATTGCGGTCTCGCCCTCGGTCTCCGTGCAGTTCTTTCAGACGGTCTCCTCGGCCGTGGAGGCGATCCCAAGCAAAATCCAGACGCTCCTGGACGACCAAGGGTTCCGGGTGGTCGTGCCCGCGTCGCCCACCCAGGATTACCCGCACCTGGCCGGCATTCAGCCTCCCGGCTACCCCGTGGGAACGACCTACGAGCATGCCGCGGGCTTCCGGAACGGCGCGGATATCGTAGTCCCCGAAACAAGACGGGACATCACCACTGGCCAGTACGTCCCCAACGCACACGCGGCCGCCGTGCTGCGCCACGAATCGGGCCATGCCCTGAATGCGGCGCTGGGCGATTTCTCCGACAAGCCGGCGTTCGTCGCCGCCTACCAGGCCGACCTTGCCTATCAGCAAGCACAGCAAGTCGCAATGGATCCCTACTTCCACCAAGCGGACTACCTTGGCAGACGGGAAACTTTCGCCGAGGTGTTCGCGTGCCTGCACGGCACCGGCACGACCCGGGTGCCAAACTTCCTGGCGGCGTGGCCAAATGCTGCTAAACTGATTCAGCAGCGGATCAAGTCGATCCCCGTCCACTGAGGTCCCCGATGCGGGTTTCCGTCTACCTGGTCCCCGGTCAGCAACTGATCGCCCTCCGCTCGCGAGCGGAGGGCCCCGGCGACGCTTCGGCACTCTTCCTTCACGAAGTGCGGCCAGGCCAGTTTTTCCTTGGCTGGTCCTACGACGAGCTGCGCGCCCTCGGCACCGCCATGCACGACCTGGAGCCCAAGCCAGGCCCGGCGCCCCAAGACGACCGCTTTCTGCCGACAAGCCACGCCGGGTAAACGGCCGGGGAAACCCGGCCGCTTTCGTTTCAATTCACATCCAGCAGGCGCATGAGCACCGCCGGACGTTCGCCCTTGCGGAAGATCAACCGGCACGGCGCTCCAGTCGAGCAAGCAACGGCCCAGGCCCGTCCGCCTTGAATCGGTATCAGCGTCCACTTCCACCCGAGCGAAATCATCCCGCCTATTTCCTTGGATTTGACGCCGATCGTCGCTCTTCAGTCTACTCGCTTTCATGAGTGGACGCACCCAGACACGAAACAAGCGAGCGAAGCACGGACGCTCCCCTGGGGCAGGGAAGCCCCCCTTTGCTTCCCAGTCCCTGCACGAGCAGGTCCTCCGCCTGACGGTGGGGACGCTGCCCGAGGGTAGCGCGCGGGTGGACCGGACCGCCGGCATCATCCGCCGCGTGAAGATCCTGGGGCTGGAGTCGCTCAACGGCCGCCGCTACCTGCCCGAGGCGGTCCGCAAGGCCAAGGCCCTGTACGAGGGCGCCTCGGTCCGCATCAATCACCCGGTCAAGCCCGGAGAATCTCGCCAGGCCGAAGACGTGTTCGGCTGGCTCAAGGACGTCTTCGTCGGCGACGACGGTTGCCTGTTCGGCGACCTGCATTTCCTCAAGGCCCACGCGATGGCGGAAGCCGTCTGCGAGGCGGCCGAGCGGAACCCCGGCGTCTACGGCCTGTCGCACAACGCCCAGGGCGAAGGCGAGACCGTCGACGGCGTCTTCTGCGTGCACGAAATCATCGAGGTGCGTTCGGTCGACCTGGTCGCTGACCCGGCCACTACCCACGGGCTCTTCGAGAGCCGCCAAAGGAAACCCGCCATGAAGAAGGTCAAGGTCAAGGCGTTCCTCGAAGGTCTGGCCAGCAAGCTCGCCGACGTCGCCAAGCGGAAGCTCGTCAAGAAGCTCCTGGAGATGGGGGCCTGCAGCGACGACATGGAGATGGACGAGCCGGCGGCTGACGTCAGCCCCGACGATGCGCTCAAGGCCGGCTTTCGCGCCGCCATGATGGCCGTCCTCGACGACGACGGGATGGACGCGTCCGGCAAGCTCTCGAAGCTCAAGGACCTGCTCAAGACCCACGAGAAGCTCACCGCCTCGGATGAGACCGAGGAGGACGAGGACACCGAGACCGACGACACGTCCGAGGACGAGGACGACGACGCGGACGACGAGGACGAGGACAACCCCAAGCACAAGAAAGAGGCTGGCCTGGAGTCCCGCCGCCGGCGCAAGCCGGCCAGCGGCAAGGTGCTCACCGAGAAGTGCAAGCGCCTGTGCAAGCTGGCGGGCATCGCCAACCCGGACGCCGACCTGCTCGAAGGCCTCGCCGCCATGAAGGACGAGGGCCGGATCCTCAAGCACCTCGAATGGCTCAAGGCCAACACCGGCACCGGCAAGGGCGGCGTCAAGCCGCGCAGCTCCGCCGGTGGCAGTGGCGGCCGCACGGCCCTGACCGAGGGCGTCCCCGACGCCAAGGCCGACGTGGCGGACACGGTCAATTTCTTGCGGGGCTGAGATCGATCCCAACGAATCACCGGCGGCGCGGACACGCGGCGGCCCAACCCTGAGAGCGACCCATGCCGAACTCTTTTCTGAACGTCGTCAGCGACAACAAGACCCTGGAGCTGCCGGTGCCGGCCTCCCTGGCCATCTCGATCGGCGACCTGTGCTACTGGGACTCGGCCGCCAAGCAGGCGAAGCCGATCACCAGCCTGACCACGGGGGCCAGCGAAATCGTCGACCAGGCCCAGGTGGCGGCCAACTTCGTGGGTGTCGCCCTCGACGCGCGGCTGTCTGGCGAAACCGACGCCAACGCGTTGCGCCTGTTCCTGGCCGACGGCATCTGCGACTTCGCCATCGCCTCGGGCACCTACAACCTGGCCGACCTGGTCGGCGCCACGTGGGCGGGCGGAGCCGCGCTGGTGACCCAGCAGCTCGCCAAGGTGCTGCACGAGGTCCAGGCCATTGGCCGCATCGTCAAGCAGCACGGCGCCAGCACCACGAAGGTGCGCTGCCGGCTGCAAAGCCGCATCGCCTGGGACCTGTTCACCAGCTCCCGGAGCCCCGTGGGTTACGGCAACGGCACGACCGCGACGGTGTTGGCGGACTCCGCCATCACCCTGACGCTGGACAGCGATTCGATCCTGAGCATGGTGCCGACCGCGGCCCGCAACGTCACCCTGCCCCTGGAGGCCCGGGCCGGAGCCGTCGGCAAGGCCTTCGTCTTCACGAACAACTCGGGCGGTGCCAACACGGTGACGTTCCTGGCGTCCGGCGGCGGCGGCATCAAGGGCAACGGCGCCTGCCCGCAGAACAAGACCATTTACCTCTGGTGCGACGGCACCAACTGGAACGGCCTGGTCAGCGCGTAACGGACCCGAGAACCGAGAACACCCAAGGACCCATCCCGCGGGAAGGACTCCCATGATTGCCAAGCAAAGCACCCGCCAGCTCTACGAATCCCTGGGCCCCACGGGCTTCGTGCGCAAGATTTATCACGCGCTGGGCCTGGCCAACGAGCAGGGCAAGCGGAACCGCAACGCGGTGGGCAACCCCGAAATCCGCGCGCCCAAGGGCGACAAGAACCTGCTCTTGAGCCCGCGCGAGTTCAGCCTGAAGGACCTGGCCGAGGCCGTGATCGGCGAGGACTGGTCGAGCAAGTTCACGCCCGACGTCCTGCAGCGCATCGCGCTGCAGGAAGAGCAGCGGCCGATCCTCGAGGCGGGCACCAACGCGGTCACCGCGACGGCGTTCGCCAACATCAACGCCTTCACCAGCGTCGTCACGGGCCTGCTGGAGATCTCCGTCATGGAGGGCTGGCAGAACCCCGAGTTCATCGCCGACCAGCTCATGCCCAGCGAGAACACCCGCATGTTCCAGGGGCGCAAGGTCATCGGCACCACGCGCCTGGGCGACGTCGGCGAGCAGCGCACGCCCGGCATGCCGACCAAGCGGGCCGGCTTCGGCGAGCGCTGGATCCAGCAGCCCAGCACGGTCGAAAACGCGTTGTCCTGCGAAGTCACCCAGGAAGCCGTCTACCTCGACCTGACGGGCGAGGTCCTCGACCACGCCAACAGCGTCGGCGAGTGGATCGGCTACCGCAAGGAGATCCGTTGCATCGACGCCTTCATCGGCGCCGTGAACACGTACT
The DNA here is from genome assembly GCA_019752375.1 of Gemmataceae bacterium. Classification (GTDB taxonomy): domain Bacteria; phylum Planctomycetota; class Planctomycetia; order Gemmatales; family Gemmataceae; genus JAIEMG01. Next base: position 36,135 of record JAIEMG010000076.1, on the reverse strand, counting down.
CCTACAAGGGCACGAGCTTCAACACGTACATCAGCGCCGGCTACTTCGACAACTTCATCAGCGCGGGCAACGAGCTGGTCGACCACACGAACATCGAGCTGGTGCTGATCAAGTTCCGCGACATGCTCGACGTCGAGACCGGCACGCGCGTGCAGATCACGCCCAACCGCATGCTGGTGAACCAGGAGAAGCTGTTCACCGCTCGCGCGATCCTCGGTGCCACCGAAACCGAGTGGCGCGGCACGAACACGACCTATCCCGGCGGCGGCGTGCCCACGGCTTCGGCCAACGTCGTGCCCCAGGGCGTCCGCCGCTTCCCCAACCCCGTGGCCGGCCTGTTTGGCCAGCCGCTGGCCAGCCCGCTGGTCTACCAGCGTATGACCGACACCGCGGCCTCGGGCGGCCTGGCCCTGTCCGCCACGGCGGCCGGCAAGGCGTGGTTCGTGTGGGAATACGGCAAGCCGTTCAAGTACGCACAGAACTGGCCGCTGCGCGTGCAGCAGGCGGCCCCGAACCAGCTCGACATGATCGACCGCGGCATCGTGCTCTTCGTCAAGGCGGACGAGCGCGGGATCCCGATGGTCTACGAGCCGCGCCGCATCGTGCAAAGCCGCGCGTAAGCAACCCGGGCTGCAGCACACTTGAGGACCTGGACCGATGGCGAAGAAAAAGAGCGACCCGAGCATGCCGGACCTGCCCGACGACCCGGCCGAAGCACCCGAATCGGCGACGCCGATGGACCAGTCGCCGGCCCCGGTCGACGCCGAGAAATCGGCGATGCAGATGCGCATCGTGGAGCTGGAGCGGAAACTTGCCCTGGCACAGACATCTGCACCCGGCCTGACCGCGGTGCCGCTGGCTGGGCACACTGGGTTCTACGAGGTCAAGCTGCAGCACGCGCCCACGGTCGTCGTCGAAGCCTCCGACCCGGCCAACGCCTGGGAGGCCTACCGCAAGAAGCTGGGCGTGCTCAACAGCGAGTTCAGCCCCGAGATCCGTACCGTTGGCGACGATGCCTGGCTGCAAATGCACCTGGACAGCCGGGGCGAGCCCTGGCTCGACAAGGACCTGGTCGAGCGGCTCCGCGAGCAAGCTGCCGCCAAAACCGAGTGAGTGACGCGTGGCGACCGAGCTGAGCAACCTGCAGACGATCAAGAGCAACCTGCTGGCCGTGCTGGCGGCCGAGACGGCCTACCAGCTCGCCAACGGGCCGAAGCCGACCTATACGCTCGACGGCGAGAATTACCTCTGGTCCGAGTGGCGGGAAGCCGTGCTCCGCAAGGTAGACATGCTCAACCGCCTGATCCAGTCCGAGGCCGGGCCTTTTCAGCTCGGCATGCGCCTGCGAGGGTGACCCGTGCTGAATGCGAAGATCGACATCGCCGCCAGCGGGCAGAACCAGATCGTGGCGGCCGTGGCCGGCAAGAAGATCCGCGTCGTCAATTACCTGATCGTCGCGGCCGGCGCCGTGACGGCCAAGTTCCAGAGCAAGGAATCGCCCACGGACCTGACCGGCGCGATGACGATGGCGGCCGGACAGCCGATCGGCTCGGCCTACTCGACCGCCCGGCAGTTCGGCGGTTACGACGGGCACTTCGAAACTCAGACCGGCGAGGGGTTGGCGATCAGCCTGGGCGGAGCTGTCCAGGTCAGCGGACACCTGAATTACGTGCTGGTCACCTGACAGACCGGACAGACCCAAGGAAGGTGAGACATGGCGTACCGACGCGCGTACTCGATCGACGGCCAGCGCGCCGTCAGCAGCCCAACCAAGACGATCCTCGGCCTGACCGGCGGAACGACCTGGCGGGCCCGCATCTTCTACTTCGCGCCCAGCTCGTCGGCGTCGCCGGCGGACAACGCGATCCTGTGGTACTTCCAGCGCTACACCGCCGCCGGTACGTCGACGGCCGTGACGCCGACCGCCCTGGACTCGGCCTACTCGCCGGCGGCCCAAAGCTCGGCTGGCCAGAATCACACCGCCGAACCGACCTACACGGCGAACCTGATCCTGTGGCACGACTCGATCAATCAGCGGGCCTCGCCCCAGCTCCTGCTGGATCCCGACGCGCCACTCGTCACGCCGGCGACCGGCAGCAACGGCATCGGCCTCTACCCGGTGCACGCTTCGTTCACCGGCAATGCCGATGCAACGATCTGGTTCGACGAGACGTGAGATTTCAACGGTCGGGCGCCTCGCCCAGCGCCCGACCCATGTTTCGCCCCGAGGACACGCGACCATGTCCGACCAAGCTCCCCGCAAGTGCGGCGTCTGCAAGCTGCCCCCGCGCGAGGGCCAGGAGATGAGCGTCTTCCGGCTGGCGCCCGAGGACGTCGCCGCCGAGACCGACACCAACGGCGCGGCCATCGAACCGGGCGCCTACATGGGCTGCATCGACTGCCTGAAGAAGTACCAGCCCCGAATCGCTGCGCGGCTCAAGACGACGCCCCGGATCGACGGCAACGGCAAGCCCGTCGTCGACGACGCCGGCCAACCGGTGATGACGATCGCTCACGACCACCAGGCCGTCGGCCGCATGCTCCTGTAGGAGACCGCCAGTGCAAGCGCCTGCGCACAGCAAGTGCGGCACGCACATCCTCACGCCGCACGGCACCGACAAGGGCGTGCTGACGTGCGACGTCGTCCGCTGCGTCTGGTGCGGCTACATGTGGAAGGCGGAGCCCCAGGCCATGAAGGGTCGCGGCTTCTGCCAGCGCTACAACGGCTTCGTCTGCGGCCGGCCCGGCTGCCGGCGGCTCGGGCCGCGGCACTGGATGCACGACATCGAGAACATCGAGGCCGGTCGCCCCGAGGGCACCGTGCCGATCCTCGTCGCCGTTCCGGCCGGAGTGCCCGGAGGGTAAACCCGATGGGCTTCCTCGTTTCCGCCGGCGTCTACATCGATGCAGCCGATGCCGTGGCCCGGCCGGCAGCATCGCCGCGACGGGCCCTGGAGCCCGGCGACGCGGCGACGCGACTGCCGCCGGTCACCGGCGGACCCACCGCTCCCAGCAACTTCCTGTTCCTCCCCGACCGTCCTGCCATCGTGCGGCCGCCGTGCCCGGGCCGCGTGCTGGGCACGGACCTGCGCCAGTTCCCGGACACCGAGGACGTCAACCAGATGCTCGCGTGGCTGGGCCCCCAGGTCGGGCCCGTGCGCCTGGGCCGGACCGGCCGCGTGGAGAATGGCCAGGGCCCGCTGCTGGCGCCCGGAACGTCGATCGACCGCGTCGACATGCCCTGGGCCGCTCCGGCGGCCGTGCGGCCGGTCCCCGCGCCCTGGCCCGGGCGCCGGGCCTGGACAGGCGACTTGCCCGGACTGCAGCTCGAGCCGGCGACCCAGCTCGCGGCCCTCTTCGTCCCGACAACCCAGCCGCGGCCGTCGCGCGGCAAGGCCGGCGCCCAGGAGTCCGGGCCCGCCGTCCTCGCCACGATCGTGGCGCCGCCCGAGGGGCCGATGTTCGCCGCGTGGGTCGCGCCTGTCGTGCGGCCGCCGCGATCGGGCGTATCGGGCGCGTGGGTCCCCGCCCTGCAATCGGCGACAGCGGGCGGAGCGGCGTCGCCGACCGGGCCGCCGGCGACCGATTCGGCGACCATGACCTGGTTCGTGCCCCCGGCGATGCCGCGGAGAAATACGCCGGTACCGGGCCGCTGGGTGGCGGGTGACTTCGTGTTTGCCGGCCAGGCGTTCAGCGTGATTGTCAGTGGCCCCTTCTACGTCGTCGCCGGCCAGGCCGTGGCCGCCGGCGGTGCCTGGCAGGGCGACGTGGTGATGGAGTAGCGAGCAATGACACGGTTTCGCAAAAAGCCGGTGGTGATCGAGGCGATGCGGTTCGATGGCACCAAGGAGTCGGCCAATTATGTCCTGGCATGGCTTGGCAACAGTGGGGCGGTGGCCAATCGCGTTCATAGGACCAAGCCCGAGCGCGGCATCGCGATCGGGACGCTCGAAGGTGCTATGCACGCCTCCCCGGGCGACTGGATCATCAAGGGCGTGAAGGGCGAGTTCTACCCCTGCAAGCCTGACATCTTCGAAGCGACCTACGAACCTGCGGAGTGAGTGATGCCGCGAGCTCCCTACGCGATGGTGACCGCCCAGGCCGTGCCCGGCAACGCCGGCGTCGCGCTCATGGCCCGGATCCGCGGCCAGGCGTTTGCCCTGATGACCCAGGCCAGCGTTGCGTCGATCGCCTACACGGTCACCGACCTGACACTGGCCGCCAACCTGGGCAGCGGCACGTTCGCCGTCGCCTCGACGATCTATGACAGCCTGCAGCAGCAGGACGGGAGCTGGACCAAGGACAGCGCCGTCAACTTGGGCCAGGACGCGGCCTGGGGGTACAACTGGAAAGCGATCCTGCCGGCGGCTGCGATCCCGGTCGCCAACAGTGGCAACCGGATGCAGGTGGACGCCGTGTTCACCCCGGTCAGCGGCGAGAAGTTCCGCATCGTGTTCCAGTTCCCGACGATCAAGGTGTACGCATGACCGAGCCCCACATGGTGGCAGTGCACGACGGCGAGGGCAAGGCGGTCGGCAAGGTGCCGGTCGCCGAGGTCCACAAGGAACAGCAGCGCCTGGGCCGGCTGATCCTGCAGCCCGCCGAGCTGGAGGCCCTGTATAAGCGCCTGAGCGAGACGCCGCCATGCAGCTCGACCTGAGCCAGGACTACAAGAGCTGGGACTCGATCGAGCCGGTGACGTACCGATCGGTGCGCAAGACGGGCGAGATGGCCGACGGCATCCCCGTGGCCCGCCGGCGGCCGGTCACGTTCAAGGAAATGACGGCGTCGGGCGGCGCCTATCAGGCCGGCGACGTCGTCTGGCTGCTCCCCACGGCGCTCCTGTCCGTGGCGATCGGCACGCCCAAGGAGGCCGACGTCGTCGAGGACGGCGATCGCTGCCCGTGGACCGTGTTGACCGCCCAGGGGCAGCGGCGGGACCGGAACGGCTACCAGACCTGGAAGCTGACCTGCCGCAACCTGGTGGTCGCGTACGACCTCCAGGACCTGGTGACGATCGAGCGGGCCTACGGCGTGCTCGATGCCGCCGGCGTCGAGGTCCGGACCTGGCAGCCGCTCTATCAGGCGCTGCCCTGCCGCATGCAGCCCCTGGTCGGCGAGCTGGCTGACGAGCGGGCGATCCGCGGCACGGCCGTGCGCTACGACGTGTTCCTGTCCCGCGACGTCGCGGTTGACGTGACACGGGACCGAGTGGCCTGGCCGGCGGCCCTGGGCGGATACCTGGAGATCAAGGGCTACCGTAACCGCGAACGCATCGACGAACTTCCAGCCCTGGAATGCGTGCTGGCCCCATGATGAACGTCAACAGCTCCTGGCATGGCGACGACGCTTACAAGGTCGTGGTCGATTCGGGCTGGGATCGGATCCGCCGGGCCGTGGTGTTCTTCTGGCAGTCGGTGCAGACGGCCCTGAACGTCAGCAACCCGCGGCCGTACCGGACGCCGAGTCAGCCGGGCGAGCCGCCGCGCAAGCGGACGGGTTTCCTGGCGGCCAACGTGAAATACGAGCTCGGCCAGGCCCAGATGAAGGGCCGGGTCGGCATCGGAGCGAATGCCCTCTACGGGCTCTTCCTGGAGACCGGGACGAAGTGGATGGCCGCGCGGCCCTGGTTGCAAGCGACCCTCGACAAGGTCATCGGCCAGCTTCGCGCCATCATCGGAGGTTAGTGAATGGCGACTGCCGCGCCGCCGCTGCCGTGTGCCGACGATGACGTCGCCCAGGCGATTGTCGCCAAGTGGAACGCGGATCCGCGCCTGTCACAGGGCACGCAGCCGCTGGTGCCCGGCGGCATCCAGAACGGCCGGTTGTCGTCGTATCAGCCGGGAGCGGCCGAGCAACAGCCGGCGACACCAGGAAGTCCGACATTTGGTACGCCGGCAAGCGCGACCGCGCAGGCCACGCAGGCCCCGATCGCTCGAAGGGTGCCATACGCGAGCGTCGACGTGACCAAGGCTCGCGAGGGAAACCATCAGACGGGCGGCGACTACATCGACTTCCGGCTGGCGACGATCGAGATCCGCGGCCGCAAGCCCGACGTGGCCGCGGCTGTGGCGTACGCGCGCAATGCAAAAGTGTTCAACCGTCAGCCGCTTCCGACGCTGGCGCCGTTTCTGACCTGTCTGCAGCAGGAAGGCGACGACTTGCGCCAGGATCAGGCCATGAAGGCCGGTGAGGACGTGTGGGTTGGCACCATCGTGCTTGAAGTATGGACGCAGCGACCGGAGTAAGCAGGGAGGCAGGCCATGCAGTTTGTAGTGGGAGCGGACAAGGGGATTTTCTGGGCCCCCGACGCAGGCGCTGCCGCACAAGGCGCCCAGATCCAGAATGCCACGGCGATCAACGTCGAAGGCTGGGACATCGACGACAACGGCGACCTGGTCGAGGTGACCAACACCGGCACCCGAGGCCAGCAAGCGTTTCTCGCCGCGATCCAGCGGACCGGCATCACGATCACGGCCAAGTTCGACGCCCAGGCCGTCCTCGCGGGGCTGGGCGTCCGGTTCGGCGTCAAGGGCACGATCACGGTCCTGACCGGCACTCAGGCGCCGTGGTCCGTGCACGTGATCGTTGCGAACGTGAAATACAAATCCGTCGTCAACGGCGCCGTTTCGTACACGTTCGAAGTCAAGAGCGATGCAATCAACGCGGCCGGCCAGGTCGTGGCCACCACCACTTACCCATTCTGATTCACTGAGGAGCTGGCAAGCCAATGGACGACGCAAGCTACCGCGGTCGCGAAACCGAGACCCAGGCGCTCGGGACGACGTGGCGCTTCGCACGCTGGACGGTCAACGTGCTTGATGATTTCACGGCCTGGGCGAAGACGCAATTGCCCGACCCAATCGACGTCGCCCAGGCGAAAGTCGACGAACTGGCGGCTGCGGAGTTCGACCTGCTTCAACGCAAGGACATGCCCGAGCCGGAACTGAAGAAGCGGCTCTTTGTGAATCGCCAGGCGCAGGAGCGGTTGTCGAAAATCGCCATGGAGAAGGCGTGCAGCTACCTGGCCTTCACGGCGCCCGAGTTCCAAAGCCTGTTGAACAGCTCGCGCGGGTCGGCGCAGTTGTTGCAACTCCTGCTTCGCAAGCATCACCCCAACGTCACGGCCGACGAGGCTTTCAATATCGCCACGGCTGTGGAAAAGAAGGAACTCGAGCGGATCTTCGCTGTCACCGCCGGGAAGTCGCCGCCGTCGGGAAACTCGCCGGCCCCGGCGGCGTAGAGCTGCGGCCGGGGCGAATCAACTGGTGGGCGGTTCACAAATCGCTGGCCGAGAAATCTCAAGGCGCGATCAAGCCATGGGAGATCGGCGAGTTCACGCTGGCCGAGGTCTGGTGGTTCCTGGAAGACCCAAAGAAGCGGGCCCCGAGCGGGATGCCGGTTGTCAACGATGCCGAGATGATCGTCGAGCTGGAGCGCTGGGTGGCAATGGGCCCGGCCGAGCGGTTGCGGAATTACCAAAGGATTTGACCCGTGAACCTGGCAACACTTTTTGTTGAATTTGTCGCCAAGGGCGTGGACTCGGTGAAGGGCGCGCTTGATGGCATCAAATCCAGCCTGGGCGCAATCGGCGGCCCGGCCGGGGCGGTTACTGCGTCCCTTGTAGGCCTGGCAGGCGCCGCAGCCCTCAACTCCCAGGAGTACGCGAACCTGCAAACGCTGTTCGGAGAGCTTGGGCGCGAGATCGGCTCCGTCTTCCTGCCAGTGATGGACGTTGCGCGGGAAGTCCTGGTCGCGCTAATGCCGGTTGCCCGGCAGGTTGGCGAGGTCATCGAGAAGATCGCACCGGCCGTGGCCAAGGTGGCGAGCGTGGTAGGGCAATTTTTGACCGCGGCAGTCGGTCCGCTCGTGAACATGATGGAGGTGATCGGCAGCGTCGTCCAGGCAGTAGTGGTGCCCGTCGTGACCGTGCTGGCCGCGGCGTTCGAGGTACTTTCCACGGTCGTACAGGTCCTCACGGCGCCGTTCCAGATCCTGCTTGAGATCCTAGCCCGTATTGCGAACGTCGTTGGCTCCGGAATTGCCAAGGCGTTCGAGGCGTTTGCGCAGGTCATCAGCTCGCTGGTGCTGCCAGTCCTTGAGGCGCTGACCGGCATTATGCGCGAGGTCGACCGGTTCCTTGACTCAATCGGCCTTAAGGCGTCCAAGGGGCACCGATCGCTGACTCCGCGCGGCGGGGGCGGCACCGAGCAAGTCCAAGACACCTATCGGCGGATTCAGTCCGCCGCCCTCAAGACGGAGCCTGACCGCAACTACCAAAAAGAGATTGCTGACAACACCAAGAACACGGCCGAGGGTGTGGGCGTGCTTTCCAAGCAACCTCCACCAAGACAAGCGGTCGGCGGGCCCCCTTGACCGCTACTTGCTCGCATGCAAGTAGCCAACCACGCAGCCCAGAAGAAATCCGACCGTTGAAAACGCGAAGAGGTGGATCGGGATCAAGCTGAGCCTGGCAGGGCTGAACGGATCCGCCAAGGCCCGCTCAAGCATGTTGGCGAAAACAGGAAAGAATTGGCTGGAGAGGATCGCCGCCGGAGCGGAAATGATAGCGCCCCAAATGCCGAATCGTAAGGCAGCGGCGGCCGGCGATTTCCGCGGAGAGTAGCTGAGGTAGGCCGGCCGCGAAGCTCGCTCGGACAAAAACGTCTCTTCTCGCTGTAACCCCAGGCGGACCGGCGGCGCGTCCAATTCTTGCGACTCCTCGACGGCCTGCTCTTCTTGTTCGACCCCTTCAAAAGGGTCCACCTCCGCGCTTTCGCCATCGGCCGCCGGCACGCGCAGCGGCTCCCGGCACTTTGGGCATCGCACGTACTGGCCGCGCTGGTCGTCGATCGCACGGATGCCGGCGCTACAAGCTGGACAGACAAAGCGGAACTTCACGGGCAGCCCTCCACGAGTCGCCACCAGCTGAATGCGCAGGAGCCCGCGTGTCAAGAGGGAGGTGCAGGCGCCTGCGCCGCGGGTTGGCCGCAGAGGCCGGGCAACCGCTACCTTGGGCGGCATGGGCGTCATCATCAACAACCAGATTCCCGGCCTCGACGGGAAGATCGTCAACAACCTGCAGCCGGACCAGATCGCGAAGCTGCTGGTTCAGGTTGGCCGCGGAGCGGTCCTTGTCAATAACAAGGTCGTGCCGTTCGACGAGGTGCCAGGCTACCGCTCGCGCTGGGACCAGGACTCCGGCGAGATCGTCCGCCTGCTGATGACGGACTGGAGCTTTGAAGATCTGTTTCCGACGGCCATGCTCGGCGACGTTGGTTTTGGCAACGGCGCGCCGCGCGGCTGCTTCAACCGCACGCTTCCCCACCAGCATCCAAAGAAGAAGTTCCTGTACGCGATGGAGTGTCGCGAAACCGACGCGCGCGGCGCCTACCAGATGACGGACGGCCTCATCGCGTTCAGGGACTTCGTCAACAACCTGGACGGCAAGGCGATCTTCGAGGTGATCTACCGCCGGCCGCCGTGGGCAGTGCTGAACGACGTCGACCTGGGCAAACAGGTCCAGAACGACGGCGACACGCCGACCTACGAGTTCGGCCGCTGGATCGTCCCCGACGGCGCCTTCACCGACGAAGCCTACACGCTGCCCGGCAACGCGCTGCGGTGGGCCCAGGGCGGCCAGCTCATCCCCGAGCCGCTTACCAAGCAGCGGCAGATCGAGGAGCGCCGCTACCTCTGGCACTGGGTCCACGACGAGGCGGTCAAGGACCTCTTCGACACGACGCTGCCCCAAGTCGTCGGCCGCGTGAACGCGACAGCCTTCGACGGCTGCGCGCCGGGCACGCTCCTGTGCCGGCCGCCGGTCAAGTCGAAGCTGCGCAGCACGCCGGGCGGCAACCCGGTCCGCGACGTCGAGTTCATCATGCTGCGCCGCATGGACTCCACCTGGAACCAGTTCTTCCGGCGGACCAGCAACAAGTTCGAGGACGTGCTCCTGAACGCCCAGGCGGGACCGCTGCCCCAGGGCCAGGACGCCCCCTATTTCAGCGCCGACTTCGGCCAACTGTTCAAGGTGGGGAACTGAGCGATGGCCGGACGTCGATACCCTCGCCTCAAGCCAGGGGGCCAGTTCTCGGCCGAGGCGGAGAACTACCTCCGCGAGGACGTCGAGGCGCATGGCCGCGTCCGCGGTACCGGCGGCTTCCTGCGCGGCAAAATCCTGGTCACCCAGGGCCTGGCCGGCATCGAGGTCACGCACGACATCTACGTCCCCTTCTGGGCCCGCATCACCCAGCAGGGCGACGGCGTCAACGCGCCGCTGGACGCCTACGGCTGGCAGGAGCAGAAGCAGGACACGCCCGACGTCTGGGGCGACCACCTGGAGGGCCGCGGCGGCACACTGGCGGCGTCGGCCGCCGGCCTGACGCTGAACCAGGCCTTTCCGGTCGACCACAGCACCAGCGTGCCGATCGGCAGCGTCGTGCAGATGTGGCTGGCGGACAGCGGCGACTACTACCTGTTCACCTACGGCGTGCCCAGCAGCCGGCGGGTGCTCTCGACGAGCCCGATCACGGTCGACGGGGCCTTCGGCGGCGTGGGCACGTGGTCCGCGGACCGCACCATCGGCGTGGGCGGCCTGTCGGGCCTGGGCAACGGCAACTACCTGGTGGGCGTCTTCGCCGACGGCTCACGCTGGGAGTACAAGCAGCTCATTGCCGGGGCCAACGTCTCGATCACGCACGGATCCGGCACGATCACGATTGCGGCGACCGGAGGCTCGACCAGCTTCACCAACCTCACGGTCACGGCGTCCCTGATCGTTCCCGTCGGCAACCTGGCCCTGACCACGATCGGCAGCCTGTGGGTCTACAGCTGCCACGTCTGGTACGTCTCCGACAGCGGCAACACCTACAGCCTCGAGCGCACGCAGGACAAGGATCAGCCCAACGGCTACCCGTCGCTGGACAGCGGGGGCAAGGTGCCGTCGAGCGAGCTGCCCCTGGCCAGCCAGTCAGTGACGGGAGCCATCACCGGCGGCATCGGTGGCAACCAGGACATCGGGGCTATCGGCAGCACGAAGACGTTCTATAGCACAACCCACTACACCTCGAGCCTCTACGTCCCCAAGAACGGACCCTACGGGCTCATCTGGGAGGATACGCTCGGCTCCAACACGATGGTGAATGGGATCCTCCAGAACGCCGGCGTCGTCACGTGCTACGGCTCCGGCGGGACGCCCAGCATGTTCGAGGCCGGCAGCTTCCGGGCATCCGCCGGCAGCATCACGGTCTATGGCGACGCCGGCGTTTCGAGCCTGGCCGGCAGCGCGCCCTACAGTGGCTCTTACGCCGCCGGCCAGACGCTCACATTCGTCGGCGGCGTCGCCACGGCGGCGAGCGGGGCGGCGGTATCGGCCATCGTCACCGGCGTCACCGCCGGCGATGCATCGATCACGATGGGCGGCACGGCGACGGCGCCCACGGTGTCCGTCGCCACCAACGGCATCACGACGACGAAGATCGCGGACAAGGCCGTCACGATCGGCAAGCTGGCCGGCGCTCCGCTGGCGGCAATGGCGTCCCTGTACTACTGACCCACCGGAGGCAGCGATGACGAATCGACGTTGTTTCTTCGCGAAGGCGGCAGCGGCAATGCTTGCGATGCTCGGCGTGCGCGCGGCGGACGCGAAGCTGATGTTCAGCGGCGGTATCATCACGTCGCGCAGTCAGACAGCGTCAGGGCGTTCCCGTGGGATTTGCTGGGACCAGGCCTACAAGTGCTGCGTTCAAACTCAAGACATAGGCGCAGTTGCTACAGGTCAGTGGCAGCACGGGCACGAGGGTTCCGAAATTAACCGCACCGCCTTGGTTGGCCGGCATTGCCACCAGCGGACCGGCAATCCAACCGCTTGCCATCCCGCATAGCGGGCAATGGTAGCTCGAAAAGTTAGGAAGCTTCAATCGCATCCACTCTTCGAGTTTCTGCTTGGTGGCTGGATCAACGTGCGGAACGGGACTGGACATGGCAATGCTCCTTATTGATTGAGTCAGGCCGCCCCCGGCGAACATCCGCCCAATAAGGAAAGCGAACGCCGCCGGGAGCGTCAGGCCGCCGGCCAAGCGACCATCCCGACGTGGGCATTATACCTCGACCGACAGCAAGAGGAACAAGCGATGGCAGCCGGCACGTCCCCGATCTTCGTCGCCACGCCCAAGCGGCCGCAGGTGCGCATCAGCACCGCGAACACCAACCGCGACGGCACCGGCACGCTCGGCACCGTGGCGACGGCGGGCGCGGATGGCGCGTACTACAAGGGGGTGCGCATCCAGGCCGAGGGCACGACCACGGCCGGCGTGATCCGGCTTTACGTCCAGTCTGCCGGTTCGGGCAACAACGAGTTGGTGATCGAGATCCTCGTCACGGCGACGACGCCGAGTACCACGGTCGCGGCCTGGTCCTACGAATGGTTCCCGCCGGCGGGGATCGTGCTGGCGGCCACGGACGTGTTCAAGGCGAGCACGCACAACGGCGAGACGTTCAGCGTGGCGCTCGAGGGCGGGGGGAATTACTAATGCCCGAAGGACTGATCGGCCTGGCTTCGGGTGGCCGGCCCGATTACCCGTGCCAGAGCAACGCGACGGCCAAGCGCCCGCCCGCCGGCTCCGTGGATGCGGGCCGTCTGTACCTGACTGCGGACGGCAACGCCCGCACGCTCTATCGATCGACAGGGTTGGCATGGGAGCAGGCCGCTCGGGGCTGGCTGGTCGCGGCCCAGACGTACTACGTCGCCACCACCGGCAGCGACAGCAACGACGGGCTGACAAGCAGCACGCCGTTTTTGACGATCCAGAAAGCGGTGGACGTTGCGAGCGCTCTCGATAACGCCGGCTTCGCGATCACGATCCAGATCGCCGATGGCACCTACACCGGTTTCGTGACGCTCAAATCGTTTGTCGGCTCCGGGGCCATCGTGCTCCAGGGCAACAGCAGCACGCCGGCCAACGTGGTGATTAGCACGACCAGTGGCAACGGCATTACCGCGACGGCCGTCCTCGGGCTCTATCGGCTCAAGGATTTCGCGATCCAGACGACGACCAGCGGCCACGGGCTCTACCAGGATCAGGCGACGGCCACGGAATTTTCGGGACTACGATTCGGCACGGTTGCGGCCGCCTACTCCCACATCTTGCTGGCCGGCCATTCGCAGACGCGAGCAACGGGCAACTACACCATTGCGGGCAATGCGACCGGCAGCCACGTCGCCGCGTACAGCGGCTCCAGCTACTTCGGCTCGTTCCGCACCATCACGCTCACGGGCACGCCGGCATTCGGCACGACGATGTATTGTGAGCGGTCATCAGAAATCGAATTGGTGACCACCACGTTCAGCGGGGCGGCAACAGGCACACGGTATGGCGCCGTGCTTAATTCCGTCATTACGACTGGCGGCGGTGGGGCGGCGTATATCCCCGGCAACGTGGCCGGCGCGACGGCGACGGGGGGTCAGTATGTATAGCCCGACCGATCACTACTGGGACAACGGCGCCGACGTATTCTCATCGGCCCGCCAAGCTCGCGTGCCATACTCCGATCCCGCGTACACCGCCTGGTTAGCGGCCGGCAACACGGCCACGCGCGACCCCGGCAACGCGGACCTGCGCGACCTGCTGTCGCCCTACGGCGTCGGGCTCAGCCCGGCCGAGACGGCCAAGCTCGCGACGATCAATGCCTTCGTACAACGGCCCGACCTGGTCGTGCGTCTGCTGGCCCGGCTGCTGCGGCGGCTGCGCGCCAACGGCACGATCACGGCCGGCCAACTGGCGGACCTGCTGGCGACGGATGCGCAGAGCGACCCGAGCGCATGATCGACAACGCGGCCCAGGCGGCGATCGACCGGCTGGCGTGAGACCGCATGATTTGTCGCCGCCCCCGCACCCCTCTTATCCTTCATCCTGTTGCTAGGCGACCTCGGGCAGCTCGGCGTCAACGGCGTCGTCGAGCTGCCCTCCTGTGTCCCCGCTCCCCATCGTCATCGCCGCCAGGTGCCCCCATGCGGATTGAGCTGCGCGTGCCGGAGCTGCCGAACCCGTCGGAGCCGATGGGCGTGGACCTGAAGTTCCCGGCCGAGCTGCTCAAGGGCGTCAACCAGCTCTGCGACAAGCTCGACCAGGTCGCGGCGACCGGCTTCTGGCTGATCGTGGTGCTGTCGATCGCCGTGCTGGTGCTGATCGCCGAACGCCTCTTCGGCGGGAGAAAATCATGAACGGCAAAGCCCTGCTGACGGTCCTGTTCGGCGCCGCGCTGGTGTTGTGGCTGCTCGGCGGCGACGATTCGCGGCCCAGCGCCAAGCCCGTGAGCCCGGCACCGAGCGTGCCGGACACGCAGCCGTCGCCTTGCCCTGGACCGTGCCCCCCGAAGCCGAAACCCAAGCCCGGCCCGAAAGGCCCCTGGGGCGAGGAGGCGGGAGCGCCGGTCGGCGCTCAAGTGGGCGGCGTGGTCGCTCCGGACGGCGCGACGCAGATCGACGTGGACCTGCCCGAGGCCTTGCACCGGAAGAACGTGACCAGCAAGGGACAGGGCTGTTGTGTCTTCACGAGCATCCACCACGCCGCGCTGTGGCAGAACGTGCCGGCGCTGCAGGAGTTCCCCAAGTGGCTCCAGGAGAAGGGGCTCGAGGGCGGCGGCTACAGCGGCAACGTGCGCGAGCGCATCACGGCCATCTGCAAGGAGCGCGGCTATCCCGAGCCGAGCTACATCCAGGTGGACGGCAAAGACATGACGGTCTTGCAGAAGGCGTGCGCGACCGGGCGGTTTCCGGCGGTCACCTACAGCAAGAGCCCGACGGGGCGCTATAACGGCGGCCGAATCGCCCACATGGTCTCGATGCCCGGCTGCACCGAGCAGTGGGTCGCCATCCTCGACAACAACTACATCGGCGCCGGCAACTACGAATGGATGACGCACAAGGAATACCTCGACGTCTGCAACCTGGGTGGCAATTACTGGGCCGTCATCCTGCTCAACCCCGGACCGCCGCCACCGCCGCGGAACAAGTAAAGAAGGTGCTGCCATGCGCTCACTGCTTGCCCTGGTCTTGATCGTCTGCACTGTCGCACCCGCCCTGCCGCAGACCGGCGACGGCTGCGCGGTCCCCGTGGGCGTGCACCCGTATTACGCGCCCGCCGGCTGGGAGTGGCGGACCGTCGACGGCTGGCTCTGGCTCTATCACGGCCCGACGATCCGCGGTGCCTGGAACCCCAAGAGCAGCACGTGGATGCCGTACAACGCGGCCACGGATTGCTGGGGCAAGGCGTGCTCGCCGCCGTGGGAAGCGAGGCCGGCCAAGTCGGAGATCCCGAACTTCGGCATCGACGTGGACAAGATGCGGGCCGTGCAGCCCGCGGCCACGGACGCGAAGTACATCGTCAGCGCCGGCGGCAAGTCCGCGACCACCGATCGGGACACCGTGCTGCGGATCCTCGGCGGCGAGATTCCCGACGACGCGAACAAGCTGCGGCTGACCGTGATCGGCAGTGACGCCGACCGCAAGGCCGTCATCGGCGACCTGGCCGGCAACCCGCTGCTGGCACCGTACAAGGACCGCATGCTGGTCCAGGCCTACGCGCCCGACAACTGGGCGGTCAAGGATGCCGGCTTTCACCTCGCCGGCAAACCGACGATCTACCTGCAGGCGGCCGACGGCAAGGTGCTGCACCGCCAGGACGACTACGCCGACGGCGCGGACGGACTGGCCAAGGCGATCCGCAAGGCGGATCCCGGTTACGACCCGAAGAAGGACCCCGACAGCCGCAAGGCCAGCGTGCTGCCGGCCGACATTGCGCCGCTCGTCCCGTGGATCCTGGGCGGCGGAGCGCTGCTGTCCGGGGCGTGGTGGCTGGCATCCACGGGCAAGCTCAAGGTGCCACAGTTGGGCCAGAGGGGCGCGGCACCAAAGGCGAGGCCCATGCTGGCCCAGCCGCGACCGACGCAGGCCCAGGCCGAGACTACCGTGCCGGCCGTGACCGATCCGTTCCTCGCCGCGGTGCGCGCTCACAAAGAAGATGCCGCGGCCTTCGAGCTCGAACGCCAGCGCCGTGAAGCCGAGCGCATCGAACGCACCAACGGGCTGCGAGAGATGCTTGGCTTTCCGCCTGTGGAAGCGAAGCCAGCCGCGGTGGTGGCAACCGAACCCCCCAAACCTTGACGAGGCTATTATGCGAACTGTCGGACTGGCCCTGTGGTCGTATCTGTCGCACTCCTGGACCAACGGCCTCGAAGCGGACCTGCTCGGCTTCGTCGTCGCCGAGGTGGACAAGCTAGCGCCCGGCACCGTGACGGACGAAGTGGTCCACAAGATCGTCGGCGACTACATCCTCAAGCTGCGGCAGGCCGCCGCGGCACAAGCGCCTGCACCGGCCGCAGCGCCGGCGAGCTAACGAAGGAGGTTCACTTGACGTGCATGGGGTTCCTGGCCGTGGCCGTGGTCGCATTCGTGGCCTACCTGCTGGTGATGGACAGCCGCGATCGTGGGGCCACGGCATGAAGGAGTGGCACGACCGGGCCGTGTTCGTGGCCATCGTTCTGGCCGCCCTGCTGCTGCTCATCCTCTGCGGCCAGGCGTTGCTCGTGCTGGCCTGCGACTTCGACCGTTTCGTTTACCTCCTCAAACTCAGAGGTCACCTGTGAAGATCTTCGTCGCCGTCGCCCTGACGTTCCTGTCCTTGTGGTGCGTGAGCCACGAGGTGCGTCTACATCGATGCGGCAAGCCGGCCGCGTGCTGTATTGCCATGCCGGCGCGCGAGGGCAAGTCGTGCCACTGCGGCGACAGGTGCCCGTGCTGCCCGGACTGTCCAAACCCGAAGAAGGCGATCAAGCCTCTGCCGGCGCCGTGGCCACTGCAGATCGACAGCTTTTCGAGCCCGTAACCGCCGCGTCGCCCTGTCCACGGAGCCACCCATGAATGCACTCATGACGCCCATCATCAACCTGATCCTGACCGTGCTGTCGCCGCTCGACGGCTACAAGACGTGGATCTCCGGCATCGCCCTGATCTGTATGGCCGCCGTGGCCCTGATCAACCGCGACGCGCAGACGGCCGGCGTCTGCGTCGCCATGGCCCTGACCGCCTTCGGTTCGGCCCACAAGGGCGACAAGATCCTGCAGCTACTCGCACCCAACGGCGTGCCCGACACGTTGCCGATGCCGCAGTCGCCGCCCGATCGGCTTGCGTGACCGCCGCGGCCGTCGGCATAGGAGGCCCGAACATGCACGTCGCTTGCCTGATGCTCTCCCTCTCTCTCTGCGACCCGCCCGACGACGGCCCGGACATGGGCCGCTGGCCGTCGCTGGCCTACGTCGAGGCCCAGCTCGAGCTGAATGACGGCTGGACGCGCCAGGCCAAGTCGGCGCAGGCCCAGTTCCCCAACCGCGAGGAGCTGCAGCTCGGCCGCCTGATCGGGATCCTGGAGGATCGCCGCTGGTACTGGGCGCAGCTCCGGCAGGCGCACCGGGCACGCTGTGCCGAGAGCCGACAGGCGGCCCTGGAGTATCTGCGACAGTGGCTCGGCGACGAGGCGTTCTGGGCCGGCCGCCTGCCCGACGTCGTGCCGTTGCGATTACCGCCGTGATTGACCGAACATGCTCGCCTCTTGGCGCTGGCTCAGCTATACTTGCGGCAGGTTAACCTGTCCGAGAGGACGGGATTAGGCGGTCGGGGCAGCGGCCCGCGACCGTTGTCCCGCCGCTTTTCACCGTCTGCCCGGTCTGATCCTATCTCTCACTGTTGCGCCCGCGCGGCTCCAACGCCGTTGCCGACCGCGGGTGTCCATCCCCAATGACCGTGTTGCCGCGCGCTCGGCGTTGTGCGCCCGGTGGACGGTGCCGCTCCATGCCTCCCCTTCACCCTGACCAGGCCGAGCTGCGCGCCCTCGCAGACTCCGATACCATCGACGAGCTGATCCAGTCCCTGCGTGCCCTCTGCGGCAACGAGCTGGCCGACCGGCCGCTGCCAGCTCGAGCAACGTGGACCGTGCCCGGCACGCCCCGCAAGATGGCCGTGATCGCAACCCGGGCCGCGGCCGGCCGTGGTCTGTTCCACCCTGCCGACCAGACGCTCGCCGGCGGCGCCCGTCGCAATCCTTCAGGCGAGCGCTACGACAACGGCTATGACAACTGCGCGCTGTGGGAAGAGGTCGAGCTGCGGCCCGCATGGGAGCTGGCGGAGGAAGAGGACGCGGCCGAGCAAATGGAGGACCTGGACCGCACCAAGGCCGTGGCCAGGTCCTACCTGCAGGCCGACTCGGCCGAGTGGCGCAAGCGAATCGAGGACGACCAGGCCCGGGCCGCCAAAGTCGCCCAGGTCGTCGCCGGCGACGGCGACGTGTCGGCGCCGATCGATCCACCCATGGCCGCGTGATGGAGGAGGCCGTGATCGTGACCCAGCTCCGCATTCGAGACATCCGCACCGACGGCGGCACGCAGATACGCGAACATCTCGACCCGCCCACCGTCGAGGACTACGCCGAATACCGCAAGGCCGGCATCCGTCTGCCGCCAGTGGTCGTGTTCCGTGATCCCCAGCGCACGTATTGGCTCGGGGACGGTTTTCACCGGGTCGCAGCGGAGTTGACTAACGGCGGCCTGACGATTGAGGCAGACGTGCGAGAGGGGACGCTGCGCGATGCCATCCTGCACGCCCTGGGATGCAACCGCAAGCATGGGCTGCGTCGCACCAACGGCGACAAGCGGAAGGCCGTGCTGACCATGCTGTCTGATGCCGAATGGTCGACCTGGTCGAATCGACGCATCGCCGAGCAGTGCGCGGTGAGCGAGCACCTGGTTCGCCTCATGCGAACGGACTTAGCGCGCGCTGCGACTAAGTCGCACCCCGAGGAGGAGCCCGTCGCCCCGCTGCTGCCACCGTCCGCGGCGATGCAGCGGGCCACGGCCATCGTCAAGGCCCACAAGCGGCTCAGCGCGTTGCTGGCGGCCCTTGAGCCGTTCGAGGACCTGCAGCCGGTCCGGGAGGCAGTCGCCGAGGCGCTGCGGCGGCTAAACGGCGACGGTCCGGATCCGGGGGCGGCCGTGGCGGCGTGATCTGTACTGCAAACTGATATACAAAAACGCGAAGCCGCCCGGCGCTGGTCACCGGGCGGCTTCGCATCGGCGTCGTGCCGTATCTGCCTATGCATATTCTGGTCGGCTTTTCGTAAAAACCGTGTCGGCGCTCAACAAATCAGCCTCCCTGCAACGTCGCCTTCACCTCGCCGAACCCCATCCTGCGGATCCGCTCCAGCTCGATCGCCGACGTCGCCGGCGACACGTAAACAGTCATGTCCGCGAGAGCTACGCCGTCGAGTTCGCCACCGCGAGGCAGCGCCTGGCCGTTGTAGGTCGCCAGGCCATCTGTGATTGCGACAGGGCCGAAGATCGATGTCCCGGTGTTGACCGGGTCACGCAGGGTCGTGGCGACCCAGGCAGTGATCGTCATGCTGGCACCTTGCGACGGCGGTCGCGTTGCGGCTGCCGTGCCTTGTCGCGGATCTCGCGTTCGTGCGCCGCGCCGACAATGTCGGCCAGGTCGCTGAACGACTGGAGGTGTAAGAGATCGCGAAGCTGACGGGTGACGGTGCGGAGGGTTGGACGACGCTGCTTCATGGTGCGGGCTCCTTTGTGGTTGGCTGGGACAGAAGTGAAAATACCAGCTGAAAACATGCATTTTCGAGGTCGGTAGGCGACCTGCCATCAGTTGATCTGGACCGCTTCCGATTCGCACTCTATTCTCACCTTTGCCTGGAACAGGGTGCGAATTCGCCCCTCCAGGCGCGTACAACTGCTACAGACTGCGAAAACCGCCAACTCCACCAAGTGACGCAACCCCCATCGCGGCAAGCCAGTTGGGCGCCGATCGCGGCGCGAGGCTACCCTGACCGTCCGCCTCTTAATCAGTAGGTTCTCGGTTCGAGTCCGAGAGGGGGCACTTGGAAAAGTCGTTAAGAGCAAGGGGCTCGCGGCCTTCACCGCGAGCCCCTTGCTCGTTCAAGTCACAGCCCATTGGGATGCCGGTCGCATCGAGGTGACACACCTCGCATGCGCCCTACCATCTCGCCATCGCCGTGACCGTTCTCGTCGCCTCCGTTGCGGCCGAACCGCCTCTCGACCGAACGAACCGACTGGACCAATTCGTTGCACTCGTGTCCCACGGAAAAGTGCATCCCTACTTCGGGAACGCCTGTTCCGCCTCGAATTCCTCGAGGAGCTTCCGGAGTCGAGACTTGACCTCGAAATCCGTCGCGTTTCGGTGGGCGCGGTGGAGGTAGACAAACGCGGGACGGCCCATGGCGGCCAGGCGTCGCTGCGCTTCCCGGCGTTCCTCGGCGTTCTCGGATTCCAGCTTCTTGATGTGCGCTGCAGCTCGCTCCGCAAGGTCCGGTTCGCAGTGCGGCTGGTGGACCAACATGACGCGGACGGTCTTTTCCGGCCGGGGGTTGGTCGTCAGCGGCAACATGCGGTCGTATTCGGCCTGGGGCAGGCGATAGAAGACGCCCAGACCCTCGGTTTCGAAAAAGTCCTTGCGCCAGACTGCCGTCAGTCCCTTGGCCTCGTCTTCATTCAGGCCGGCGGCCTTCAACTGGCCCACCAGCGTTTCGATGGCGTCATCGGGCCACTTGGTTTGCTCGCCTTCCTTGAATTCGACGTCCTTCGCCTCGGCTTCGGCATCGAGCTGGGCGACGCGGGCAATACGGATCTTGTGGACGTTGCGCAGGTCCACCACCGTGACGTCGTGCAGCGCGTGCTTGGCCTTGCTCTTGAGCGATACCCGGTCCTTGTCAACGGACACGGCAATGCCTTTGGGAGTCGGGATCAGGCCATCGTAATAGATGAATCGTTCTCTCTGCTGGCCGGACTGGTCGTCGTAGGTGATGACATCATCGGCCTTCACGTCGCGCAACGCAGACATCCAGTGGCCCCTGGGCAGCTCCTGGGGCTTGATGCCGTCCAGGTTGGTGGGCTTCACTTGCAGTTGCCATTCCAGGGTGCTGGTTTGAGTCATGCCGCGGCCATCGTCGAAACCGCGTCGCCCGATCCCGCCGCCCGTGGTTGCCGGCCACCACACCGCCGGCTTGCCTCCCGGAAAGTCGACCTTGAGATAGAGCGACGTGGGCTGTTTCGCATGGACGTAGATCACCGGCGCCTTGGCGACCGCGATTCGCTGCGGGACTTTTCGGCCATCGACCTGCCCATAGACGAAGGTCGGCAGGCGCCCCCATTCGGCCCGCATGTCGGCATTGGCCAGCTCCACGTCGTCGTAGACGGTCGTCACGCCCCATTCGTGCAGCTGCAAGCCCGCCTGGGCCGGAGGCAACGGCGGCTGCTGCGCGGACGAGATGTATGTCAGTCCCGCACCCGCCCCAGCCATGGCGAGGGCGCCCAGCAGAAATTCGCGTCGCTTCATCATCGTCTCCTGCGATCTCAAGAGCATTACTTGCCGATCCCTTGTTCCGCCTCGAACTCTTCCAGCAGCTTTTTCAGACGGGCGCTGACCTCGGGATCGGTACTTTCCTTGTGCGCCCGCTTGAGATGGACGAACGCGGCCCGTCCCAGGGCTTGCAAGCGGCGCTGGGCATCGAGCCGCTCTTCGAATTTCGCGGCGCCGAGCTGTTTGACCAGGGCCAGGACGCGCTCGGCGAGGTCCGGTTCGCAGTGCGGATGGTGGACCAGCAGTACGCGCACCGTTTTTTCCGGCTTCGGTGTCACCGTCAAGGGCAGCATCTGATCGTAGATCTCCGTCGGCAGCCGATAAAAGACGCTCAGCCCTTCCGTTTCGAAGAAGTCCTTGCGCCAGACCACGGCCAGGGCTTTCGCTTCGTCCTCATTCAAACCCGCGGCCTTGAGCTGGCCGATCAGAGTGTCCACGGCATCGGCGGGCCACTTGGTCTGGTCGCCTTCCTTGAACTCGACGTCCTTGACCTCGGCTTCGGCGTCGAGCTGGGCGATGCGAGCGACGCGGATCTTGCGGACGTTTCGCAGGTCCACGACAGTCACGTCGTGCAACGCGTGCTTGGCCGCGCTTTTCAGCGCCACCTTGTCCTTGTCCACGCGAACCGTCAAGCCCTTCGGTGCGGGGATGAGCCCGTCATAATAGATGAAGCGTTCCTTCTGCTGGCCGGTCGACTGGTCGAAGGAGACGATGTCCTCGGCCTTGACGTCCCGCAGGGCTTCCAGCCAGTGATTGCGCGGCAAGTCCATCAGCTTGATCTGGGCTGCATTGGTGGGCTTCACCTGGACGTTCCACTGGAGGAACGTCAACGGCGCGGCGCCTTCGCCACGGAAACCGGCGTTGGAGTTGGCCGGCCACCACACGACGGGCTTGCCCTTGGGGAAGTCGACCTTGATGTTCAAAGTCAGCGATTGCTCGGTGTGAAAGTACATGACCGGAGCGCGGACGGCCATGTTGCGTTCGGGGATTTTTCGTCCATCGATTTGACCGTACACGAACTTCGGCAACCCGCCCCATTCCGCCCGCATGTCGGCGTTGGCCAGCTCCGTGTCGCCATAGGCGCTGACCACGCCCCACTCGTGCACGGACAGCCCCTTCGCCATGGCCGGCGCCTGGGCGATGGATGTCGATTCGTTTCCGGACTGCAGCCCGGCCAGCATCAGGCCGACGAAGACGAAGGCGACAAGACGCATGACACCCTCCTATTTCTACAGTGCGACTTTGCAGTTGAAGCGTGGCACGGACATTTCTGTCCGTGCAGCCTGGCGATTGCACGGACAGAAAATCCGTGCCACAGGGCGATCGCTAAGGATCCGCGCAAGAATCACTTGTGCAATTCCGGTAGGACGGATTTCCAATCCGTCCGGTTTTCTCTGGACGGATTGGAAATCCGTCCTACTTGCAATTGTTCAACTTATTGTTACGCGGCTCCTAACGCGATTGGCATTGGGTCTTGATTCGTCATTCGGGCTTCGTCATTCCGAAGGCATCATTTGCCGAAGCCGCGTTCCGATTCGAACTCTTCGAGCAACTTATTCAGCCGCGCGGTGACTTCCAGGCTGGGCCGAGCTTGCCGGGCGCGGAGCAGATGCACGAACGCGGCCCGGCCCAGGGCGTGCAGCCGCTGGTGCGCATCCATCCGCTCCTCGAAGCGATTGGAGTCGAGCTGCTTCACCAGCTTCATGACCTTGTCGCCGAGGTCCGGCTCGCAGTGGGGATGGACCACGAGCATGGTACGGGCAACCTTCTCCGGTCGCGGATTGACCGTCAACGGCAGCAACCGGTCGTATTCGCTTTGGGGCAGGCGATAGAACATGGTCAATCCTTCGGTCTCGAAGAGATCTTTCTTCCAGACCGCGAGCATGGCCCCGGCTTCGTCCTCGAACAGGCCGCTTGCCTTGAGTTGGGCGATCGACTCTTCCACCGCGGAACCGGGCCAGCGTGCCATGTCGGCATCCTGAAAATCGAGCGCCTTGACGTCCGCTGCCGCGTCAAGCTTCGGCAGACGCGCCACGCGCACCTTGCCGGGGGTGCGACGATCGACGACGGTGACGTCAAGCACCGCATGCTTGGCGTTGTTCTGAACGGAGACACGTTCACCCATCACCGTCATCTGAACGGCCTTGGGGCTGGGAATCATGCCGTCGTAGTAGACGAACTTTTCGCGCTCGCCACCGCGGCTACCCCGGCCGTTTTGACCGTGAGCCACGACGTCCGCGCACTTAACCTGTCGACAAGCCTCCAGCCAGTGCCCCTTGGGCACGTCGGGTACCTTCAAATAGCTTGCAACTTCCTTTTGAACCGTGCCGACCTGCAGTCGCCATTCGAGGTGCTTGTCGCGCATCGTCTGATCGAGATTGCGTGCGATATTGGAGTTCTGCGGCCACCACAGCGCGGGCTTGCCACCGGGGAACTCGACCTTGAGATCGACGTGAAGGTCTTTCGGCGTGTGGAAATAGACGACGGGAGCGAGCACCAGAACGAGTTCGGTCGGCAACTTCCGAGAATCGACCTGGCCATGGACGAAACTGGGCAACCCGTTCCAGACCGCGCGCATGTCGGCGTTGGCCAGGTCCACGTCGTTGTAGACCGTAATGACGCCCCACTCGTGGAGCGCGAAGTCTTTCTCCGCGGGCGGCATCGGCGGTTCGGCCTGCGCGACGAGGTAGCACACTCCCAGACCGATCGCTGCAAGGACGGTCAGCCACAGTAGTCGCATGATGCACTCCCCTGGGCCATTCCTGGCCACTGTCCGGACGGATCCGCGACACTTTTCAGACGAGAGCCACTGGCAAAAAGATTGATGGGATAACCACTTACCGAGCGTGCAGGTGGAACGCGGCACGACTGCGTCGCCCGTTAGGATCCGCGCAAGAATAACTTGTGCAATTCCTGTAGGACGGATTTCCAATCCGTCCGGTTTTCTAGGGACGGATTGGAAATCCGTCCTACGTGCAATTGTTCAACTTGTGCAATTCCTGTAGGACGGATTTCCAATCCGTCCGGTTTTCTAGGGACGGATTGGAAATCCGTCCTACGTGCAATTGTTCAACTTGTGCAATTCCTGTAGGACGGATTTCCAATCCGTCCGGTTTTCTAGGGACGGATTGGAAATCCGTCCTACGTGCAATTGTTCAACTTATTGTTACGCGGCCCCTTAGTGAATAAAAGCACCCATAGCCACGCCGCGACCACGGGACATAGTTGTACCCGCCGCCGCGCGTGGCAGCCAACGACTTCCTGAAAGAGTATGTAAATCACCCCGCAGCCACTTCGTGGCATGCTCGGACACGCTGGCACGCGGATGGCCAGGGAGTTTGGGTAAGACGTTATTTCGGCAGCAGCTTGGGCACCGGGGGCTGTTCGAGGAGTTGCGACAGCGAGAGCTGTGGCTCGACGCGTCGTGGCAAGGGCAACTCCTCCGCGGGGGCCTCGCGTCCGGGTGCCGGCGGCCCTTCGATGGGTTTCCGGTCGGGAGCGGCCATTTCCGCGGGCGCGCGGACCGGCGGCAGCGGGCGTTGCAGCAGCATCAGCGCGTTGTGCCGTTCGCGCAGGTGCTCGCTGGCGCGTTCCATCGCGCAGGTAGGCAGCGGTCCCTCGCCGATGGTCACGTTGTCGTATTGCAGGATGCTCCCCTTCTGCCGCTGGAAATCGGCCAGGGCCACGTTGTAATCCGACGTGGCCACCCGGTCGTCGCGCAGGGCGTCCACCCACTTTTGCAGTGAAATCAAGTAGATCTGCACGATGCCCTGTCCGGCCAGGAGCCCGCGGAAGCGGCCTTCCAGCTCGACGCGTGCCGCATTCAGCCGGCCCTGCTGGAGACGCACCTGCTCTCGGCCCTCGATCACCTGCCGAAAGCTGCGCTCCAGCTCGAAGACGATCTGCTCCTCCTGGTCGCGCAAGGAGACCTGCGCTCGTCGCAACAGCAACTCGTCACGTCGCACGTTGGCGTGGGCATCGCGGAAGCCGATGGGCACGTCCAGGCGCAGGCCAAGGGTCCAGTCGTGGAAGCGGTTTTCGCCCAGACTGTGCAGCGCACCACTGGGATCGTTACCGTCCAGCCGCGTGCCCAGGCCGTTGACGTTGTAGTTGCTGAGGAAGCGCAGGTCCGGCAAGAGCGAATTGCGATCGCGGTAGAGCGACAGCTCGCGGACCGTCACTTCCTGCCGCCGCTGCACCAGCTCGGGACGTAACGCGAGCGCTTCCTGCACGGCTTCGGTCCAGGACGGCTCGTACTGGGCGACGGTCGGCGTATCGGCAGGGATGAGCCGGGTGCCGTCCTCGGGTGGCAAGCCAATCAGCAGACGCAGCTGGCGCTCCGCTTCCAGCACGCCCAGGGCGCCGTTGCCCAGCGCTCGCAGGCGTTCGCTGCGCGCCTCATGTAGCGGAACTCGCCAGAGTTCCGAACGGGCCCTGTCGCACGGAAGTCTGGCGACTTCCGCTAACACGGCACGCGACAGCCTGTTTTCAATTGATTCACAGGCTCCAGAGCTTGGGAACGAGGACACGAGGACGTGCGCCGCAGTCTTCCATCAGGGCTTCGGCATTGGTCATTGATTCGGCATTCGGGCTTCGTCATTCCGCCGCGCCACTACGCTGCCTGGCGTTGCGGCATCGACGGCTTGCGGAGCACGCCGGCCAGGAAGCTGAACAACTCTTCGCTGAAGCGTCCCTGATTGAAGCGCTGCGCGTTCCGCCGGGCAACGAACGGTGAGAAATTGCCCAGATGGGCTTCGAACTTGCGCATCGCATCGATCAGGCAATCGCGGGTCTGCTCCTCAAACCACACGCCGGTCGGCTCTTCGGACGCGGTCAGCGGGACCACGGTTTCCGTGGCGCCGCCGTGCCCGAAGGCGATGACGGGCGTACCGCACGCCTGGGCTTCGACCGGCACGATGCCGAAGTCCTCTTCGCCCGGGAACAGCAGCGCGCGGCAGCGACGCAGATGGTCGCGGATGACCTCATCGGGTTGCCAGCCGAGGAAGTGGATCGTTGGCCCGGCCAGGGCCCGCAGCCGGCGCTCGTCCTGACCGGAGCCGATGACTATCAGCAGGCGACGCAGGCGGTTGCAGGCTTCGATGGCGAGATCGAGACGCTTGTAGGGGGCAAAGGCGGATACCACGAGATAGTAGCTTTCGCGCGGCAACGCGGCGGGACTGTAGAATTCGGTATCGACGGGCGGATAGATGACGGTGCTCTCGCGCGCGTAGCATTCCGCGATGCGCTGCTGAATCGTGCGGCTGATCGCGACGAAGTGCGTGACACGGTCCGCGGTCCGGCGATCCCAACGGCGCAAGCCCGCGAGCAGCGGCTGCGCCAGCAGTCCCTTCAGGCTAAGCCGGCCGGCGCCGAAATAGGCGTTGCGCATGTGCCAGGCATAGCGCATGGGTGTGAAGCAGTAGCAAACGTGCGGCACATTGGGCGGCGGTTGCACGGCCTTGGCCACGCAGTGACTGAAGCTGACAACTAGGTCGCACGGCGGCACCGACCAGCTGGCGGCCGCGGGCATCAAGGGCAGCAGGTAGCGATAGTAGCGATGGACCCCAGGCAGGCGTTGCAGGAAGCTGGTGCGGGGTGACAGCCGTTCGATCGGATCCGAGACGCTGCCGAGCCGATGAAGCAGGGTGAGGAGCTGGGCACGCGGCCAGCGCCGGCACAACGCCTCCAGGCACTTTTCGCCGCCGCGCATTCCCGTCAGCCAATCGTGGACCAGCACCACATTCGGCGTATCCATCGCTTCCATGCGATCCTCCTGACCGCAGAGGCGTTGCGCCGCCGCAGTCTCCGGGAGTTTACCCGGATGGGGTGAGGAGGCAAAGGGGAGAATGGCGACGGGTCCTGCAGCTTGCCTGAAATCGCCATTCTTCCCAGGCGACGCTCTGGCGACGCCTTGGCGACGCCTTGGCGAGCGGGGGGCTGACGCCCCCCGCTCGCCAGGAACATACCACCGACCGTATTGTTCCCTCAGGGGGCTAACGCCCCCGCTCGCCGGGAACATACGGTCGGTGGTGTGTTTTCTCAGGGGCTGACACCCCCCCGCCAAGCTCCTAGGAGCCGCGTAACAATAAGTTGAACAATTGCACGTAGGACGGATTTCCAATCCGTCCAGAGAAAACCGGACGGATTGGAAATCCGTCCTACAGGAATTGCACAAGTTATTCTTGCGCGGATCCTACGGTCGATCACGTCATGTTCCAACCCTGCCCGGCTGACGCGTCCGCGGCCGGTCGAAGCGGTCCAGGTTCATCACCTTGCCCCACGCAGCCGCAAAGTCGCGCACAAACGACGGCTGCGCGTCGGAGCAGCCATAGACTTCCGCAACGGCCCGGAGCTGAGAGTTCGAACCAAAGACGAGATCGACGGCGCTCGCAGTCCACTTGACCTTCCCCGTCCGGCGGTCGCACCCCTCGTAGAGGTGCTCGCCTTGGGAGGACTTCCGCCACTCGGTGCCCATGTCGAGCAGGTTCACGAAGAAGTCGTTGGTCAGCGACCCGGCTCGCTCGGTGAAGACGCCTAGCTTGGACTGCCCGACGTTGGCATTCAGCACGCGTAGCCCGCCGACCAGCACCGTCAATTCCGGAGCGGTCAGTGTCAGCAGGAACGCCCGATCCACCAGCAACGCCTCCGGCGATCGATCGAGTCCATTGCTGTAATAATTGCGGAACCCGTCTGCCTTCGGTTCGAGCACCGCAAAGGACTCCACGTCGGTCATCTCCTGCGAGGCGTCGGTGCGCCCGGGCCAGAAGGGGACCTGCACGTCATGTCCGGCCTTCTTCGCGGCGGCCTCCACGGCGGCGCAGCCACCGAGGACGATCAAATCCGCGAGCGAGACCTTCTTCTTGCCGCCGGACTGCGCGCTGTTGAACTCCTTCTGGATTTTCTCGAGCGTCTGCAGGACCTTCGCGAGCTCGGCCGGCTGGTTGACTTCCCAATCCTTCTGCGGCGCCAGGCGAATGCGTGCCCCGTTCGCGCCACCACGTTTGTCGGTGCCACGGAACGTGGACGCCGACGCCCAGGCGGTGGCCACCAGTTGCGCGGTGGACAGCCCGGACGCGAGGACCTTGGCCTTGAGGTCCGCGATGTCCTTCTCGCCGATCAATTCGTGATCGACCTTCGGAACTGGGTCTTGCCAAATCTGAGGCTCGGGAACGAGCGGGCCAAGCAAGCGCGTGACGGGCCCCATGTCGCGGTGCGTCAGCTTGTACCATGCCTTGGCGAAGGCTTCGGCGAGTTCTTTCGGGTTCTTGTGGAAGCGCTTCGCAATCGGCGCGTAATTGGAGTCCATCTTCAGGGCGAGGTCCGTCGTGAACATCATGGGGGCGTGCTTTTTCTTCGGATCGTGGGCATCCGGCACCGTGCCCTTCGCCGATGGATCCTTCGGAGTCCACTGGTTTGCACCGCCGGGGCCCTTGATCAACTCCCACTCGTAGCCGAACAGGTTTTCGAAGTAGCCGTTGTCCCACTTGATCGGGTTGGTGGTCCAGGCGCCTTCCAGGCCGCTGGTGATCGTGTCGGCGCCTTTACCGCTGCCAAAGGTGTTTTTCCAGCCGAAACCTTGCTCTTCGAGGCTGGCGCCCTCGGGGTCAGCGCCGCAATACTGAGCCGCACTGGCAGCACCATGCGCCTTGCCAAAGGTGTGGCCGCCGGCGATCAGCGCCACGGTCTCCTCGTCGTTCATGGCCATGCGACGGAAGGTTTCCCGGATGTCCCGGGCTGCGGCGATTGGATCGGGATTGCCGTTGGGCCCCTCCGGATTCACGTAGATCAGGCCCATCTGAACGGCGCCGAGCGGATCCGCGAGCACCCGATCGCCGCTGTAACGCTCGTCTCCCAGCCACTTGTTCTCCGGTCCCCAGTAAATGTCCGTGGGCGGCTCAAAGACGTCCTCGCGGCCGCCGGCGAAGCCGAACGTCTTGAAGCCCATCGACTCCAGGGCACAGTTACCGGTGAAGACCATCAGATCGGCCCACGAAAGTTTGCGGCCGTATTTCTGCTTGACCGGCCAGAGCAAGCGTCGGGCCTTGTCGAGGCTCACATTGTCGGGCCAGGCATTGAGGGGCGCAAAGCGCTGGGTGCCGGAGCCGGCGCCGCCCCGGCCGTCGTTGATGCGGTACGTGCCGGCGCTGTGCCACGCCATCCGAATGAACAGCGGCCCGTAATGACCGTAGTCGGCAGGCCACCAGTCCTGCGACGTCGTCATCACCGCTTCGATGTCCTTTTTCACGGCATTCAGGTCGAGTTTCTTGAACTCCTCGGCGTAGTTGAATTCCTCCCCCATCGGGTTGGTCTGGGGAGAGTTCTGGTGGAGGATTTGAAGGTCCAACTGATTCGGCCACCAGTCGCGATTCGACTGGCCCCTGGCCGTCACGGTACGCTGAGCGCCGTTCATCACCGGGCATTTGGTCTCGGTCGCCATATTCACTCCAATTGATGAGAAACCACTCGTTCCGCATGAGAACAGTGCAAAGACGGGAAGGACTGCACTTCATTCCTTTTTAGGAATCATTCGCACGAGTGGCCGTAAAAAACACACTTCCACACAGTGCGTTCACGCTTGAGTAAAGTAGCCGACCAGTTCCAGCCGGTGTCCCGTGACGTGAAACCCCTGGCGACGCAGCGTATCGATCAACGCCGGATCGAGATGCTCGACCAGGCCCGGATCGAATGGTGCCGGCAAATCGTGCACTTGGCCACTCTTGAGGCAGCGAAAGTGATAGTGGGCATCCGTCCGGCAATCGTAGCGTGCCGGACCATCGGCATCGGGAAGCTTGACGGCCAGACCGGCACCGACGAGCGCCTCCAGTGCTTTGTAGACCGTGGCGAGGCTGATCTTGGGAATGCGCCGCTGGACGGCATGGTAGACCTGGTCGGCCGTCGGGTGCGAATGCGATCGGTGCAGGTAAGAAAAGACCTCGGCTCGCTGCCGCGTGAAGCGCCAGCCAGCTTCCTCCAGAGCACGGCGCAAGTCCGTCTCGGACGCATCTTTCGGGATGCTATGGGGAGCGATCTGTCTCATGCTGCTGTCAATGTAGGCGGGCTGGCAAAGAGGGTCAAGCGTCGGTCTGGCAGCGGTGACAGACACCGAGCAGATGGATGCGGTGGGTCAATACCCGGAAGCCGTTGAGGCCCTCGGGCTTCACGGGCAGACGTTCCAGCTGCGCATCCTGGAAGTCGATGACGCGCCGGCACCGGATGCAGACCAGGTGATGGTGCGAGTCCAGGTTGGCGTCGAAGCGGGCCTGGTCGCCGAACGCGTGGACGCGCGACACGAGGCCATGTTCTTCGAACAGCTCCAAAGTGCGGTAGACCGTTCCCAGCGACAGAGACGGCAGGTCCGGCTTGATGCGCCGATAGATGTCTTCGGCGCCCGGGTGCGAGTCATCGCTGGCCAGGACCTGGTAGATGGCGAGGCGCTGCGGCGTCAACGACAGTCCGAGTTCGCCGCAGCGGCCGCGGAAGGCGTGCAGTCGGTGGTCGATGGCAGCCCGCGTCATGTCCATATCTCTAATAAACGTCATGCAGGCTCGACTGTCAATCCGGGCCGCCCCGTTCGGTGCTTGCGGAACAGGCCAAGGAGCGGCGCCCACTTTTTCCTCGCGGTTCGCTCAAACAACCGTTAGATTAACCAGGCCCTTCACCATTGGGCAAAGGAAACACATGGGCGTTGCCACTCCGTCACTCACTGGCCGCTGCATTGCCGAAGCACTGGGCACCTTTCTGCTGGTGCTTTTGGGCTGCGGGTCCGTCCATGCGGCGGTGCTCACCAATGCCCAGCACGGCTTGTGGCAGGTCGCGATTGTTTGGGGCGTCGCAGTGATGCTTGCGATCTACGTGGTCGGCGGCATCAGCGGGGCGCACATCAACCCCGCGATTACGATTGCCTTTGCCGCATGGGGTCGGTTTCCCTGGAGAGACGTCGGACCGTACGTCCTGGCCCAACTCGTCGGCGCCATCATTGCGGCGGCCACGCTGTTGGTGCTCTATTCGCCCTTCATTGCCGATCTCGAAAAGCGTGAAAAGGTGGTCCGCGGCGATCGGCATAGCGTCATCACCGCCATGTGCTACGGGGAGTACTTTCCCAGCCCCGGCCCTCTGGCGGGCGGCAAGGAACCGTACAGCACCGAGGCGCACGACAAGCACGACGCGATGGTCACCGAGCCCATCGCGTTCCTCGCGGAGCTGCTGGGGACCCTGATCCTGGGTTTGGTTGTCTTCGCACTGACCGACGAGCGCAATGTCGGAGCGCCGGTGGCCAAGCTGGCGCCCGCCTTCATCGGCCTCACGATTGCGGTGCTTATCTCCATCATTGCCCCGCTGACGCAAGCGTGCTTCAACCCGGCGCGCGACTTTGGTCCGCGGCTCGTGGCCTATTTTGCCGGTTGGGGTTCGATCGCCATTCCGGGGCCGCCCGCGATGGGCACCGGGTTTCTGACCGTCTACATCCTGGCACCCATTCTCGGCGCATTTCTCGGCGGCGGGCTGTACCTGAATGTGCTGCGGCCGTACCAGCCGACTCCGGAACCCGAAAGGACCGTCGAATCATGAACCGCTGCTCGTTCCTGGGCTTGTTGTTGCCTCTCCTGGGCGCGATGCTGACCTGGCCCGTGGGTGCCGCGGAGGATGCCAAGCTCGACCCGGACTTGCCATATCAGGCGAAGAAGTCGAACCCGATCACATACGACGTGGAATACCGCGTCATCGTCACGCCGCCCTATCACACCAAGACGCTCAAGGTCTGGCTGCCGCTGCCGCAAACCGACGCCGGCCAGGAAGTCGAAGAAGGAAACCTGAGCACCTTCCCAATGACGGTAAAGCCGCGGATCGGCAAGGAAACGCAGTTCGGCAACCAGTTCGCATACTTCGAGTTCGACCACCCCGAAGGCGCCCAGAGCATCCGGCACACCTTCAAGATCAAGGTCTGGGAGCTGCGCTGGAACGTCGATGCCGACAAGGTTGGTGCCGTCAAGAAGTGGCCAGCCGCCTTCGACAAGTATCTGCGCAGCGAGCAGCCGGTGACCCTGAGCGATCCGCTGCGTAAGCTCGTGGGCGAGATCGTGCCGGAGCGCCAGGGCGAGTCGCGCGACCTGGCGGCCGTCATGCAGTGGGTCAACGACAACATCCAGTACGATCACAACAGTGCCTCGCTGATGGCCAGCTCCGAACATGCGCTGAAGAACAAGCGCGGCCACTGTAGCGACTATCACGGACTATGTTCCGCGTTTGGCCGGGCGCTGGGCTATCCGACGCGGATGACGTACGGCATCAACACCTTTCCCAAGAACTCGCCCAGTCACTGCAAGATGGAGGCCTTCCTGCCATCCCACGGCTGGGTTAGCTTCGACGTGTCGGAAACCCAGCGGCTCATCGCCGAGATCAAGAAAGACGGCACGCTCGATGAGAAGAAGAAAGACGAGCTGATCCGCCGGGCAAGCGAGCGTCTGCAGCACGGCTTCCGCGACAACACCTGGTTCGTGCAGACGCGCGGCAGCGACTACGACCTGGCGCCGCCCGCCACGAAGAAGGTGCCCGTGGTACGGACCATCTATGCCGAGGCCGACGGCGTGGCCTTGCCCGAGCCCGACCCGGCCAACACGGAAAAACGTGAGTTCGCCTGGATGACGCAGCACCGCTATACGCCGGACAAGCCCATCAGTTATGCGTTCAAGGGTACCAAGAGCCTGCAGGACAAGTAGCAATTCGGAGCCTATTGCAATGAAACGCGTACGCTTTGTGATGATTGGCGGCTTCCTTGGCGCCGGTAAGACGACCACGCTGGCCCGGCTGGCGAAGTTCTACCAGAGCCGGGGCCAGAAGGTCGGCCTGGTCACCAACGATCAAGCCCAGGACCTGGTGGACACCCACAGCCTGCGCTCCCAGGGGTTGCCGGTCGAAGAGATTGCCGGCGCCTGCTTCTGTTGCCGATTCGACGACCTGGTCTGCAAGGTCGAGACGCTCAACGAGGCGCAACCCGACGTGATCCTGGCCGAACCCGTCGGCAGCTGTACTGACCTTGTTGCCACGGTGGTGCAGCCACTGAAGGACTTGTACGGTTCGCGCTTCGAAGTGGCTCCCTACCCCGTGCTGTTCAAGCCGAGCCACGGCTTGCGCATCCTGCGCAACGAGGGCGCCGGCTTCTCGCCCAAGGCTGCCTACATCTTCCGCAAGCAACTCGAAGAGGCCGACTGCATCGTCGTCAACCGTCTCGATGAGCTGTCGCCGGCCGACCGCAAGGACCTGGCTGCCCTCATGACGCAGCAGTTTTCGACCGCCCCGCTGCTGTGGATGTCGGCAAAGACGGGCGATGGCTTCGGCGCCCTCACGGAATTCATCGATCAAGAGGGCAATTTCGGTCAGCGCATCCTCGACATCGACTACGACATCTACGCCGAGGGCGAAGCCGAGCTGGGCTGGCTGAACAGCAGCTTTGCCGTGCGGTCCAGCGAGGCATTCGCGCTCGATGACCTGCTGCTCGACGTGGTGAAACACCTGCAAGGGTCACTGGCCCGGAAGCAGGCCGAGGTGGCCCATCTGAAGGCCATCGGTCTGAGCGACGAGTCGTTCGGCGTGGCAAACCTCGTGAGCAGCCTCACTGGCCCCGAGCTGTCCCTGGCGTCGCGCGGCAAGGTGAAGGAATCCGACGTCATCGTCAACGCCCGCGTCGCGCTCGACCCCGCCGAACTGGAGGAAGAGGTCAAGAAGACCATCGCAGCCGTCTGTCAGGAGCGCCGCGCGAAAGCCGAATTTCGCAAGACCGCCAGCTTCCGTCCGGGAAGGCCCCAACCGACGCACCGCTACGCAACCGCGAAGACGTGAGTGGATTAGCCCGACGCGCCAGCGAGGGAAGCGGCACCCTCGCTGGCGCGTCGGGCTAACGCACAAATTCCCCTGCGTCCGGTCCGGGTTTCCTGTAGAGTAATCGGTCATGGCGTTCCTGCCTCCGTCTCCTTCCTGTTAAGGGAGCAATCATGGGCCGTATCTTTTTGGCCGTCCTGACCGGGATGGTCCTTGTCGTCTCGGACGGCGTTCGCGCCGCCGACGACAACCTGGCCGGCAACTGGAAGCTCACGCTCACCGCGCCGGGACAGACCGTCACCTTCTGGCTCATCAAGCTGGAAGCCAAGGACGGCAAGCTGACCGGCGAGGTCATCTCCACCCGCGACCGCATCCCCAAGGCCACAGTCAGCGATATCAGCGTCAAGGACTCGCTCCTGCGCATCGCCCTCAAGGTGGACGGGGACAAGTTCACGTTCGAAGGCAAGCTCCCCCCGGATGGCGGCAAGAAGATCACCGGCTCGCTCATGCTCGATCGCCTGCACACTGCCCAGCTCGAGCTCACGACGGTCAAGAGCCTCGATGCCTACGACCTGGCGAAGGACGTGGTCGCCACCCAAACGAGTGGGCCGGAGCTATTCGACTCCGCGATGACGCTCCTGAAGGGCGCTAGCGCCAAGAAGGCCACCGCGGAAGAAGTCCGCAGCTGGGCCAGCAAGGCATACAAGGCTTCGGAAACGCACGGCACGCGCTGGCAGCTCGATCTCGCCATGCGCATGGCCGAGGCCCTGTCGACGCAGGAAGACTACACTCCGATTGCCCTGCAATACGCCCGCAATGCCGAGCGGCTCATCGCGCCAACCGACAAGCCGGGCCTGCAGAAGCGGGCGCTCAGCACGCTCGTTTCGGTCCTGAAGAAGGCCGGCAAGGATGACGAGGCCAAGGACTACGAAGCGAAGATGGGCAAGATCGAGATGGTCGCCCCGATCAAATTTGCCGGCCGCAAGGCCAAGAGCGACAAGGCGGTCATGGTGGAGCTGTTCACCGGCGCCGAGTGCCCGCCCTGCGTCGCCGCCGACCTGGCCTTTGATGCGCTTGGCAAGACGTACAAGCCGTCCGAAGTCATCCTGCTCCAGTATCACCTGCACATTCCGGGGCCTGACCCGCTGACCAACGCCGACAACGAATCGCGCCAGAAGTACTACAGCGACGAGATCGAAGGCACGCCGACCATCCTCTTCAACGGCCAGGCCAAGGCCAGCGGCGGCGGCGGCTTCGACGAAGCGCAGGACAAGTATGCCGAGTATGTCGGCGTCATCAATCCGATCCTGGAGGAAGAAGCGAAGGCCAAGGTGGCCCTCACCGCGACGCGCAAGGGCGACAAGATCGAGATCGCCGGCACCGTCTCCGACCTGGAGAAGCCCGGCGACAACATGCGTCTGCGTTTCGCCCTGGTCGAAGAAACCGTGAAGTACCAGGGCCGCAACAAGCTCGACACGCATCACCA
The DNA here is from genome assembly GCA_019752375.1 of Gemmataceae bacterium. Taxonomy (GTDB): domain Bacteria; phylum Planctomycetota; class Planctomycetia; order Gemmatales; family Gemmataceae; genus JAIEMG01. Next base: position 397 of record JAIEMG010000076.1, on the reverse strand, counting down.
CGTGGTCCGCGACCTGCCGGGCGGCGCCAAGGGCTTCCTGGTCAAGGAAAAGATGCTCAAGCAGACCGTCACCGTGGACCTGGCCGAGCTGAAGAAGAAGCTGACGACCTACCTCGACGAATTCAGCAAGGACAACAACTTCCCCAACAAGGAGCGTCCGCTGGCGCTCAAGAACCTGCGCGTGATCGCCTGGTTGCAGAACGACGCGAACAAGCACATCCTCCAGTCCGCCGAGGTGCCCGTGCCCGAGGCAGCGAAGGAATAGAAATCCCGGAAAACGATGCTTTGTAGAAAACCGCCCTTTCGTGGCGAGCCGGGAGCGTGGTCGGCCGGGGGTATTAAAGGGATTGTATAAATACGGGCGCGCCCGCGCCCCGCGCCCCCCACGATTTAGGGG
>JAIEMG010000093.1 GCA_019752375.1 Gemmataceae bacterium | reverse complement strand
CGACAACATCGCCAACGTCGAACTCCACGTCGGCCAGGATAGAAAATGCCGAAGAGAGAGAGCGGGCTACGCGTCGAAAAAGGACACGCATAACATTTGCGTCGGTGCGCGTCGTCTTGCGCGGGGCAAGACCTGCGGGAGGAATGCTCTCGCAACCGGTCGCGGCTTCGACGAAGAGCAGGCTCGCCGGTGGATCGGTCATGGCCACGTCGTGCCTCAAGCTTTGCCGTTGAGAAGCTCCATCGCTTCGAATTCGCCACCCAGCACGGCCTTGCTGTCGCAGCCCAGCCATTGATCGAGAAGCGTTGCATAGACGCGGCGGAAGTCGGTGTGGAACTTCAGGTCGCCCGCATCGAGGTCGTTCAGGCTGGGATGCTTGCCGACCAAGCCCGCCTTGACCGCCGGACCCGCGACGAACAGACTCGAACCGGACCCGTGGTCAGTGCCCTTGCTGCCGTTCTCCCCGACGCGTCGGCCAAATTCCGAGAAGGTCATCAGCACGGTCCGCTTGTCATGACCGCCGGGCGCCAGGAGATTGAAGAAGTTCGTCACGGCGGTGTCAAGCAAGCCGAGCAGCTTCTTGTGCTCCTCCATCTGGCCGGAGTGGGTGTCGAAGCCATCGAGCGCGACGTAGAAGATGCGGGTGCCGAATCCCTTGGTAATCAGGCGGGCGACCAGCTGGAGCCGGGAGTTGAGGCCGAAGCCACGCTGGAACTGGCCGTCGATGAATTCGAATTCGTTATTGTTGGCGCCTTCACGCAGGATCTCTTCCAGCTTTTCCAGGTGGCTATACGTCTGTAACTGACGGCGTTGCACGAACTGCTGCAGGCCGCCCTTGTCGCCGGGTTCCAGCCTCGCCAGGTCGTCGAGGAGCTTCTTGCGCGCGGGCACGCGGCCTTCCTCGGTGCCAGCCAGATTGAGGCGATACTGGTGCTTGTTGTTGAAGCTGAGCACGCCGCCCGAGGCGCCTTGCAGGGCCAACGGCAGCTTCTCCGGGCCAACCTGCATCGCGGGGATTCCGCCCTTGCCGTCTTTCAGGTTGTCGACGCCGCGTGCCAGCCAGCCAGTGCCGGACAGCTTGCGACCGACCTCGCCCGACTGCCAGATATCCATGGATTCAAAGTGCGACCGATCGGGATTGGGATAGCCGACGCCCTGCACGATGGCGAGTTGCCCCTTCTCCAGCAAGCCGCCCAGGCCGCGCAACGACGGGTGCAGACCGATCGAGTCATCGACCTTGACGACCTGGTCCTTCGTGTATCGCAAGGTCGGCCGCATCTTGTGATAGACGTCGTCCGCATGGGGAATGACGGTGTTCAGCCCGTCGTTGCCGCCGGCCATCTCGAGAACAACGAGGATGTTGTCCTTGCCCGCCTCCGCGGCGAGAGCGGTGTTGACCAAGAATTCCGGCACCACGGTGCCGACGCTTAACAGGGAAGCGCCCTGGAGCGATCGGGTCAGGAACTGGCGTCGGGTCAGCATGGGTCACCTCATCGGATTTCGGTGGGCCAGACACTCTTGTCTAGCGACCAGACAAGAGTGTCTGGCCCACCGGATTAGTTCAGTTGATACTCCGGCATCGTCATGATCGCATGAACGACTTCGCGGACGCGAGTGTCGCGTGCATCGCCCTCGGGCTTGCCGTCCGCCAGGTATTCGATGAGCTTTTCGCGCGCCGAGGGACTGACTTCGCCGTCCACCAGGGTGTCGAGCAGGAAAGCGACGGTCGGCTTGGGCTCGGTCAACTGGGCCTTGCGCACCAGCGCCGCCGCATCGATGGCGATTGCGATGCGGGCCTCGGGGTCTTCCGCGTTGATCTCGGTCTTTCCGGACGTGATCGCCTGCGCGAAGTTGTGGCGAGCCAGCACCGTGCTGGTATTCAGCCAGCTCTTGCCGTACTCCCAGCCCTTGACGTTGGGCGGCGCGAAGAGCTGCTGGCCCATCGCTTCCAACCGGCCGACCAGCGCCCGCGGCGTCAGCAGGTTCTGCCCTACCTGATGCCCGGCACACAGGCAGTATTCCACGGGACTCTTGATGCGCTGCCGATATGCATACGCCGAATAGAAGTGCCGCGATTGGAGGATCGTCTTCAAAAGGGCCGCGGTGTCGTAGTCGCTCTTCTTGAACGCCTCGGCCAGCGGCTGGATGAAGTGATCGGGCGGCGCTTCCTCGCTGACGTAGAAGCGATAGAACTTGCGGACCAGGAATCGCGATGCGGCGGACTGCTCCAGCAGGATGCGCAGGACGTCGTCGCCGTTCCAGTTGCCGGACTGGCCGAGGACGGTCTTGCTGTCACCATCATGCAGGTTCTGCTTGAAGGTGAAGCGCTCGCCGTCGGTATGCCAGCCGGTGAAGGCGCGGGCGGCCTCGCGGACGTCCTTCTCGGTGTAATTGCCGACGCCAAGGCTGAACAGTTCCATCACTTCGCGGGCGAAGTTCTCGTTCGGCTTGCCCTTCACGTTGCTGTTGGAATCCAGCCAGACGAGCATGGCCGGGTCCTTGCTCATCGCCAGCAAGAACGGCGCGAACTTGCCCGCCGCGTGGCGATACATGAGCTCGTTCTGCTCGAACATGGCGCGCGGCTTCTGGACCTTTACAATGCTGGTGGCAAAGTGATTGTGCCAGAAGAGCGTCAGCTTCTCGCGCAGGGGATGGGCGCCCTTGAGCATCCAGTAGACCCACCAGCCGCGCAGGTCGAAGGCGTTGCGTCCGCCGTTGAGGCCGCTGGTCCGGCGCGTGTCGGCGAAGTTGTCGTTCGTCGGCGCCTGGCCCTGGAACAGGCGTTCCAGCGTCGCCGGTAGGCCCCTTTTGACGGCGTCGTGCAATTCCGGCAGTGCGGCCCCGAATGCGGCGCGACGGTAGAGGTGCCCGGCCCATTTCAGGTCCCAGGGCTGGTTGTTGTCAGGTTCCCACGGCTTCCAGGCTTCGTTGGGGTCCACCTTTTCCAGTGGCGGCAGCGCGGCTTTGGGCATGGGAATCCCCGCGAGTGGATTGGAAGATAGGATCGCAAGGCGTCTTGGTGCCGAACGCACAACCAATGGTGGAGCTGCGTTCGTCATTATCGACGCAGATACGAAGAAAGCAAGCGATTTCAGTAAACCGCCTGGCGGCGCACTCATCGAGACTCGGCGCCTTAAAGTCAAATAGCAGTAGAAGTTTCGGTCTGGCTGTGCGACTCCGCAGCATCGAATTTCGCTCCAGGACGGAGAGAAACTTCTGCGTCGTGTCTAGCGCGAGCGCGAAAACTCGATTGTAAGGATAGAAGCTCGCCTTCACAGACAGGTCGCGTGCCGGCTGGACTCGCAATTCGCCGGCACCGTCCGATGGAGCGCCTTCCGCAATGACCTTTCGCACTCCGACTTCCTCGGTCCGTGGCGGTGTCATTCTTCTCGTTGTTATCACCCTGCTGACCCTGTTCGCGGTCGTCGGCATTACGTTCGTCATCTACGCCCAGGCCGAGGCGTCGGCGGCGAGAATCTACCGCGAGTCAGAATCCCTGCAACGCCCGGACATGGACCCGGAGATGCTCCTGGCTTACTTCCTCGGCCAGCTCGTCTACGACACCGACAACCCCCATTCCGCATTGCGCGGACACAGCCTGGCGCGGAGCATGTATGGGAAGGCAGGCAACACCGTCCCGTTCAACGGCACTGGCCGCGTCCACACCAACGCGGATCCGGCGCAGGACGATTTCTACAAGATCGATTACACAAACTATGCCGGCGGCGCGCCGCGCGATCCGGATCAGTACGGCAGCCCCAACGCGCCCTACACCTATCCCGATTACAACAACATGTTCCTGGCCGCGGTGCGCGCGAGCGACGGCGCGGTGCTGATCCCGTCGTATGCCCGGACCAATCCGCAGGCGGGGAACCCTGCAATCACGCTTCGTCCCAATCGGACCTACCACACCGCTTTTCCGCCGATGGAAGATGCCGGCGGAGACGTGAAGAACCTGGCCGATTCGCCCGGCGTGCTGATCGATCCGGCGGCGAACACCTACGCCAGCAACGACAGTGTGTGGGTGGATGTGGGATTTCCCGTAATGAAGGGACCCGATGGGCGGAAATTCAAGCCGCTGTTTGCGCCCTTGATCCAGGACCTGGACAACCGCGTGAACCTCAATGTTCACGGCAACAAGTTCGGGACCTGGAGTACCAATCCCGCGTCGGCCGGCGCGCTGGCCGACCGCGGGACGTTCTGGAGCGCGTCGGAACACGGTTGGTCGCCGTGGGAGGTCAATCCGTACAAGGTGATGCGCGGCATGGAGGGACCGGAGGAATGGAACGGGGAATGGAGACGCGTTCTTCTCGGCAATAACGGGGTCAAGGGACGTTACGATGCACAGGACTGGTTCTACGCGACCCCGGCGCCGCTCATGACTCCCCCGGAATACTGGATCGTCGGCAAGTTCTATAGCATGACGGACGCCAACTGCCACATCCCCGGCAAGGGCAATCTAAGCGTCCCCGGTTGCCCGCCATTTGTGTGGTTCCCGAATTGGGCGGGAACGCCCGGGTGCTCGGCGACGGCGGCGTTTCCCAGCACTCAAACCGATTACGCACGCGATAACTTCGGCGGCGGCGACGATTCCTTCTATCCGAACTTTTACAACTTCTTCGATCCCAGCGGCTGGAACATGTTTCGGGCGGGACCAAAGGACCGTCGGTTCGCCGCATCGGAGCTGGAAGCACTCCTGCGTTACGGCGACAAGGGGTCGCCGGCCCTGCGCTCCGATCTGTTCCTGCTTTGCCCCAAGAGCTTCGCCGACGCAAAGGCCCGGCGTCTGGTGACCACGCACGCGTTTGACGTGGATCGCCCCGGTGTGGTGCCCTGGATCTGGGACCCAACCGCGAACCCATACACGCTGGCGGCGCAAGCATCCACGCCGACGGGGAGTGCGTTTTCCTTCCCCGCGTTGCCGTTGGGCGCACCGCCGGCCAACAGCGAATTCGGTCCGGACGGACGCGCTGTCACGGCGGCACTGAGCCGGATCAACCTCAATCGCAAGCTGCCGGTTTACCCCACGCCGGACGCCAACACCCAGCAAATGGACGCGGCGGGCTTCAAAACGGCCCAGGACGCACGGCAGCTCTTCGCCAAGGACATCTTCGAGGTGCTGCGCAAAGTGACTGGCGCGGGAGATCCCAATGATGCCGCATTGCCGGCAACCCAGAAGGATGCGCTCCGCTACCTCGCCCAGCTCGCCGTCAATATCGTCGATTTCATCGATGGCGACGACTACCTGACTCCCTTCAACTGGGCCGACAAGGAATGGGTCTTCGGCACCGAACTGCCCCGGTTGGTGATCAATGAGGCGTATGCCGAGATGACCAACCACGACACGGACCTGGCCGCCAATGCCGCCACGGCTGCCACCAAGCCGTACCAGGTGAAGTTCTGGGCGGAATTGCACAACCCGCTCCGCAACGACAATTTGTGGAACCTGAGGGACTACGCTTGGGCCCGATTGGCCACGCCCGCCGGCGAGCCCATCTACCAGTTCGTCATCGCCACCCAGCCCAACAACGACATGCGCAAGGCAAGCAATACGCTGGGCGATCCGGACGCGGCGAACATCAAGGCCGTCGTGGCCAAGTGGGAGCCGGAGCCCGCTCCGGCGCCCCAACCGACGCTCGCAGCCGACTTGTTGAAGGCAGTCGCACCCGCGAACGATTGCGCCACCCCGGGCCCTGACGGCGGTAACACCGGATACTACCTGCTTGGCCCCAAGGACAACTTCCCGGGCACCGGCGGTCCCACGCCCACGCTGCGGGTCAAGGCACAGCAAGTGAACGGCGTCAACAGCCAGATGTTCTACGAGCTGCCGATCACCACTGACCTGACGCAGCCGATGCCCAAGCACACGCTGTTACTGCGTCGCCTGGCCTGCGTCCACATGCCGGCACAGCTCGATCCGACCAAGGACAATTACAACCCCTACGTCACCGTCGATTATCTCGAGGACGTGCCGACCAACGATGCGGTGAAGTTCGACGACAAAGCCGCTCGCAACGTCCAGACGGTCGCCAACGTGGCGCTCCGCAAGAGCACCGGCCGCAATCAGCCCTACGCTGCCGACAAGACCCAGCAGAACGACCAGAGCGACCCGGCCAATCAACTCCAGGGCCAGCCTCAACACACGTTCTTCAAGATCAATTACAAGAAGGTCAGCCCCTTCGATTGGCTGACGTTTGTCGATCGGCCGGTCTTCAACCCGATGGAATTGTTGCAAGTGTCGGGCTACAAGCCGCACGAGTTGACCCAGCAGTTCATGACCGGCGGCGTCAATGCCCAGAACCAGCCCGCGAACAAGCATGGCCACCGAGCCCCTTGGTTCGACCAGAACGCACGCATCTATCGTCTCTTCGAGTTCCTCGAAGGCGGCATGTTGATGCAGGGCGTGACGGTGGGCGGCCGAACACTGGGCAAGATCAACATCAACACCATGTGGGACGTGGAGACGCTGCGAGCCCTGGCCGATCCTCGACCCAGCGATTACTTCACCGAAGACGACGTGAACGCCGCATTCGCGTCTCTCTCCCAGCTCCGAACGCCCGGAACCAAGCCCGGCACGGCAGACCGGCCGTTCCGCGGCATGGCAACCGCGGTCGCACCGGCGAATGACGCGCAATACCCCAACGGCATGGGCATCGACGACACCTTCTTCCGCGCTGCCGGAGATGCCAACAACCCGGCGCGGCGCCTTTTTGAAGTCGCCAATCTGCCCAATTACGCCAACGGCCATCCGTACCTGAAGTACCAGATGATGACGAAAATCTTCGGCAACGTGACTACCCGAAGCAACGTCTTCGCCGTCTGGCTGACGGTTGGATTTTTCGAAGTCCTGGACGACAGCGATCCATCCAAGCCACCGGTGCTGGGCAAGGAGATTGGCCGTGCGGAAAACCGGCACGTTCGCCATCGCATGTTCTCCGTGGTCGATCGCACCAATCTGACCATCGATCCGAATAATGCCGGCAAACCCGGCGCAACTCCCTTCTTCATGCACACGCTCTCGGCCGTGGCGAACCCCGGCGCTGCAACGATCACGCTGCCGGCGCTGAGCGGGAGGTACGAGGAAGGCTCATTCGGCATCGCAACGAATTCCAAGCTGGTCATCGACAGCGGGGCTCGCCAGGAAGTCATCACGGTCACCAATGCCAATTACGCGACCAGGCAGCTGACCGCGACATTTGCCAACAAGCACGATGGCGTGGCGATCGGCATCACCAATGTGGGCGCCAGCACGCTGATGGGGAATCCCGGTCCGCAGCCGTTCTTTGACCCGCGCAATCAGTCCTATTCCGGCATCGTGCGTCATTTCAGCATCATCGAATGAACCGGAGATCATCCATGCGCTGGATGCTGCTTATCGGCCTAGTCCTGCTCACGGGCTGCGGACGCCATAAACCGCCGGCCCCCGGCGACTCCGCGGCGTCGCCCATCCCGGTGGCCCAGTTCAACTCGGGGCAAGAGTCGCAGGCAACCGCCGACGACGTGTACCAGGGTCGCTCGGCCACGCAATGGGACCAGGACCTGCAGAGCAATGACCAGAAAGCCCAGCACGAGGCCAGTCAGGCATTGGGGAAGCTCAAGGACAAGGGCTATCCCTACCTGTTTCGCGGCATGCAAAGCACCTCGTGGGAAACGAGCCTGATCTGCATGAACGCAATGCCGCGCGACGTGATGGTCGCCCACGCTCGCGAAACACTGCCCGTGGTGACGCAACTGCTGGCGCACCGCGAACCGACCGTACGCCGTCAGGCGCTCTTGCGCATCGGCTGGTTCGGCGCGGAGGGACGGTCGGCCATGGCGCACGTGCGCCGGATGGCCGACAACGATAGCGACGTGGAGACCCGACGCGTCGCGGTGGAAGTCATCGTCGGCCTGGACCGAGCGATACCGACGCTCATTCAGCTCCTGCGCGATCCCAACGCGGAAGTACGCAAGCAAGCGGTAGCACGCATTCAGTTCGCGGGACCGGAAGCGAAAGGAGCGCTCCCAGCCCTGCGGGAACTGGCCGATCGCGATCCGGACCCGCAAGTTCGGCAGGCTGCCAAGACGGCGATGGAGCTCTTTCAACGATTTTGAGTCAGTTGAGCGCCGGAAGCAGCCTGACGCGCGAGCGACAATCTGTCGCTCGCGCGTCAGGCTGTTTCCATTCTCGCCATCGCGCTGGGCAACCCGGTATAATCCGGTGAAGCACCATCAAGAGGGCGCAAGCGATGCCGTTGCAGGATCACTTTCGACCCCCGCTCAGCTTGCGCCGGCACTGGCATGCCTTCCACAATGCGTGGGCAACGTACATTTCTTCGGAGTTGAATCAGCGCCTTCCGCCCGGCTACTTCGCCGAGGCGAACGTGCAGTTCGGCATCGAGATCGACGTCGCTTCCTTTGAAGAACCCGGCCCACCGTCCATTGGAGGCGCACCGCAAACAGGAACCTGGACGCCACCCAAGCCGGCGCTGTCGATTCCAATTTCACTGATAACCGACGCCGTCGAGGTACTGGTCTTCCAGAGCGAGGGTGGGCCGACATTGGCCGGCGCCATCGAGTTGCTGAGTCCCGCGAACAGGGACCGACCGGCCCATCGCGCCGCCTTCGTCGCGAAGTGTGTCTTCTATTTGCAGCAAGCGGTTGGCGTGGTCGTAGTCGACGTGGTCACTTCAAGATTGGCGAACCTGCACGCTGAACTGTTGACGCAACTGACAAGCGCAAGTCCGACGCAACCCGACGCCGACCTCTATGTCGCGGCGTATCGGCCAGTGGAACGCGACGGGCAGTCCAACCTTGACGTCTGGCACGAGGCTCTGGAGGTGGGTCGAAGCCTGCCGACGATGCCGCTGTGGTTGCGCGGCGACCTGTGCTTGCCGATCGAACTGGAGTCGACCTACGACCGTACCTGCCGGGAACAGCGAGTGTCGCTGAACGGGGTATGAGCCGGCCCGTTCGGGTAGAATGGAAAGGAGAGATTGGCATTCCTCTCCAGTGTCCGTTTGACCGAGGAACCCCATGACTCTTTCAACTTCTCCACTCGAACCGAAGCGCGTGGACGAGCCGCAACTTGCTGAAGAGTATGCAAGCGTTCTCAGCCGAGTCGCCGCCGAGGGGCAGGCCGTAATCGTCCAGCGCGGCGGCGCGGACCTGGCGGCGGTCATCCCATTGGAGTATCTCAAGCTCGTCCGTGAGTTGTTGGCCGTGTCGGCAGCCGAGAAACTTGCCGCACAGATTGACTGGACTGAGGTGGCGAAGGCACATCCTCCTGCCCAGGAGTGGTTCGACGGCGACGAACCGAAGCTTTTCTGATCTGAGCCTGACGGACGTCACCCATGACCGAGCGCCTGCAATTCGGCAGAGCAGCCGGCGCATGAAACGGCACCTTTCCCTGATATAATCCATCATCGTTACGCCAACCATTCTCACAGCGAAGCAGAGCCACGGACATGCGGCTGACCATTGACCTGCCATCGGAACTCGAACAACGTCTGACTCAAGAAGCCCAGCGGCGGGGGTTGGCCGTCGATGCATTTGCCGTTCAGCTACTGGACAAAGAACTTCCGCCGAGGGATCGCGGGATGGAGTTGGTGACCCTGCTTCAGACCTGGCTTGACGTGGCGGATCCTGAGGAGCAGCAAGAGACGGGCGAATACCTCATTCGCGCCTTGGATGAAGATCGATTGTCCGACCGAAAGCTGTTTCCTCCTGAACTCAAAGGTGTTAGCTGGTGACGCGTCTCGTCCTTCTCGATGCCGGGCCGCTCGGTCTGGTGACGAACCCGCGGCGTTCCCCACGCAGTGCCGAATGCGCCCAGTGGCTCCAGACGTTGGTCCGCGCTCAGTTCCGAGTGCTTCTGCCGGAGATCGCCGATTACGAGGTCCGCCGGGAATTGCTGCGAGCGAACAAGGTGAAGGGCATTGCCAAGCTCGACACTCTCGCTGGGTTGCTTGAGTACCTCCCCATTTCAACAGCGGTGATGCGTCGGGCCGCCGAACTTTGGGCTCATGCCCGCCAGCAAGGCCGACCTACCGCAAGCGACAAGGCCATCGACGCCGACATGATTCTGGCCGCCCAAGCCCTGAGTCTTGGCACAACTGAAGTCGTGGTCGCCACAACCAACATCGGCCATTTGTCGCGGTTCGTTCCGGCAGACTTATGGCAGAACATTGTCCCTCCGTGAGTTGATCGAGCGCTGAATGAGTTACTCATCCTCTTCCCTCAACTTCGCCAGCACCGAGTAATCTTCCAGCGTCGTCGTGTCGCCCGTCGTCTGCCGGCCGCTGGCAATGTCTCGAAGCAGCCGGCGCATGATCTTGCCGGAGCGCGTCTTGGGCAGCGTGTCGGTGAAGCGTACCTCGTCGGGCCGCGCCAGGGCGCCGATCTCCTTCGTAACGTGGTCGCGAAGTTCTTTCTTCAAGTCCTCCGATGGCGGGTTGCCGCCCTTGAGCGTCACGAAGCAGCAGATGCCTTCGCCCTTGATGTCGTCCGGCTTGCCGACCACTGCGGCTTCGGCGACCTTCGGATGGTGGACCAGGGCGCTTTCCACTTCCATCGTACTCAGGCGATGGCCGGCCACGTTCAGCACATCGTCGACGCGGCCCATGATCCAGAAGTAGCCGTCCTCATCTTTACGGGCGCCGTCAGCGGTGAAGTAGCAGTGCGGCACCTGGCTCCAGTAGGCGTCGCGGTAGCGGTTGTCGTCGCCGTAGATGGTGCGCAACATCGACGGCCATGGCTGGCGGATAACGAGCAGGCCGCCGTGGTTCGCCGGCAGCGACCGGCCGGCCTTGTCCACGATGTCGGCAACCACGCCGGGGAACGGACGCGTCGCCGAGCCGGGCTTGGTCGGGATGGCGCCTGGCAACGGCGCAATCATGATCATGCCGGTCTCGGTCTGCCACCAGGTGTCGACGATCGGACAGCGCTTGCCGCCGATGAACTCGTGATACCACATCCACGCTTCGGGGTTAATCGGCTCGCCGACTGAGCCGAGCAGGCGCAGGCTCGACAGGTCGTGCTTCTTCGGCCACTGGTCGCCCCACTTCATGAAGGCACGGATTGCCGTCGGAGCGGTGTAGAAGAGGCTGACGCGATACTTCTCGATCAGGTCCCAGAAGCGGTCCTCGCGCGGATGATTGGGAGCGCCTTCGAACATCATCGTCGTGGCGCCGTTGGCCAGCGGGCCGTAGACGATGTAGCTGTGGCCGGTCACCCAGCCGATGTCGGCGGTGCACCAGTAGGTGTCGTCCTCGCGGAGGTCGAAGATCCACTTGTGCGTCAGTGCCGTGCCGAGCAGGTAGCCAGCCGTCGTGTGCAGGACGCCCTTCGGCTTACCGGTCGAGCCGCTGGTGTAGAGGATGAAGAGCGGATGCTCGCTGTCCAGCGGTTCCGCGGGGCAGTCGGCGCTGGCCTCGGCCATCAGGTCGTGCCACCAGAAATCGCGGCCGGCCTTCATCGTCACCGACTGGTTGCAGCGATTGAAGACGATGCACTTTTCGACCGTCGTCGAACGATCCAGGGCGGCATCGACGTTCTGCTTGAGCGGCACGATCTTGCCGCGCCGCCAGCCGGCGTCGGCGGTGATGACGAGCTTGGCCTTGGCGTCGTTGTTGCGGTCGGCCACGGCATCCGCACTGAATCCGCCAAAGATGACGCTGTGCGTGGCGCCGATGCGGGCGCAGGCCAGCATGGCGATGGCCAGTTCGGGCACCATCGGCATGTACAGCGTGATGCGATCGCCCTTCTGAACGCCGATGCCCTTGAGCACGTTGGCGAACTTGCAGACCTCGCGGTGGAGGTCCTGGTAGCGCAGCACGCGGGTGTCGCCGGGCTCGCCTTCCCAGATGATGGCGGCCTTGTTCTTGCGGCCATTGGCCAGGTGTCGATCGACGCAGTTGTAGCTGGCATTGAGCTGACCGCCGACAAACCACTCGACGTGCGGTTCCTTCCAGGCCATGACCTTGTCCCACGAACGGAACCAGTCCAGCGATTTCGCCTGTTCCGCCCAGAAGCCCTGCGGGTCGTCCTTGGCGTGCTGGTAGAGCCGTTCATATTCGGCCAAGCTCTTGACGTGGGCCTTGGCTGCGAACTCCCCCGATGGCGGAAATTGGCGTGTCTCCTTGAGAATGCTGGTGATGTTCGAGGCGTGCGGAGAGGACATCACAATCTCCTGACCTTTTTTCGTTTGTCCCTGGGCGCCGTGTCTGCGTTGGAAACTGCGCCAATTGTAGGGGTTTTTCGTTCCGCAACCACGGACAACGGCGAAACGACAATGGACAAGCGCCCTTTGCCCGGTTGCGCCGGCCCTGATAGAATTCACGGGTCGTAAATCCCTGGCGGCCAGGCAGAAGCCCGACCATGAAGATCTCGTATTTCAAACGCTTCAAGATGGAGATCGACCTGGCCGACGCGCCCCCCGTTCCGATGCTGCCCGAAGGCTTCGCGTGGATCGCCTGGGAAGACGCGCTGGTGGAAGCGCACGCCGAGGTGAAATTCCACTGCTTCCAGGACGAGATCGACGCGACGGTCTTCCCTAGCCTGGGCAACCGCACCGGCTGCCACAACTTGATGGGGGAGATCCGTCGCAAGCAGGGCTTCCTGTCGGCCGCAACATGGCTGATCACCGGACCATCGGGTAATTGCGGCACCGTGCAGGGCGTCCGCGAGCGTTATGGCCTGGGCGCGATTCAAAACCTGGGCGTGACGCCGTCGCACCGCGGCTGCGGACTGGGCAGCGCACTGCTGCTCAAGGCACTGGAAGGGTTCCGCCGCGCGGGGCTGCAACGGGCCTTCCTGGAAGTAACGGCGCAGAACGACGCAGCCGTCCGGCTCTATCGCCGCCTGGGATTCCGTTGTCGCAAGACGGTGTACAAGGCAGTTGAGCAGACGGCGGGCGCGCTGACAATGTGAAATAGAGGGTAATCGGATGGTGAAAGTCATCCCTGCGAGAATCGAGAATGGACAGGTAGTGCCTGAGTCGCCACTGCCACCGACCGCGGATGTGCGGAGCGTCTCAATTCTCGTTGAAATCGCGGAAGTCAAGATCGAGCCCGTCAGAGGCTCCTTTCTGGCTCGGTGGGCCGGTGTCCTCAATGGCTACGAGGGTGACGCGCGGCAGGAATATCGCGAGTACCTGGAAAAGAAATATCAATGATGCGCGTCTTGGCGGACTCCAACATACTCCTCGATGCGCTGGGCAATCGGCAGCCTTTTGCGGCAGCCGCCCTAGCACTCTGCACAAAGCACGAGCTAGGGCAACTTCAGGTATCCTTGACCGCGACCACCGTCACGACGATCTTCTATGTTTTGCGCAAGCAAATCGGCCGGGCGTCGGCCCACCAAGCGGTAGCGGACCTCCTGGCAACCTATGATGTATGCTCCGTGGATACGACCGTTCTCCGTGCTGCGGTCGCTAAGTCGTACCCCGATTTCGAGGACGCCGTGCAGGACGCGGCTGCTGAACTGGCCGGTATTTCCGTGATCGTTACGCGTGATGCGCGAGGCTTCGCGGGCTCAACGCGACGCATTGTCGATGCGGCAACGCTGGTGCAAGAACTGGACGCGCAGCAACAAAGCCCTTGAGGGACCTTCGATTGTGTCACAAGCCATTCATCATCATACCTTCCGCAACGGCCTGACCCTGCTCCTGGAGCGCATGGAACACGTGCGTTCCGCCGCCCTGTACTTCCTGGTACCGGCCGGGTGCATTCACGATCCGCCCAAGCACCTTGGCGTTGCTTCGGTGCTCGCCGACATGATCACGCGCGGCGCGGGCGATCGCGATAGCCGCGAGTTGACTCTCGCTCTCGATGGCCTGGGATTGGATCGCGACGAGAGCGTCGGCGGCATTCACGTGCGATTCTGGGGGGCCACGCTGGCGCGCAGCCTGCCCGCGGCGCTCGACATCTACGCCGACATTCTGCGTCGACCGCACCTGCCCGAAGACGAGATGGAAGCCGTGCAGGCGCTGGCGCTGCAGGACTTGCAAAGTCTCGAAGACGAGCCGAAGCAGAAGGTGCTGATCGAGCTGCGCAAACATCACTACCCCTCGCCGCTCGGCCAGGATCGACGCGGAACCGTGGAGGGGATCGAAAGTCTGACGGCCGAAGTGATTCGCAAGCAGTATCGACGCCTGTTTCGGGCACGCGGCACCATCCTGTCCGTGGCGGGCAATATCGAGTGGGAGCCGTTGCGCGATCAGGTCGAACGGCTGTTTGGCGACTGGACCGAGGGCGAAGAACCGGCCGTGACGCTCGGGCCACAGCCGACCAACCTCGAGCACATCCACAAGGAAACCACACAGACACAGATCGCCATCGCTTACAAGAGCGTGCACGTCGGCGAACCCGATTACTACTCTGCCCAGGGCGCGGTGAACGTCCTCAGCGGCGGCATGAGCTCGCGACTGTTCACGGAAGTGCGCGAGAAGCGCGGCCTGTGCTATTCCGTCTGGGCGAGCTACCAGACGTTCAAGGACCGGGCGAGCGTCTTGTGCTATGCCGGCAGCACCAACGAACGCGCTCAGGAAACGCTCGACGTGACGCTGGGCGAGTTAAAACGCCTCGGCGAAGGCATCGAGCCGGAGGAAGTGGAACGCGTGCAGGCCGGCCTGAAGTCATCGCTGATCATGCAGCAGGAATCGACCAACGCGCGGGCCGGGGCGCTGGCTTCGGACTGGTATTTCCTCGGCCGCGTGCGCAGCTTCGACGAGATCCAGCGCGAGATCGACGCGCTGACGCCGCAGGGCATCGTCGCGCACCTGAACCGCTGCCCGCCCAAAGACTTCACCATCGTGACGCTCGGACCGAATCCACTGAAGGTTAGTACATAAAGAAATGGGTGCAACTGCGTTTTCTACAAGGGAAACAGCAATCCTACACGGGAAAAACAAGGTTTTCGGCCATTCGGAGACCGGAAAATCGACCATTAATGCCCAAATTTGGGCAGCGATTGCAGCACGAAACTGACACGAGCTTTGAGAAGACCCTGAAAAACAGGGCATCTGCTGCTCAAGCTCATCCTGTAGAATTAGCAGCTGCACCCTAAAGAAATCACCACGGAGGGCACGGAGGACACAGGGGAATCAGACCATGGCAGCCAGCGATTTCGAGTTTTTCTTGGTGATTTCTCTGTGTCCTCCGTGCCCTCCGTGGTGAGAATTCTTGGAGGAACCATGTCTTTTCATAATGAAGTGCTTCCCAACGGTCTACGCATTATCGGTGAGACGAGCCCGTCGGCGCGCTCGGTTTCGCTGGGGTTCTTTGTGCGCACCGGCGCCCGCGACGAAGCGCCGGAAGTGTCCGGCGTTTCGCACTTTCTCGAACATATGGTCTTCAAAGGCACGCCCCACCGCAGCGCCCTGGAGGTCAATCGCGACTTCGATCGCATCGGCGCCGACTACAACGCCTTCACCAGCGAGGAAAATACGGTCTTTCACGCAGCCGTGTTGCCCGAATACTTGCCGCAATCGGTGGACATCCTTGCCGACATCCTCCGGCCCAGCCTGCGCGATGAAGACTTTGACATGGAGAAGAAGGTCATCATCGAAGAGATCGGCATGTACGACGATCAGCCGATGTGGTCGGCTTACGACCAGGCCAAGCGCATCTTCTTCGCCGACCATCCGCTGGGCAACAGCATCCTGGGCACCAAGGAGAGCGTCGGCGGCCTGAAACGCGAGCAGATGCACGAGTATTTCCAGCGTCGTTACGTGGCATCCAATGTCATGGTCGTCGTGGCCGGCAACTTCGACTGGTCGCGGTTCGTCGGCCTGGTGCAAGACAAGTGCGGCAGCTGGCAAGCGGGACCGATCGGTCGCGATCACATGCGCGAGGCAACAATATCGAGCGCGCTCAAGGTGGTGCCGCGTGCCAAGGTCACGCAGGAGCACGTCTTCGAAATCTGCCCCGGGCCGCCGCCGCAATCGCCGTTGCGTTACGCCGCCGAAGCCCTGGCGATGGCCATCGGCGACGATTCCGGCAGCCGACTTTACTGGGAACTGGTCGATCCCGGCCTGGCCGACTCCGCCGACACCGGGTTTCACGAGTACGACGGTGCGGGGGCCTTCTACACGTCCTTCAGCTGCGCTCCGGAACGGACCGAGGAGAACCTGGCGATCGTTCAGAATGTGATGGATGACGTCCAGAACAAGGGCATTACCGAGGACGAGCTGCGCCAGGCCAAGAGCAAGGTGACTTCGCGCGTCGTGCGCGGCAACGAGCGCCCCAAGGGCCGCATGCAAGCCATCGGCATGACTTGGACGTACCTGAACGAATATCGCACCGTCGATGACGAGGTCCAAGCCTTCGACGCGGTCGACTTGAAGCAAGTCCGCGAAGTTCTTGACCGTTACCCGATCAATCGGCTGACCACGCTGGCGCTGGGGCCGGTTGAAAAACTGGAACCGGTGGCGAAGAATGGCAAGGGGCGATGATTGTCGGCAACAGCACATCCCCAATGGCAGGGACTGGTGCGGAAATTGAAACGGGTGGTTCGACATTTTGAAACGGCACGGGCGCGGCCGCGCCGTTACCCTGGACCGCTCTGATCGAACCCGGCCCCCGAAGGAGACCCGTCATGAGCAGCCGCGCGAAGACCGAATACCGTTACGAAAAGCTGACCTGGCCCGAAATCAACGACGCCATCGAGCTGGGCAAGGTGTGCATCGTGCCCTGCGGCTCTGTCGAGCAACACGGCCCGCACTTGCCGCTGGACGTGGACATCGTCTGTCCGCAAGGCATCGCCTACGGCGCCGGCCGCAAGATCGCCGAAAAGATGCTGGTGCTGCCGCCGGTCTGGTACGGCTACACCGGACACGTCATGGACTTTCCGGGCACCATCAACACGAACTACACGACGTTCATGGAGCAGGTGCTCGACATCACCAAGTCGCTCGCCTACCACGGCTTCAAGAAGATCGTCCTGCTCAACGGCCACGGCTCCAACATGCCGAACCTGGACCTGGTGTCACGCCGGGCCTGCCTGGAGACTGACGCGGAGTGCGTGCTGGCCGCCTGGTGGCGCTTCCTGACGGTGGACCCCGAATTCCTGCCGCACTGGCGCGAAAGCAAGTTCCCCGGTGGTTGCGCCCACGCCTGCGAGCTGGAAACGTCGCTCTATCTCTACCTGGATGGCGACAACGTGCGCACGGACCAGATCGAGAGCGGTGATATCAGCTTCAACCTGGAAGGGAACCCGTTCCACTGGTGCGACCTGTTCGGTGCGTCGCCGACCAACCTCATTTCCTGGACGAGCACCTATAGCGACAGCGGCGTGCTGGGCGAGGCCGAGCTGGCCACAGCAGAGAAGGGCAAGGAAGTCTACGACGAGGCCGTCAAGCAGCTGGCACGCTTCGTGACTTGGTTCAAGGACCGGCCCAAGGATCAGCGCAAGCTGCGGCATCGCAAGGCGCCGACCATGGCGATGCCTTGGGGCCAGCAGTCGATCGACGCAGAACCGACGCGTGGCGATGCGCCGAAGGTTAATGGCAAGAAGAACGGCAAGAAGGTGACGGCTCGAAAGTAAGATTTCTTGATGCGAAAGCAAATCCACCCGATACGTGAGCACGGAAACGACGATTCCCGCGTTCGCGTGTCGGGCGGGTTGTTTACATGACCGTTTCTTGTCGCGCTCCCACCAGCAGATCCGTCACGGCTAACTCGGCGGCCCAGCGATCCAAGTACGCGTCATCCAGGCGCCCGCCCTGCGTGCGCAAGACGCCTTGAACATCCTTCCATTGTTGCTCGGAGACCTCGTTGCCGAGCCGGTACCAGCGCAGCTTGAAGAGAATCACATCCTCGGGTGCATGCAGAAAGATCGGTTCGTCGGGTCGATCGGGCAGCGACATGGCGATGCGGCGGGCCATGGCCGAATGCTCGAATGGCTGGTCCTTTTGCACAAACACGTCGATCTTGAACGCCGTGCCTGTGTTGATGATGTTGAACGACGTCCGATCGCGTACCGCCTCGGCAACCGCTGATGAGCTGACATAGTAATTCGGACCAAATGCACTGGCGACCAGGGCTTCCTTGCCGGCAAACGGCTCCACCACGATCTCGGCATCGCGTGTGTATCGGTCGTAACCGTGGACCGAGCTGGCCATCGAACCACCGAGCGCGTAAGCGATGCCGAGATTGGTGAAGACCTGCAGCACGGCACGAACTTCGCGCAAGGGCTCGGCATCCATGATTGGCACCCGAATCTGCTCGGTCAGCGTGAAGCCAACGTGCGTTCTCATCCAGTCTTCGTGAATTTCTCGGTGCGTCGCCTGCGGATTGCGCAAACGCATGCCGGCCGCGTGCAAGACTCGGGCATCGCGATACATCTCACCCAGCCTGAGCCACTTCTGTCCAGGGGGCATCCGCCGATAGACCGCGGCCAGCACCTGCTCGGCTTCCGGCGACGTATCGCTGAGCTTCTGCATTCGACGTCTCGCTCCGTATCTGTTTTCCTGTCACGGCATACCAAAAGCCCGGAATGAGACGGTAGAAGGCGCAACTTATGCGGTGTCTGCCGTACTTCCCGAGAATGTCATGGGAGGCGGCCGTTCCAATGTCGGGCTTGGCCGTCGGGTCAGGCAGGGACCGCCGGCGACCCTTCGGAAAAAGGAGCGAACGATGTCAGGCTTCATGAAAATACTGTCGCTGGCGGCCGCCCTGGGCTTGGGCGGCGTCGAGGCGGCTTCCGCGGCGTTTCCCGGCCTGCCGTGTCCGCCGAAAGTTTGTGTCGACACGCATGTCATCACGTGTTTCAAGTTCGAGCACCGCACCGAGTTTCGCGACGTGCAGCGGACCATCTTCAAGTCGGTTCCGGAGGTGGTTGAAAAGGAGATTCAGGAAAAGGTCCCCGTCACCGTCTGGCACGAGGAAGATCGCAAGCGCATCGTCCTGGTGCCGCACACGCGTGAGGTGGTCAAGCACAAGAAGATCGTGCACAACGAGTTCCGCGAGGAGCAACGCCAGCGCACGGTGCGCGTGCCGGTGACGCAGGAAGTGGAGCGTGCTTTCAAGGTCCTGGTGCCGAGCTACCGCGAAGAGCAACGGCAGCAAACGGTGATCGTGCCGGAAGTGCGCGAAGAAGATCGGCAGGGCACGGTGACCACGCTTCGCACGGTGCCCGAGACGATCAAGAAGCAGTTCGTCAGCTACGTGCCGGCCGCACTGCCCGTGTGCGATCCGTGCCGGGGCGTGGTCTACACCTGCGGCATGGTCCCAACCGTCACGGAAGTCGACTGCACCGTGTTCCGCTGCGTACCTGAGCAACACGTGGAAAACTTCAAGGTCCGCGTCTGCGTGCCGCGGCCGGAAACGCGGGTCTTCACCGTCCGCGTGGCATGCCTCAAGGAGGAAGTGCGAGTGGAGAAGGTGCCCGTGACCACGTACCGCGACCAGGTCGAGACGTACGTGGTGAAGGTACCGGTGCAGCGCGTGGAAGTGCAGACTTTCAAGGTGCCGGTGACGGAGATGGTGCCGGAAGTGCAGCTCTACAAGGTGCGGGTGCCGGAAATCAAGGAAGAGATCCGCGTCCGCAAGGTCCAGGTGACAGTGTGCAGGAAGGTGCCCGAAGTCATCATCGAGAAGGTGCCGTACACCGTCTGCGTCCGGGTGCCCTACCAGGTCGCCGTGCCGGTGTGCTGCAAGTAATCAACCAGCCGTTAACCAAAGCGAAACAGGACCGGTCCTGTTTCGCTTTGTTGGTAGTTCCGCCTTCAGGCGGTTTTTCGGCTGAAAACCGCCTGAAGGCGGAACTACCAACAATCGGATCAGCTTCCTTGGGGCGCATCCATCGCAATCTTCCGATACTGCTCGATGGCCCATTTGAACGTCTTGTCGGCCTCCTCGCGTTCGTTGGCGGCAATCCCCTGGCCGCGCACACGCCAGAGTTGCTCGATCACGCCGATGCACCACAGGGCACTGCCCCGCGACGTGCGGATCGGTTTGCCGCCGACGAGCACGTTGACCGGGTTGGTGTGCATCTGCGGGAAGTGACGCAGGGCGACCCAGCTGCTGCGTTCGACGTTCAGCTTGAAGTCGACGTCGTGCAGCTTGTCGTCGGCGGGCACTTCCTTCGTCGCGGCGACCTTGCCGTTGACGATCAGCTCAATCAAGCGCGTCTTGCCGGTCGGCACCGTGCCGCCGTTCGCGGTGCCCAGAGGCGTCTCGGCGGCGAATGCGACCTTCGCCTTCACCGTCACCATGCCGGGCTGTTCCAATGCGACATTCGCGCCTGGCGCCTTGTCGTTCACGGTGAACTCCACGGCATGAGCGTAGCCGTCCGAAACGTAGGAGCGGCCCTTGGCGAGCCCCTCGCACCAGGCGGCGAAGTCGATCTTGTCGACCTTTCCCATCTGCACGTAGACGCGGCCCTGGCCGACGCGGCTGCCGCTGATGCAAGGGAAATCGGTCTCGCCCGAAACCTTGAGCGGATAGCCGCAGTTCATGATGTGATACCAGCAATTCCACTCTGGCACGCGTGCGGTGTCCATCGCGCTGATGAAGTCGCAGATACCCTGGGCCGATGTCACGCAGATTTCCTGGGCGCCGATGCCGTTCATCTCCGGAATCGCCAGGTTCGGCAGCTTGTTCGCAACCCGGCCGATGCTCGCGGTCAATTCGGCCTCGCTGATGAAGCCGTCCTTGTCGGCATCGATCGCGACAAAGTCCTCGGGCAGAAGCCCCTTCGCAGCCTCCGTCTTCGACAGCTTGCCATCCTTGTCGGCATCCAACTCCGTGAGCAGACGCTTCGCAGCCGCCTGCGGGTTGACGGCCAGGCCGCTGGCCGAGTGCGCGTAGCCGGTATACGCGCCCTGCGCCTTGGCCCATTTCATGAGCGGCGTGGTCCAGGTCGGCCAGCCCTTCGTCTTCGTGCCGTCGGAGCCGGGATAGGTCTGCTCGCGCAGGTTCAGCAGGCAGACGTGGCCCAGCGCCTGCGAGCCGAAGCCGCTGACTTCGATGTCGTACTTCAAGAGGCAGAACGGCTCGCTCAGCTTGTTGATGCCCGGTTCGAAGAACTGGCGCTGGAACTCGTAGCACGGGCCCCACGTGAGGTTGCATCCGACGTTCAGGCCCTCGCCCTTGACGTGCAGGAACATGTCCTTGGCGAAGACGCCCTCGGTCGGGCTGGTGTAGTGGGCACAGCCGGCCGCGTGAATGTGATGGTCGCCGGAATAGAAGCCGTGGTCCATCGTGTTGATCCAGCGATCGAGCTTCACCTCGATGGCTGCGTCGCCCTTGTCGGAAATGGTCACCTTGCGTTCGAGCAGCTTGTACTCGGGGCCGCGGCCATAGGTCATGGTCAGCTCGCCCGGCGGCAGCAGCACGCTGCCGCCATCGGCGCGATAGACCTGCTGCTGGAAGAAGAAGTCCGGCGCCAGCCGCTTGGCCTGCGGCGGATAGACACGGCCTGCCTTGTCCTTGAACGTGAAACGGCCGACCGTCGGCTTGCCGTCCATGTCCTTGACGGTCAGCTTGACGGGAATGGCAGGCTTGATCGTGAACAGGATCGGCACCTCGCCACGGAAGCCGATGTCCTGCGTGCCCTGGCCGACGTCGAAGTGCAGCGTCGCCTCGCGCTTGCCGGCTTCACTGCTGTGGATGAGCGCCAGGGCGTATTCGACCTTCAGGCCGCTCAGGTTCGCGGTCAGCGGCTGCTTGTTGAACAACTCGACGTCGAGGAAACGATCCTTGTCCGGCTTGACGTTGCCCGCGCTGCCGCCGGAGAAGATTGGCCCGGCCTGCGGACTGCTGATCCGCAGCGGCTTCGTCACGGTGCTGTCGTTGAGGACCTTGATGAGGATCGGCGTGTAGCCGCCCTGCTGGAGCGCGACTGTGGCGGGGCCGCGGGCTGCCTTGACGCGCGACTCCGGATTGATCGTCACCACGACCAGCACGTGCGGATCGAGCAGCTCCTGGAGCTTCTTGGCATTGCGGTCCTTGGCAGCCTCTTGCAGCGCCTTGGTTTGCTCGGCGGAGAGCGGGGTGCCGAGGAAGTCGTAGGCCTGCACTAGCCGAGTCACGTTGGCGGCCAGCGGCTGGCCTTCGACGTCGACCGGTTCGAGCTTCTGGTTCTGAGCCGCAACATGCGAGGCCCCGGCCACAAGGGCCATTGCCAGCAGCCACAGCAGCGGATGGCGCACGAAGTGGTCGCGGAGCGTCTTCATCCGATGTGTCCTCCCGGAGTAGAGAGCGATGCCAGGGAGGTCCCCCGACAATGCGGTGTAGTATAAGAGTCTATCCGGAGAGTTTTCCCATGAAATTAGGGGGCCTTGGTGATTCATGCGGGGCCTGAAACCGGATGATCGCCGAAATATCCAGCAGAAAACGCGATTCAGGCGTGATCGCAATTCCAGGATACCCCTAGTTTCAAGCGTTTCTTTGCAGATAGACTCTAAGTGCCAGGCGCGGTGTAAACAAATGGGTGCAACTGCGTTTTCTACAAGGGAAACAGCAATCCTACACGGGAAAAACAAGGTTTTCGGCCATTCGGAGACCGGAAAATCGACCATTAATGCCCAAATTTGGGCAGCGATTGCAGCACGAAACTGACACGAGCTTTGAGAAGACCCTGAAAAACAGGGCATCTGCTACTCAAGCTCATCCTGTAGAATTAGCAGCTGCACCCAAAACAAATCGCGAGTGTCCCTCCGTTAGACGCCGGTGGAAACCCCTCGGCAACATCGAAACGCGTTGACTGAATTCTCAGACCACTTTGTCTTGGCCGCGTCGAATCGCCTCCGATACATTGATGAGCGTTCACCCGCACCAAGGAGAATCCGCATGTCCGTCACGCAGGCAATACCCGGTCAAACGCGCATCGGTTGGATCGGCACGGGCGTCATGGGTCGGTGGATGTGCCACCACCTGATGCAGAAGGGCTACAAGGCGACGGTCTACAACCGCACCAAGGAAAAAGCCAAGGAACTGCTCGACGCGGGGGCTGCCTGGGCCGACACTCCCAGGGGCGTGGCCGAGAAGTCGGACGTGGTCTTTGCAATCGTCGGCTTCCCGGCAGATGTGCGTGAAGTCTTCCTCGGCAAGGAAGGCGCCCTGGCCGGGAGCAAGGCCGGTAACGTGCTGGTGGACATGACCACCAGCGAACCGTCGCTGGCGATGGAGATCCACGCCGCTGCCAAGGCGAAGGGGGTCGCCAGCGTGGACGCGCCAGTGTCCGGCGGCGATGTCGGCGCGAAGAACGCGGCGCTTTCGATCATGGTCGGGGGCGACGCGGACGCCGTCGAGGCAGTCAAGCCGCTGCTGGAGTGCATGGGCAAGACGATCGTGCATCAGGGGCCCGCCGGCGCCGGTCAGCACACCAAGATGGTCAACCAGGTGCTCATCTCGTCCACGATGGTGGCCTTGTGCGAGGGGCTTCTCTACGCCTACAAAGCCGGGCTCGACGTGGATACGGTGCTGAAGAGCGTCTCGGTCGGCGCCGCAGGCAGCAAATGTCTGGACTTATATTCGCCCCGGTTGCTGCGCCGCGACTTCGAGCCGGGCTTCTACGTCGAGCACTTCATCAAGGACATGGGCATCGCCCTGGCGGAAGCGAAGCGCATGAACCTGGCGTTGCCGGGCCTGGCGCTGGCGCACCAGCTGTACGTGGCCCTTCAGGCCCAAGGCCACGGCCGCAAAGGCACGCAGGCGCTGTTGCTGGCACTGGAAACGCTGTCGGCGGTCAAGAGGTGATACAGGATCGCCGGAGGAAACACCCTGGGACGGCGGCGGTGCGTGAGGATTGTCGCGGCCCACGGCTCGGTTGTGCAACCAGATTGTAGCGCATGAAAAACGCCGGAGAGCATTTCTGCTCTCCGGCATTTGACAAATCCCGATGACCAGCAAAGTTACTTGGTCGAGGCTTCGATCTTGGTGGCAGTGGCCTTGTCGCCCTTGCCTTCGACGGTCACCTTCACGGCGACGCCTTCCTTCAGGTCTTCCAGCTTGCAGGCCTTGCCGTCGCAGGTGATCTTGGCGTCCTTGGCGACCGTGCAGCTGTGTTCCTTCTTTTCCTTGTCGACGATCGTCAGCTTGTCCTTGACGACCTTGACGATCTTGCCTTCGGCGACTGCGTCGTCGGCGGCCAGGACGGGCGCGGTGGCCAGGCAAATCAGCGCCAGGAGAGCGAAGAGAGGCAGTACGCGTTGCAACATGAACCAACTCCTTGTACGAGGTGTGTGTGCGAGAAACCGTCTCGCACGAACCCGTTGTAAGGAGTGTTATGCAGACGGAGCAGAAGTTTGTCCAGTAAATTCATGCGTCAAACCGGCACCCCGCAGGGGTTTTCGATGTTTTTTGCAAGCGCGGGCACTCGGGCTCATGGCATGGAAACCCAGCCCCGGCCCCACGGACCCGGCGGGGCTGGTCAGCGTTCGGGCAGGTCGCCAAGAAAGGCTGCGACGAGGAGAAGGAGGAGCCCCAGCTCCATGATCCACCAACCAGGCAGCAGGCCCGAAGTCGAAATTTGAAAGCACAAGCAATGGTGCGACCGCGTGGTGCTTGCACCCGGATGCCAGAGGGCATATGTCGATGCCAGTGCCATCTGACAGCCAATGCCTGTCAACCAGAGCAACACGCAATGGTCTTTCCAGGCGAAGGCGATAGAGGCGACGGCGAACACGAGCACGATCAGGGCGTCGACGGGAACGATATCCAGGCTGCTGCTGACTTCGAGCAAGGATTCACCGAACGAGGAGTAGCCGAACGCGGGAACGAAGACCCCACAGATGAGGAGCGCGGACCCGACGATTCCCAGCCATTGCGCGGGACGGACGCCCATGGAACGACGAATCGACCCGCGTCGACCGCATTGCGGTGCCTGGAAGCTCTCGAATGGTCCCGGCGGCATGACAGCGGCGAAACCGAGCATGGCAGATTCCTCTCACTTGCTAGCCCTGTTGCGTTCACGTTCCTGCTTGATGAGCTCGTACTCCAGGCGCAAGGGTTCATCCTCGCGCAGCAGTTCCGCAGAGCGCTTCTTGAATTGCTCGCCGCCCATATCGGGCTGAGCCTCTTCGAGTTGCACAATTTGAAGCGCAGCACGATGGACATACTCGTCGCGCGATGAGTACTTCCGTGGCGCCGGTTTGCTCTCTTTCGCCAGCGTCCTGGCATCAGCTTGGGCCGGTTTGCCATGCCGCTGGGTGGTCGCGTACCACACCAATGTCCCGCACATGAGAAGGAGAACAACGCCGAGTATGAGGCTGCGTCGCATGACGTCCTCCGCACGATGGAATGAGGGAACTGATCGCGAGACGCCCGCACGGGGCGTTAAAGGATGGCGCTACCAGCCAAGGGCGCCGATGCCGAAGACCAGCGGAGCTGGCTGCCAACCAGGAGCGCACTGGCGACGAGCAGTGAGACCGTGCCGCTGAGGACAAAGCGGAACGTCATGGGACTCCCCCGGATATAGAAGATGCGAGCTGGATGGGCAGTCGGGAAAAAAATCGGACCGGCTGACCGGGAGGACGCTGCCAACCTCTCGGTACACGCCGGTCCGAACAGCACCTTGTTCACGACAATCCGGGACACCTTTTCCACTAAAGGCGTTGACGGTCGGTGATGCAGCCTGCGAGGGGCTTGGACCCCTCTTCCCCCAAAAGTCAGGCCCGGTTGACCGATGCCGTCGATTTCCCGTGATTTCGTGTTCGCTGGATATGATGCGCGCGCGGCGATTTCTATTGTGAGGAGATGCGGATTTTTTTTTCGAGGCGGGCAGGTCACGCACTCTTGCGCATGCTGACGTCGGCCGGACCGTGCTCGCGGACGTGGCGCACCAGGCGGTCCCATGCTTCCGCATTGGGCGGTATGTCGGCGCCGGCAGGATCGAGCGCTTCGAGCAGCGAGGCAACACTGTTGAATCGCTGGTCCCCGGCATCCGGGCTCAATCGATGCAGGATGGCCTGCAACGACTCGGGCATCGCCTTGCCCTTCGCCCCCTTTCGGCGCGCGGCAGATGCCCATTCGGCGGCAATCGCGCCGAGTGCGGCCAGGTCGCCGGCGGCATCATCGGTGAACACGACTGGCTGGGAGGCTTCCTCACCTACCGTTGGCTCCGTCAGCCACGGCGGTTCGCCGAAGCCGCACAGTTTCACCACGCCATCGCCGGTCAATACGACGTGGTCGGCACGCAGGTGGCCGTGGATCAACCCGGCGTCATGTGCGGTGTGCAAGCCAAGGGCTGCCTGGCCGAGCAGGCGATACCAGACTCCCGGCACTGCCGTTAGCACCGGCCAGTCGCCCGACGGCAGCCCGGCGAGCCATTCCTGCAGCACTGCTGGACGGCCGGCGATCTCCAGCACCTCGAGCGTGGCGACCAGGTGGGGATGCTGCACCGCCGCGGCGGCGGCGAAACGCTGGCGGAACTCGTCCGGGCGTACCGCGTCTTCGACTTCCGCCTCGGAAAGATGGCGAAGCAGCGCTTCCTTGCCGCGGCGCGGATCGAAAACACGATACACCGCTTCCCGCGCCGTCGAACGCAGCCGATCGACCACGCGCGTGGGCCCCAGGACAAGTGCATCGAGGTTCCCCGCCTCGATCAGTGCAAGCTGATAGAGCGTCAGGTAGTTGCCGGCGAGAAGAACCTGCCGCAGAGATCGGCGCTGACGACGCGTCTCCACCAAAAGCGCATTGAGCGTGTCGCCATCGACCAGCTCCAGCGAACGGAGCAGGTCGCCGAGTTTGCGATCGCCGGGCTCGACGTCGCCGGTCAACGCCAAGATGTCGCGTGGCTGGCCGACGACATCCTCCGCGGCGGGTACCTCGATGAGCGGCCGAGGTGCCAGTGGCGGTGCCGAGTCCTTGCCGATGGCCAACTCACGCAGCTTGCGGCGATACCATTCGCGCATGTCCGCCAGGTGCTTCTCCATTTCGGCGCGCTTGAGCGCAACCTGGCGATGCTCCTCTTGCAACTGCTGGGCCTGCTCCGCCAACCGTGCCGAAGTGACGTCGATCTGCCGGGCTTTCTCGTCCACCTGAGCCTGCCGGCGTTCGAGGCGAGTTTCGCCATGGGCCAGCGTGCGGCGCATCTCGGCGATCTGCCCCTGCCAATCGATGATCTGCTGGCGAAAGGCCGTGACCGAGAGCCGGTGCTCCTCGCGCGCCCGATGCAGGACGATATTTTGCTGCCGAGCCTGATCGGCCTCGATCTGCACCTGCACTCGCAAGGATTCCAGGTCGTCGTGCGACTGGCGCGCGTAGGAATGCAGCTCGGCAACGTGCTCGCGCATCCGTTCGCGTGCCTGGGTGAGGCGGTCCAGCGCCTCGCGCGTGCGCAGCTCCAGTTCCGGCAATTGCTGTTGCAACTGCACCGCTTCCTGACGGCTGACGGCCAGCTCCGCACGGGCGCGTTGCAATGAAGCTTCCATCACCTGTTGCTGGGCGACACTGGTGACGCGAGCTTCGCCGATGGCCTTGCGTTCCGCCGCCACGCCTCTGCCGGTTTCGCGCAGCTTCTCTTGCGAGGCTTCCAATCGCCGCTCCCACGCCTGCAAGTCCGCCTGGCGAAGGTCTACGTCTCGAAGGCGGGCAGCGACCTGTTCCTCGATCTGCTGGCGCTGACGCTCCACCTCGGCGCGGCGCGCGTTTACATCAGCCAGCTGCGATCCGAAGCCTGCCACGGCTTCCTCTTGCTTCTTGGCTTGTTCCTGCAACGCGCGTTGACGAGCGGCGAGTTCCTCCGAACGCCGGTGCAGCTGTGCCTGGAGTGCCTCGCGCGCCTGCTCGGCCTGGGCGAGCGCCTTTTCGCGCTCGCGCAGCGCTTGGCGATCCGCCTCGACGCGCTGCTGCATGTCCGCGACTTGCGTCGCCCGCGCCTGGAGCAAGGCAGCCTGTTGGGCCTGCTCCGTGGCCCGCGCGTCCAGCTCTTCGGCCCGCGTCCGCAGGGTGGCTTCCTCCGTGGCAAGAGTCTCCTGCACCTGGCGCATCCGGGCGACGGCCGACTCCATGACCGCGCCGCGCTCCGCGTAGCGCTGCCGTTCCTGCTCGTGCAGTTGCCGTTCGCTGTCGATCTCCGTGCGAATTCGCTGCACTTCTTGCAGGCGCTCCTGCAAATCGATCTCGGTCGCTTCCTGCCGGGCCCGCTGTTCGGCGAGCAGTTGTCCCTCGCGGCGCACCTCTTCGCGCATGCGTTCCAGTCGCGAGCGCAACGTAGCAAGCATCGCCTGCTGGCCTTCGAGTGTGGCGGCTCGCTGGTTCAGGTCCTGGCGCTGCGGTTCCAGGCCTTGCTGCTGGCGGGTGATCTGCTCGGCATCCGCGGCAAGCTTGACGTGCCAGTCATCCAGCTTGCGGGCCTGGTCCTCGAGGTCGCGGGTATCGCGCTGGAGTTGCTCGTAGCGATGATCGACTTCCTGGGCTCGCGTTTCGAGCTGCTTTTGTCGCTGCTCCAGTGCGGCATCGCGCCGATCCAGTCGCAACAGGTCCGCTTGATGCTGGGCTTGGGCCTTTTCCAGCATTTTGCGCCCTTCGTTCAGGCGTGCCTCGCGCGAATCCTGCTCCGCACGGCCTTGGCGCAGGTCGTTCTCGCGGACCTGAAGTGCTTCGGTGACCTGACGCTGCTGCTCGTCAAATTTCAAGCGAGTACAAGCCAGCTCCTCGGATTCGGCATGCAGTTCCCGGGCGCGGGCATCGAGTTCGGCGCGCAGCGCGGCTGCTTGCACTACCTCGGCGTCGACGGCGCGCTTGCGTTCCTGAACGCGTCGGGCCGCGACGTTGATTGCCTCCTGTAATCCGGCCAGTCGGTCGCGACGTTCGCGGTAGCGGTCGTAGAGCCGCTGCCGAATGATGGTCAGCTCCTCACGTACGCCGTCCATTTCCTGCTTTTGCTCGGCGAGCGCCTTCAGGTCGCGTTCCTTTTGCGCCAGCCGCTCGCGCTCCGCCTCGACCGCTTCCTCGCGCTGCTCGAGATCGACGCGGGCGGCACCCAGCGTCCGCTCGCGTTCCTGGACCTGTCGATTCAGCTGGGAGGAGGATTCCTGCAGTTGCCGGCACTCCTGCTCGATCTCCTCGCGACGGCGATACCAGATCACACGATCGGTCTCTAGTTCGCGCGTTTGCTCATCCAACAGCTTCTGCTTGGCCTCCTGTGCCGAGGGGTTTGCGAGCTCCTGCTTTGGAACTGTCCGTTCCTGGACCGATGCCTTGGCTTCGGTCGCCGGCACTTCAATTTGAAACAGCAACTCGACAGCACCGATAGTCACACGGTCTCCGGGCCGAAGCGGGGCGGTGGAGACCGATCGTCCATTCACGAGCACGGCCTGAGTCGGCGCCAGCTTGCGCAGGAATACGGCTTCGGGCTCTCGGGAGACCAGGCAAACGACGGGAGGCAGGTTGGCGCCGGGCAACCGCAGGTCGCAGCCGGGCACCGTGCCGATGAGGAAGCTCACGTCGCCAACCTCATGACCGACGGGTTTGGCCGTGCCATGCCGAAGTTCGACACGGACCGTGGGCAGTCCGTCCGCGTAGGCAGCGGGAAGCGATGGAGGCGGTGAACTTGGAGGCACTTCGGCCATACCGGCAACCTGGATGATGTGCGGTGCTGATCTGCTCCGTCGTCACGGCGCAGCCGACACTTGCCGGCGATAAGACCCATTTCGTAGGAATTTTGGAATAGCGTTTAGCCGCAACTCCGCGCACTTGACCAGCCTTGCCCCAACCTCTACCGTGAAGGCGATAATGCGATGGGCAGTCTGAAATCCCACAGCAACCCGACGCGCCAGCGAGGGAGCCCCTCGCTGGCGCGTCGGGTTGCTGTGGGTGCAAGGTCTCCTGTCGCTCACCGAACGACGTTCCAGGACAGACCCATCATGGCCGATCAAGACCCGGCGCCCGCGCCCGACGCCCCCGCTGCTGCCAGCTCGGACGCGATTCAGGAGTCCCCCTTCTCCACGCTGCCGTCGGCCCCCGGGACAAGTAAATCAGCCGTCCCCGGCAAGAAGCGTCTCACACCCGCACGCGTGGCCGCCGAGATGGCGTGCCTTGATCGCGTCCTGGTCCTGCTCGTCCTCGTGTTCGCGTTCCTGGTGGCGTCGTTTGCAGCGCGCAATAGCGACCTCTGGATGCACCTGGCCACGGGGCGCGCGCTGGCCCACGGCGAGTACACCTTCGGCGTCGATCCGTTCGCCCACACGACCAGCAATGTTTACTGGACCAACCATAATTGGCTGTACGACCTGATTTTCTACAACTTGGCACGGCTCTCCGGAGGCGCCGAGACCCTGCTGGGCGGCGCTGTGCTCATCGGTCTGAAGGCCATGCTCGTCACGGTACTGGCGTGGGTGCTGCTGGCAATTCGGCGACGCGAACAGAGCGTCTGGGTACCAGCGGTTTGCACTGCACTGGCGATCCTGACGATGAGCCCGCGGTTGCTTCTGCAACCGCTGTGTGTCTCGTATCTGTTTGTCGGACTCACGCTGTACATCCTGGCGCGCGAAGGCAAGCGTCAGCAGACCGCTGAGATCCGCGGCTGGCGCGTCCTGTTCACATCGGCGCCGGCGCGGCTCTACGTACTGCCATTCTTGTTCCTGCTCTGGTCCAACCTGGACACCTGGTTCGTGCTTGGCCCGACGATGGTTGCGCTTCACCTGTTCGGCACGTGGCTTCAGCAGAAGTTCAGGCCGGTGACAACGGGGCAAGACGTTCCGGATCCCGCCGAAATGCGTCGGCTGGCCATGGTGCTGGCGCTGGGCGTGGCGGCTTGTTGCTTGAATCCGCACCATTTCCACGTCTTCGCGCTGCCGCCGGAACTATTTCCTAGCCTGCAATTCGCCACCCTGAAGGATGTGGGCGGTTTCAAGCCGTTCTTCTACACGCCGTTTCAAAATGAGTACTACACGTCGGTCAACCTGGGCGGCAACGTCGCGGGCTGGTCGTTCTGGATGCTGCTTTTGCTGGGATCATTCTCGTTCATGCTGAATGCCGGAGGGCTGCGCGTCTGGCGTTTTGTGATGTGGTTGGCGTTTGCCTTGCTCAGCGCCAGTAATGTGCGGCTGATACCGTTCTTCGCCATCGTCGCGGGGCCGATTACCGCGCTGAACTTACAGGACTGTGCCGCGCGACACTTTGGGATTGCATTGCCGGTCAGCGACCGGGCGCGTTTCTGGTCGCTTTCCGGGAGGTTCTTGACCGTGCTGGCGATGGTCGCACTGATTGTCACCTCGTGGCCAGGCTGGCTGCAACCGGATGCCAACAACCCCGTGCTGGCCCGGCGCGCCGCATGGAACGTGGTCG
Source organism: Gemmataceae bacterium (assembly GCA_019752375.1). GTDB lineage: Bacteria > Planctomycetota > Planctomycetia > Gemmatales > Gemmataceae > JAIEMG01. Next base: position 11,572 of record JAIEMG010000093.1, on the reverse strand, counting down.
CCGAGCCGTCGCTGAAGAAGGCGGCGGAACAACTTCGACAATGGCGGGCGAACGGTTCCCTATCACCGCAATCGCGCGGGTTCAACATCAACCCGGACATGGCGAATTACTGCGCCTGGTTCTGTCCCGAGGAAAAGAGCTTCTTCGACTTTCGCTATGGGCTGTTCTCGGAAGCGTTGCCGGACTACCTCGCGGTCCGTCGGGTGCTGCGCGGCGAGGACAAGACGCCGCGCGACCCCAACGCCGAGCCGCTCTGGCACCGGGTCTTTCGCGATCGGGGCATCGATCACGTGATTCTCAGCGGCCCCGACTTGATGGGGACCGCGCGGCTCCTGATGACCAATCCGCAAGAGTGGACGACACTCTATATGGACGGCCGCACCACCATCTTTGGCTGGCGCGATCCAGCCACGACGCCCACCGATCCCCTGGCCAAGCTTGAATTGAATCTCGTTCCCCGCGCTTTCGATGCAGGCGCCGAACGAGCGCCCGGCGAAGGACCTGGCCGAACCCCGGAGCGCTGGGACTGGTGGCAGGGCTTCTGGCGTGCGCCCGCGCCGCGTTCGCTCGACAGCGATGAAGCAATCATGGACTTGCTGTACTACGACGCCCATGCAGCGCTCCTGCAGCGTGCACGCTTGCGAGCGTGGGTCCATGCCAACCTGGCCGCATGCGTCGCCATGGCGGGACAGAGCGCCGGCTACATCGCCACGCCCAGCGCATTCACTGCCGAGTTCGCCACGGTCCACGGCAGCGCGCTTTCCGATTGGATGGCGGGCCAGTACGCGGGAACCGGCGACCGCGGGCCGCCGGCAGCCCCGGTGCTGGCGCTGCGGGCCGCACGGCGCGGCCTGGTTGCCAATCCTGACGACCCGAATGGTTATGCCAACCTGGCGAAGGTCATTCACGTCCTCTGGCGCAGTCAAGAAAACTACTGGGCCCGTCTGGCGGGGCCGCCGCGCATCTTTCCGCCGCAGATCGGCCAGATCCGCCAGGTGATCGCCCAGCGCCGACAGCCGGTGGATCCCTACCTATCGCCGTGGGTATCGCGAAATGTCACGCCGCGCCAGTTGCTGCGACAGGTGACGCTCGTCTGGGCATTTCAGCAGGTCCTGGCCGTTCGACCGGACCAGGAAGCGCACCAGGCGCTGGCCGTCACATACTGGCAGATGGGCTACTACGATCTTTCGCTGGAGCACTTTCGCGAGGCGCTCAAGCTCTACCGAGCAGCCGGGCCACAACCGGGTCAAAGCCGGAAGGACTTCGATCAGGAACTTGCAGGATTGGACAAGCTGCTCCAGGGCTTCGAGACGGAAGTGAAGGAGCTGCGCAACGCCTTTGCACTGGTCGCCGCCGGCCAACCGCTCGGCACCAAGGCGGTCCGTGCGTTCTATCCGTTCGGCCTGGTCAAGGAGTCGCTGACGTTGCTTCAGGAGGACGTAAAGCAGCTCACCGTGGAGGAAGCGGACCTCTACATCTACTTGCTGTTGACCACCGGGCAACTCGACAAACTGCGCGGCGATTCCAGTCAGCGACTCGGCTTGCTCGAAAAGGAGCTGAAGAACCGCTTGCCGAGCCAGTACGACATCTACCAGGCCATCCTGGCCGCAGCCGTTGGCGACTACAAACAAGCGGGACAGTCCCTGGAAAGCGTCCTGGCCTCGACACCGAAACCGGTCGGCATGCCGTTGCTACTCGCCCTGCAAGGCGCGACGTTCGACTACCTCATGACCCCGTCCATCGCGCGCCTCTTCCTCATGCCGACCAACGTGCAGTTCTATTTCCTCCAGGGGCGCGAGGTGCTGATGAACAACCTGGCCCAGGAAAGTGAGTTGCAAGCGTTGCGCGGCCTGGTCGCATTGGAGGAAGGGGATGTGGACACGGCGACAAAGCACTTCCGCAAATCGCTAAACCCGGCCGGACCGCCGGTAAACTTCGAGTCGCGGCCCATTGCAATTCGTTACCTGGAATTGCTTGGTGATAAGCCGCTGGCGCGTCCATGACCCATTCAGCGACGTACAACGCACAAGTCCTTGGCCATGGCAGCGATGCTCAGTTGCGCCTTGCACCGGGGCGCGTGGTGCAACAATGGCACCCCGGCGTTCCACGCTCCCATCATTGCCTTGTAGTCATTGGGGATCTGCCAGTAAATGGGTTGCCCCAGGACGGCCTCGATCTTGGCAAGTGTCAGGCTGTCACTGCCGAAGTAGGCGCCGACCCGGTTCATCACCACGCGCACCTTGTCGCCCAAACCTTCCTCCCTCAGTTCACCCAGCAGCACGACCGCGTTGCGAGTGCTGCATAGCTCCGGGATGGCAACCAGGACGATGATGTCGGCCAGATGCATTGCCTCCAGGTCGATCTGCGTCCAGCCGCGGCTGAGATCGAAGACGAGGTGGCTATTCGTGACGCGCATCAGCCCAAGGATGCGTTGAATGTGCTCCGTGTGGATCAATTCCACGTCGCGCGGATGCGCCGGGCGCGGCAACACGACCAGCCCGCTCGGGTCTTTCGTCAGCAAGCGTTTGAGCAGCTGCAAGTCGATCTTGTCCAGGCTGCCAACCAGGTCCGTCAGTCGGCATTCGGGGATCATATCGAGCGCGATTTCCGCCGCTCCCATTGCCAAATCGAGGTCCACAAGCGCCACCTGGCGTCCGGGCTCCGCCGCCAGGGTGCAGCCGACGTTCACGGCCAGGCTGGTCGACCCGGCACCGCCACGGGACGACAGGAAGGCGATTCCGCGGGCCGATGGCGAGGACAGGTTCGTGCTCGAATTGAAGCTGCGCATCGCAAGCAGGAATGCGTCCAGCTGCACGGGGCAATCGAGGAGCCAGGTCGCTCCGAGCCGATGTGCTTGCACGAGCAGGTTGGACTGCATGCTTGTGACGACGATAGGCAACGTCGCATAACGCTGTTTGATCTGGCCAACCAGGCGCAAGGCACGAACCGGGTCGCCATCGAGCGAGACGACGACGCCTTCGGCCTCGCAGTCGGCGACAGACAGGAGGGCGGTTTCGTAGTTGGAAGATTCGCTGACGAGAAAGATCCAGTCGGAACCGGCAATCATCGTACGCATCATCTCGCGACCGATGACGGACGGGTCGATCAAGATCACACGTGGCATCGGGATCCTCTGCCGGTCTGGGCGGCGGTTGGCGGGAGGGCGTTCACCGGGTCGGTGCAGGTGTGGTAATGCCTGGCACGGCAGCGCTGCCGGCCAGCGGGCGTGGAATTATCCTAGTCAGCCGTCTGTCAAAACTCCAATGGGGAATGATTGGGCTCTATCCCCAGTCGCCAAACAATACCGGCTCGCGGACCACAAGCGGTTCGCGAGCCGGGACGCCATTTCGAGGCGTGGAACTACTCTTTCTTGCTGGCGGGCAACTCCTTGACCAGCGCCTTCCGCACGTGGACGACGGAACCAGGGTCGTGCTGCTGGATGGCAAAATGCCCCTTGGTGAACGTGTTCTTCTCGTCCTTGAAGTTCACGGTCTCCTTGCCGTTGACCTTGATGATGATGTGGTTGCCGTTGGCAATCACTTCCTGGGTGAACCATTCGTCGGGCTTGTGCGGAGCTTCCTTGATCAGGAGTTTTGCCTTCTCCTCCGGCGTCAGCTGGGGATTGAACGCGGGATAGAGACTTCCAGTCTTGATCGGGTCGCCGTGGGTGGCGTTGACCTGGGCTTCGTAGCCGGCGGGAAACGCCTTGCCGAACTTCGCGCGAAAGTACTGTCCACTGTTACCCTTGTCATTGATCTTCGCTTCGATCTTGAAGTGAAAGTTCTCGTAATCGCCCTTCTCGCTGAACAGGTGGCCTGCCTTCCCGCGCCCGACGATGGCTCCTTCTTCGACCTTCCACTCGGCCTTGTCGTCGGGGTGGGTCTTCCAGCCCGTAAGGTCCTTGCCGTTAAAGAGCACGACCCAGTCCTTTTCGTCATCCTTCTTGTCGTCAGCGGGCACGGGCGACGCAAGTGCGGCGAGGATTATCGTTAAAGACGGCAGCACAATTGCAGACAGCAGCGGACGGATCATCGATGTATTCTCCTGCCTTGGGAAAGGTGAAATCGCCGCGCGCGGGTTGGTGGAAGCATGGCAGCGGTAATGTCAAATGTACGGGTTGGATGCAGTCTCGGCGGAGAGATTTTACTGGTTTTGCAATTGAAACGTGAGTCGAAGCGGAATAGAAAATGCTCAGATTTCCCAAACTACCCAGCTTTCACAGTTACCCGATTTTGTGGAATGGGAGGAACGATGAGCAGAGTGTGGGCGCTTGGACTCGTGGTGGTCGTGACGGCATTGACGGCAGTTCCAGCCCAGGCGGGCGGATGTTGCTGGCGGACGTGCTGTACTCCTTGCGTGACGTACACCGTGACGTGGGTGGACAAGGTCGTCACCTGCTACCAACCGCAATGGCAAGAGCGCGACGTGACGTGTACCGTCATGCGCTGCGTGCCGCGCGAGGTGGTCGAACAGCGCACGGTCTTCGTCTCGGTCCCGGAGTGGAAAGAAGAGAAGCGCGTTATCACGGTATGCCGATCCGTGCCTCGCGAGGTCGTTCGCGAGGTAACCTGCTGCCGCATGGTGCCTGTGACCTGCACGGATCCCTGCACAGGCTGCTGCTACACGTCGTGCAAGCCGGAACTCTACACGGTGCAAGTGAAGTCGATCGTCTGCGATCAGGTCCCCGAACAGCGGGAGATCGTTTGCCGGGTCTGCTCGTACCGCGCCGAGGAGCGCGTGATCCAATGCCGCCGCTGTGTGATGGAGTACAAGCCGGAAACGGTGGTTCGCAAGGAACGCTTTTGCGTGATGGTGCCGGTTCAGACAACGGTGAAGGTCCCGGTTTGCACGGCCGTGCCCTGCTGCCAGTAGAACGGTTAGCCGCATGAATCAGCAAGCATGATTGCTTGTGAACAGTTTTCCTACAACGGGAGGTCTGCATCAATGACAAGGAGAGCGTACGCCCTGGTGGCCGCGTGGCTGGCACTGTTCGCCGGTGTTGCACTGGTGAGTGGTCCGGTGGAAGCCCACGGACGGGGACGCGGCTGCGGTAGCTCGTGCGGTAGCTGCAACACGGGTTGCGGCGGTGGCGGCTGGTACGGCGGTTGCGGGGAAGCAACTTATGCCGAACAAGTCGTCACAGCCTACCGCGCCGAGTACAAGACGCGTGTGGTGCCGACCGTGGTCACCAGGCTCGTCAGCAAGGTGATCGAAGAGCCGATTACGTATACCGAGATGGTCCAAACCGTGGTGCCCGAAAAGCGCACGGTAACGACCTATGCTTGCGTGGCCAAGGAAGTGCCCTATACCGTCACCGTGATGGTGCCGGTGACCACGGCGGAGAAGCGCGTGGTCACGACGTACGCCTGCGTCGCCAAGCAAGTGCCTTACACCTGCACCGTCATGGTGCCGGTGGTGACGCCGCAGAAGCGAATGGTGACGACATATGCCTGCGTGCCCCAGGAAGTCGAAGTGCAGGTTCCGGTGTGCCGGATGACCTCATGTCAGGTAGTCGATCCGTGTTCGGGCTGCTGCCGCACGGTCTGCCGGCCGGTGACGGAATGGCAGGCCCAGAAGCGCGTGGTCATGCGGTCGGTTCCACAGACGCAGGAAGTGACCGTCAACGTCTGCACCTACCAGCCGCAAGAGCGGACTGGCACCCGGGTGGTGTACGAAAACGTGGCCCAGACGCAGGAAGTGACCGTCAACGTCTGCTCGCTGCAGGCCCAACAGCGCACGGGCACGCGCACGGTGTACGAGAATGTTGCTCAGACGCAGGAAGTGACCGTCAATGTGGTGAAGTGTGCGCCCGTTGAACGGAAGGGCGTCTCCCGCCGTGTGGTCTGTGAGCAGGTCCAGGAAACCGTGAATGTCACGCAGTCCTACTGCGAGATGGTGCCGTACCAGACAACGGTACGTGTGCCGGTTGGCGGTATGAGCGGCGGTTGCTACACGGGTTACTCGGGCGGCTGCAACAGCGGCTGCTTCACGGGTTGCCGTACCGGCTGTCGCTAACGCCGAAAGTAAGTGAAACGGGAGGCGGCCAATGGTGAAGGCCGCCTCTCGTTTTTATTGTCCCCTGCCATCACGCCGCTTGAACGGCAGGCAGGCGTACCGGTTCGGCGTCGTCCAGCAGCAGCCGGGCGATTCGCTCCACTTCGTCGCGCAGCTCCAGGACTTGGGTTTCGTAGCGCAGACGGTGGGCAGTGGTGCTCGTCAACTCCTTGCGAAGTTGATTCATCTCGTCGGCAGCGACAATCTGGAAGCGTTCCCACTGCCCCATCCGTTCGGCCAGATCCGCTTCCTGGGACGCGATCTTCGCGCTCTGCTTCTGAACTCTCGTATGGAGTTCCTCAATTCGTGCGGCCTCGATATCGAGGGCCTTGCGCTCCTCGATGACGGATTTCTCCACCTTGGCCGACTGGGCCGCCCAGCGTCGCCGCAGCTTTTCGATGCGCCGGGCGGCCGCCGATGCATTGTCGGACTTGCCCAGGCACTCTTGCTGATACTGTTCCAGAGCGAGGGCGCGTTCCGCGAGCGCTCGCTGCTCCTGTTCCAGGGCAACGCCGCGACGCAGCCATTCGTCCCGCAACTGGACGAACTCTCGGCGCAGCTTCTGGCATGCGGTGCGTTCCGCCCGAAGCCATTCCACTTCGCGCCGGCGTCGCTTGGCCCAGCGCTGGTGTAATTCGCCCACGGCATTCAGACGCTGTTCGGCAAGCTTCTCTCGGCTTGCCAGGTCCGCCAGCAGCCGATCGCGATCCGCTTCCCACGAAGTCTCGCGCGCCGTCATGCGCGACTGCCAACCTTCGAGGAACCGTTGAAGATGAAGCGCCTCGCACTGTTGTTGGCGGAGCCGCATATCGGCTGATTCGAGGGCGTGCTCGCGAACTGCAATCGTCTGCTCGCGCTCGTGCAACCGCTTGCCGACAATTTCCAGTTCCTGGGCCGCGACTTCCCGATTGTGTTGCCAGCGACGCTGCGCCTGCACGAGCCGTTGACACTGCTCGACCAAGTGCAAGCGCTGGTCGGCCAGCTCGCCGGACAGCTTCTCAAGGGCGACAAGGCTGGGCGGCAGCTCCGGCACGACAACATGGGCAAGAGGCAGCGTTGGAGCGGGAATCAGGGATGTCGTCACGGTAGCGGACGCAGGTGCAGCCTCTCCCTGCTTCTCATCGGTCGCTGCGACTGGGTCCGCAGGCGCCGCGCGCAAGCACGCCAACTTCGCTTCGAGCCGGTTCGCTTCCTCCTGATGATCGAAGATCTTGCGGCGATAATTGCGGACGCGGTTTTCCAGGCCCTCAACCTCGTGTTCCACTTCCTGGCGAACCGCCTGCCAGTGTTGCTGTTCCTCGGCTAACTGGCGCTCCGCTTCGAGCAGGGCGGACTCGCGCTCGTTCAACAGCGCCCGCGCGTCTCCCAGCTGCGTCTGGGCGAGCATCTGCCGTTCATCCTCCTGGCGTTGCTCTTCCTTCAGAGCATCCCAGGCCATGCGCAGTTGCCGGCGGCCAAGCTCCACTTCTCCATTGAGTGCAAGCCGGGCCTGGTGCAGCGCGGCGGTTTCTTGTTTCAGGCGCTCGCTCTCTTGTTCGCACGCCCGTTCCGTGTCGAGGGCCGCTTGCACGCGTTCACGAACGGCCGCGCGCTCGGCCGCCCAATGCTGGTGGTAGCGGCGGCGCATGCGTCGAAAGAGATCGCGCAGCCGTTGCCGGCGTGCGTGGACCTGTTCCTGGTCGTCTTTTAGCTCGCGCCGCAGGGAAGCAAGCTCGCGCTGTCCGTGGGCAAGTTGCAGTTCCTGGTTGGCCTTTTCATCGCGAAGCTTCGTGTACGCCTCGCGGGCGTGGTCGCGCAGCTCGATGAGTTTGCGGCGTTTGTCATCGAGATGAGATGACAGTTGTTCTTCCTGCTGCTCAAGCGCAACGCGGCGCTGCTGCAGCCGGGATTCCTCCTCGGTCAAGGCTGCTTGCTGGGCGACAATTGCAGCAGCCTGAATGCGCAACGCTTCCTTTTCATGGGAAAGCTTCGCCAGGCTCCCGGCCAAGAGCGCGGTCGGCGACTGGTGCACCCGTACCTGGAACTGGAATGGCCCGATTGCCAGCAAATCACCGTCGTGCAGCTGCCCGCCGATCATCGTTTGCGCATTGACCAGTGTACCTTCCCCGCCCAGGTCGCGCAGGAAGAGCCCCTGCGGCCCGTGGACCAGAACGCAATGTTGCGGCTTGACGCCTTCGACGTTGAGACGCACATCGCAGCCCGGCGCTCGACCGATCACCGTCACCGGCAAGCCCAGGGATCGGCTGGATCCCTTGAGACGGCCGTTCTGCACGATCAATTCCGCCGGGGCGGCGCTCGCGGCAGAGGAGTGGGTCGGTTCCATCCAGGGAATCCTCGCAGAGATAATCGGAGACTCTCTCTGTATCGACCTGCGCGAGGAGAAGGATTGCTGGATTGGAAATGCTAAAGATCCAAGTGAAGAAGCCCAGGAGCGAAGGCCCCTGGGCTCGAAAAGCATCAATGTTTCAAGACATCATTCAAGATCCGCACCAGTTCGGCTTCGGGCACCAGGCCCTTGACTTGCCGGAGCGGCTTGCGGCCGCCGTGAAAGAGCATCAGGTGCGGAATTCCGGTGATGTCGTATTCATCGGCCAGCTCGAAATTCTCGTGAATGTTGACCTTGCCCACCTTGACGCGCCCGGCGAACTGCCCGGCGAGGCTGTCGATGACTGGCGACAGCCGGTTGCAAGGTGGTCAACCCGGTCCCCAGAACTTGACCAGGACTGGCTGATGGCTGCGAACCACCTCCGACGTCCAGTTGTCGAAAGTGAATTCCATGGCCTTTGGCACGGCGCCTCCTCTCCCTAGAAGTATCAGGCTTCCAGCACGCGGTTGAGCAACTTGACCAGTTCCGCTTCGGAAGTCAGGCCGACCACGCGTTCGCGGGGCTTGTCGTCGCCGCCCTTGAAGACGAACACCTGCGGAATGGCTGAGATGCCGTAACGCACCGCGATGTCCTGATTGTCATCGGTATTGAGCTTGCCGACCTTGACCTTGCCCGCAAACTGCGTGGCAATGCGGTCCACGATGGGCGTCAGCTGGCGGCATGGGCCACACCAGGGCGCCCAGAAGTCCACGAGCACCGGCACATCGCTCTCCGCCACTTCCTTTTGCCAGTTTTCCACGCTGAACTGCATGACATTTGCACCGGCCATGATTCTTCATCCTTTCTGCGGGGATGACTGTCCCCAAGGGCCAAAACATCAATCCGACGGCATTATAGACCGCACAAGCTAGGCCAGCAACGTAGACGGTGTAGCGCCGAAGTTCTGAAAGTTAGATGGCGGGTGCCCACAAAGGATTCAGGCAAGCGGGATTGGTGCGAACTTGACGGCTCGCACGATGTCCCCTATTTTACTTGAGTCGCGGCAAACGGACTGGCCCCGTCGTCTAGTGGCCCAGGACACGGCCCTTTCACGGCCGCGACACGGGTTCGAATCCCGTCGGGGTCATATGTTCGGCCTGCGAGGGTTTGCGAGCAATTGCAAACCCTCGCAGCGTTTTACCATCCGTCAACTCGTCAGAATGTGTCTGCTGCTCGGTGCGAAGCCCTTTCCCTCTTCCCGCACTGGACAGGAGCGGCCTTTTCTTCTCTTCGCATCCGATGCCCGCCCATTAAATTTCGTGTGTACTGAAGACCACGTCCCGCCGCTCTGAGGCTTCTACCCAGGAACGTGCCTTGCCCGGCAATCGCGGCCCCCCTTATACTCGTCATTTCCCATAGACACGGTCTTCGCTCCATCCTTCCTGGGAGAAGCTCATGGCGATACGGCTGGACAGCGGTGGCTTGCGCAGGTTCCTCGCCCTCCTTCTTGGCGTGGTTGCGCTGCTGCCGGTTGCCGCGGCCGACAAGCCGAGTGTCGCCGCCGAGCAGGTCCGTGAGCTGCAGGCCAAGTATAAGGCGGAACGCGAAGCGGCGGTCGGCTCCGGCGTGGCTGGGCGGTTTGCGCCGGACTGCTTGCGGCGTGCCGACGCGTTCGCGAAGAAAGGCGACGCGGCCCTAGCCGCCGGCCGTTTCCAGGAAGCAGCAGAGGCGTTTCGCGAGGCACGCTGGCTGGTGCCGGCGGTTCCGGCGGACTTTCCCGAACACGTCGCCCGCGTTTTCGGCAATCCGCGCGGCCGGCATGGCGACTGGATCGACGACCTCGCCTTTACGACCGACGGCGCTCGCCTGGCCACGGTCAGCAGGGATGGCGTCGTCAAGATCTGGGATGCGGCCACGGGTCGCGAAGTGCGTTCCTGCCGCGACCTGACGGAACGGCTGCGCACCGGTCCGCGCCCCGCCGACATGGGCAAGGCCGCTGCCGTCGCCTGGAGCCAGGACGGCAAGAGCCTGGCGTCGGCGGTTGGGAAGGACATCAAGGTCTGGGACCCGGAGACCGGCAAGGAAGTCCGCACGCTCCAGGGGCACGCGAGTTTCGTCACGGCAGTTGCATTCGCGCCCGATGGCAAGACGATCGCTTCGGGCGGACTCGATCAGACGGTTCGCACATGGGATGCGGAGAGCGGGAAAGAAGCGAAGCGAATGACGGGCACCAACCCCAACATTGCCCACAATGGACCGGTCTCGGCCGTGTCGTTCAGTCCTGATGGGGTTTATCTCGCGTCGGTCGGCGGCGACGGCGCGATTCGCGTGTGGACGCATGCCAACGGCGCCAATGCCTTGAGCATCGTGATCTACAACAATGGCAGCTGCTATGGCATGGGCTATGCCCACGATGGCAAGTCCCTGGCTGTGTGCGGCAAGAATGGCCCGCCGAAGACGTATGCGGCGCCGACCAATCCCGCCGATCCCAAGCGCCCGACCGGCACGCTGCTGGCGAACTTCCAGGGCCACGCCGGCTCGGTCGGCTGCGTTGCATTCAGCAAGGACGGCAAGCTCCTGGCGACCGGTGGTTCCGACAAGACCATTCGCCTCTGGGACGTCGCCAGTGGCGAGAGCATTCGCGTTCTCTACGGCCACCTGGACGAAGTCACCGGGGTGGCGTTTCATCCGGACGGACAGCAACTCGCCTCGGTCAGCCGGGACCAGACGGTCCGCTTCTGGCACCTCGACACGGTGGAAGTGTCGCGCGTCCTGACCGGTCATCAGGGACATGTCTGGTCGGCCGCGTTCAGTCCGGATGGGCAGCGTGTGGTGTCTGGCGGCGCGGACAAGGCGGTGCGCATCTGGGACGTGGTGAGCGAAAAGGTGTTGCGCACCCTGGAAGGCCACAAGGCGCCGGTGACCGCGGTTCAATACAGTCCGGATGCGAAGCTCATCCTCAGTTCCGGCGGCGACGAGGTCGTGAAGCTCTGGAACGCGGACAAGGACGAAGCGCCACGCGACCTGGTCGGCCACAAGGGCCCCGTGATGGCGGCGATGTTCGACAAGGACGGCAAGCGCGTCATTTCCGGCGGCGCCGATCGGTTCGCCAAAGTATGGGACGTGGCAACGGGCAAGGAGGCGAAGAACCTCTCGGGGCATTCGTCCATTGTCAGTGCGGTCGCCTTCCATCCAAACCGCAATACCGCGGCC
>JAIEMG010000157.1 GCA_019752375.1 Gemmataceae bacterium | reverse complement strand
GTCGAAAACACTGCTCAAGAAGGGCTTACTGGCGACCCAGTTCCAAACGTGAAGAGTGGCTTCGGCAAGCGGCAATCGGTCCACAACCTTCCGCAGAGCGTTGGCATCCATAACCATCCCTCAGCAGCTGGTGAAACCTATATTGCAGCTGCTGAAAGAACTTACGTCAAGTCCAGGTGTTTACAGCAGTAGTTCGCGGGCGGGTCGTATGTGCTGTATGCGTTTGTGGCGAACAATCCGGAGAATGGGACCGATCCCGGTGGCGAGATCGGTGGGAACTACACGGCCTATGCTATGAGCAAGCAGAATGAGGAAACCAGAAAACTTAGGGAAGCTGAGATTTGGGCCGCGATTGAGACAATTAAAGGCATTATCGACAAGAGTACTTTTACTCATGAGGAGAAACAGCTACTCAAAGAAATCATTCCTCTTTTTGTGCGTGCTGCTGATTTCCAATGGCTGGATTCAATCGGCCTACCGCGCCGAGTGGGTCCACTCGGGTATTGCGGATTGTGGGTTGAGGAATATGACAAGCGGACTGCTGAGCTTAAAGCTAAATACACGGGCAAAAACGGCGATGGACCTCTCGGCCGAAATGGGCTATTTCAAATAGACACTGGGTCGTGGTTTAACAAGAACACACGCAACATTCCATTGCTGGGCGATGCAGGACATACTGCGACCCGTATAACGCTGAGGGATGGAACAGTTTTCTATCTAGACGACGGTTACCTTGGAAAGCTTGACCATGTCTTTATGACAAATGAGATACCTTCGCAATATCCAAAAGGACAGAATCTGCCAGTTACGTTTTCTAAAAATCCAGAACCCGCTGGCAAATAATTTAGAGTCGCATATTGATGCTATGAAGCCATCCAAGAATAAGAGAATAAGTTCGCATTTTACTTAGAGTCTGTATAATAATTGAACATGTGTTCATAGTAACAGCCTGTTGTCACCTCGAAAACCAGTACTTTTTCTGTTACTTGGGCAGTGGTTTTGGCCCCAAGCCCAATTATTGAACAGACTCTTAGGACAAATTTTCAATCCATCCTACGAATTTATTCTTGGATGAGTTCAATGTAAAGTGGCAAATAGGATAGCGCGCTAAAGACTATTGCAAGATTTCTTTTTTCTTTTTTCGTGGACGCTGACATGCAACAAATTAAACCGAAAAGAAACTTGCAAAGCCGGGTAGTTTTCCGGAGATTTGCCTGGGTCGTCGCAATCCTCATTGGCGCTGCAGCGCCCTGGATGTGTTACAATCTGGTGTTTTTTCCTGGATTGCGTACCACCGTCAAGGGGCATGACGACCAGATAAGGTGCCTGACATTTTCTCTAGACGGAAAACTCATTGCGACTGGGAGCGATGATAAGATTGCAAGAATTTGGGATGCTAGTACTGGAGAGGAAATATTGGTTCTCCGAGGGCACACACGAGAACTCCTGTCAATCGCATTTTCGACAGACGGTCGATTATTGGCTACGGGGTGCGCCGACGGCGTCACCAAAATTTGGGATGTTTCGAAAGGCTAATTGTGGCCGTTCACTGTCCATCTGATGGGGGCAAAATAAAGGGGTTAGGGTAAGCGCTGTGGGGAGAAAAGGGGATTGCGCCAAGTAAGCTTGGGAAAGGAGGAAGAGATGTAGGAAACAGCTTGGAAACCTTTCATTGAAACTCTGCGGGTAACCAAGCCCGCCCAGGAGAGCCTAGCCAGCACCTGGAAGCGCGTCTGGCGTGGCGGTGGGGCAACTCACCCTGCGAAGCGTAGACAGCCAGCTTCAAGGCCTTGCGATTGAGCCTCGAAAGTTCGTTGTGGGAGCCTTCGTCGTTCCCCTCACGGGGGCCATGCTGCTGCCCCGCTCTGGGTCAGGGGGTGCAGTCCTGCCGGGGTCGAAGAACAGGCCAGAAAAGGGGAGCCAGAAAAGGGGACATTCAGAGCCAGAAAAGGGGAGCCAGAAAAGGGGACATTCATGTTTAATATCGACATTGTTCGCGCGGTTTTCTAAGCTGTGGAGCCATGCCACGCACTGCACGAGCCTCGGTTGGCGGCGTTTGCTACCACGTGATCAATCGCGGCAATGGGCGCCGCGAGATGTTTCACAAGGACGAACGTCAACGACACAGGCGACCGCATGGGCTGTCTCCTCTATGCATATTGTCCGATGCCTGGTTCCTCTTATCACTGAGAATCGATCTTCGCAAGGCAATTCAAACGAACGGTCCTGGTCCGTGTCGCCGCGGCCGTTGGTCTCAGGCAGCGGCTTGGAAATAGTCTACCCGCCTTTCCGCTATTCAAAAACTCCATGCGAGTCGGTTCACATTCCGGCCGGGTATTCGCACAGAAGGTGCAGGGCAGGGCAGCCCAGGGCCAGCTCGCGCAGCGAGCGCCGCCCTTGGGCTCCGCCGCCGCTGTGGAAGAGGGGACGTACCAACTTGCAGGGCAGCGGCGGCTTGGTCCTTTGCGCCACTGGGCAAACGGTTCGCCGGCGGCCCCCACGGATGCAAGCTCCGGGACCCGCTGTATCCTGCTTCCCACGGCCTAGCCGCCGGTGATGCGCGAAGACAGTTAGGATTCGCGCAAGAATCACTTGTGCAATTCCTGTAGGACGGATTTCCAATCCGTCCGGTTTTCTCTGGACGGATTGGAAATCCGTCCTACGTGCCATTGTTCAACTTATTGTTACGCGGCTCCTTAGTGGTCTTCTGGTAATGCCCAAACTGCTGCTGGCGAAGATTGGGGGGCTTTTTCTCCAGACTTCGGCTGCACCACGTCGATAGGAGACAAAGCCTGAACCCGATGGCGCTTTCATTGGCTGCTCAACCGTCTCTCTTGGCCACCCTTCCAATGGAGCTGGACCGGTCTCGCCGAGGGGATCCGCATGACCACCAAACTGCCGCACGGGCAGACGTTCGAGTCACGTTGCACAGCCGCCGCCCTCGTAATTGTTGGGCTGTACTTCGGATTTGAGACGCTGTGCTGGCCCGTTCCGCATTGGGTCACGGCCGCGACTCCATGTCAGCCCGCGACACCGACGGAAATCCCGGCAAACTTGCCCGTGCCTACGCCGTTGCCTCAAGGCAGCGATATGGTGCCTTCGCCGGACGGCCAGTTTACGGGCCGGGACGAACTTTCAGTTGAAATGCTCGTAGCGCAGGTGTTGGCCCGAAACCCCTCCCTTGCCCAGATGGTCGCAGCCCAAGATGCGGCATCCGCCCGCTACCCGCAGGTCACGTCCCCCGACGACCCGATGTTCACCGGCACCGTGGGGCCCGGCTCCGTCGGCTCCAACCAGGTGGACTTCGCCTACCGTGTGGAGGTCTCCCAGAAGTATCCCTTCCCCGGCAAACTCAAGCTGCGCGGCGATCAGGCCCACGCCGAAGCTAGTGCCGCCGGTCATGACGTCGAGGACATGCGCCTGCAACTGATTGAGAGTGCGCTGAACGCTTACTACGACTATTACCTGGTTGGGCGCGCCCTGGAGGTGAACCAGGACACCCTGCGGCTGCTGCGTGAGTTCAGACAGAACGCCGAGACGCGCTTCAAGGCGGCGCAGGTGCCGCAACAGGACGTCCTCCAGGCCGACGTCGAACTGGGCCGGCAGCGTGAGCGGCAGTTGACCCTGGAGCGGATGCGTCAGGTGGCCGTGGCGCGTCTCAACACCTTGATGCACTTACCGACCAATACCCCGCTGCCGCCGCCGCCCCGTGAGATCGCGCCGGGGCCAGCCGTCCCCGCGGTGGACGTGCTCCAGGTCCAGGCCGCGGCCGGGCGTCCGGACCTGCAAGCGCTGGCCGACCGCGCGGCCGCCGAGCAGGCTGGCCTGGCCCTGGCCCACAAGGAGTTCTGGCCGGACTTCGAGGTGATGGCCGCCTACGATGCGTTCTGGCAACGGCCCGAACAGGACCTGCGCCCGCAGGTGGGCGTCCGGGTGAATCTGCCCGTCCGCAAGACCAGACGCTACGGCGCGATCGCTGAAGCCGAGGCGCGGCTGGCACAGCGACGGGCGGAGCTAGACCGACAACTGGCCCAGGTCAACTTCCAGGTTCAAGAAGCTCACGCCCAGGTGCAAGAGAGCGAGAAGATCGTGCGCCTTTACACGGACACCATCCTGCCGGCCGCCGAGGCCAACGTGAAGGCTGCCCAATCGGCGTATGTGACCGGAAAAACACCCTTTGTGAGCCTGATCGAAGCCCAGCGCGGCCTGGTGGGCCTGCGCGAGCGCTATTACGAGGCCATCGCCGAGTCGTTCCGCCGTCGCGCCATGCTGGAACGCGCTGTCGGCGGCCTGCCAGCCGGTGCCGCGACGGCCTGCTCGCCCTGAGTGAACTCCCGTTTCCTAGGGCCGCCGGTGTATGAGCATGCGTCCCACTTCAGATTGACACGGTCTCTGTACTCGCAAGTGAAGCTGGGGCGTTTACCGGTGCGTGTACGACGCGCCGAGCTTCCTGCAGCTTGAGCCAGCGTCCTCGGCGTACCCAGTAGAAGCGTACCGGCAGGAAGATGTCCACCACCTCGTCGGCGATGAGCAGGCCGCCGAGCACCGGCAACACCTCTCTCGACCCGGCCCTTCGCTTGCTCTGAAACCTTCGCTTTCTCTTCAGGCGGTTTCACGAATTTCTCTGTGCAAGACGCCGAAAGCGCACCCAAAAGAATTCGGCGCAGGGCTATTCGCTTATCGCCGGGGAGCGAGCGATTTCGGTCCTTTTGTGAAATTGGCGAAAACAGGCGGTTGCCCATGTTCTCCAGTCGAGCCCACGAGGCGATAACCGAATAGCCCTCGAATTCGACATTGATTTTGGCCGCAGTCATGCCGATAATAGCGAATGGAAAAGCAGCCGAAGGGCGAGCACGGATTCGTCCTTCGGCCATGCTTCCGACGGGAACCGATCATGTTTCGTGTTGGGCTGGCCATTTATTTGACGCTGGCAACCGTGGGCGGGCAGTGGCTGTGCTGCTGTTCCGTCTGCCGCTTGGCGGAACTGGTCAGCCGGCCGTCGCCGGGTGCGGCCATGGCCCGCCAAACGGCGTCGGCTTCGTCCTGCTGCGGCCACCGCCACGCGGACGAGGGCCGCGCTCGCGATGGGAATACGGATGTTTCCGTCCCGGGCCAATCCGAATGGCCGACTTGCCCTTGTCGAGAACACAAATCCGAACTGGTAGCGGGGCTGGGTGCCGATTTTGAAACGACGAGGCAACTTCGTTCGATGGAGGGACTGGCCCAGGCGCTCGCAATTTTCGCCCCGTCCGCGGCCGATCTCATCCCCCTGACGGCCTTGAACCCTTCGTCTTGCGCCGGCCGATTCCTCGTTCCCTGCCGAACCGCCCACGATCTCCTCGCTTCCCTTCAAGTCCTCCGTTGCTAGTCCTCTCGACGCTCGCTCGTCGGCGCCATCGGCGCGCCTTCTCCCGAGCATCCATCCGATCGTCACAGTAATCGCATTCTGACAACAAGTAATTGCAAGCCGCCGCGCGTCGCCACGGCGCTGCAAGACCCGTGCTCCGAACCGTCTGCCCCGGTCCCCGTCGGGCTGCGGCCCCAATCCGAGAAGGAGAGTTACTCATGTTGCGCAAACTTATTCCTGCTTCGATTCCCATTGCCTTCGCCGCAGGCGCCTTGGTCTTCACGGCTGGCTGCGGCGTCGGCACAAAGGACGACCCTCAGGCGGCCAAGACCGCACCGGCGCCAGAGACGAAGCTTGGCGCCGTCGCCAAGAAGGACGATGAGCACGGCCACAAGCCGGGCGCTCATGGCGGCATCATCGTCGAACTCGGCCGCGACAGCTACCACGCCGAAGCGGTCTTCGAGAAGGGGGGCATGCTTCGCCTCTACACGCTGGGCAAGGACGAGTCGCGAGTCCAGGAGGTCGAGTCGCAGACGCTGACCGCCTACGTCAAACTCGAGGCCGGCGGCGACTCCGAGAAAGTCGAGCTCAAGCCCCAGCCACAGCCCGGCGACACGAACGGCAAGACCTCGCAGTTCATCGGCCAGTTGCCCAAGGAGATGGCCGGCCAGAAGGTCGACGTGACGATCCCGAGCCTGAAGATCAACGGCGAGCGCTTCCGCCTGGGCTTCAAGTCCGCGGCCGAGGAACACGCGGAAGATCCCATGCCGGCCAAGGTTGCCGGCGACGACGAGCGCAAGCTGTATCTGACGCCTGGAGGCAAATACACGGCGGAAGACATCAAGGCCAACGGCAGCGTGGTCGCGTCGCAGAAGTTCAAGGGCGTCATGGCCAAACACGACATGAAGCCCAAGCCCGGCGACAAGATCTGCCCGATCACCGAAACCAAGGCGAACCCGAAATTCACCTGGGTCGTCGGCGGCAAGGTCTACGAGTTTTGCTGCCCGCCCTGCATCGACGAGTTCGTCAAGATGGCCAAGGACGATCCCAATCAGGTCAAGGAACCCAAGGAATACGTCAAGCAGTGAGCTGCCGTTTCGTTCGTTCCGGTCGGCCGGGCTCGTGGCCCAGCACGAGCTTCGGTCGGCGACCAGTGTGGGATGAAGGCTCAGATTTCATCATCGACCCGGGTTCTCATGGGTAAGCGAAAGACGACGTACCGAACGGCTTCGCGCACCGCCGAACGTCAAACCAACGTCCGGCGGGCGTGGATCATTTTTGGCACGTTGGGGCTGGGGATCGCAAGCTTGGTCCTGCTGACCACGGGCATTCTGACCCCGCGACCGGCCCTCATCGAAGACCACCCCCACGCGAGCGCGGTCCACGGCGGTATGCTGGTGCCGGTGGGCGACGATCGCGACCATTACCACGTCGAAGCAGTGGTGACACGCGGTGGGATATTTCGGCTATACACGTTCAGCGCGGATGCCGCCAAGGTGGTCGAAGTAAAAGTCCAGACGCTGACCGCGCAATTCCGCGCGGCAGGAGCATCCGGGCCGGTCTTGGTGAAGCTGCGGGCTAATCCCCAAGCCGGCGACTCGGCCGGCAAGACCTCCCAGTTTGTCGGCCGGCTGCCCTGGGCCTTGCGTGGAAAAATGCTGGAGGTCAAGGTACCGGAGCTCATCTTCGGCGACCATCGCTTCCCCGTCGAATTCGAGTTGGCCGCCAAAAAGATCGCGGGCGACATGCCGACGCATCGAGACGATGAAGACCGGCTGTTGCGAACGTCGGGAGGCAAGTACACGGTCGAAGACGTCCAAGCAAACGGGAACACGACTGCGGTGCAAAAGTTCGAAAAGGTCAAGCCGCGACACGATGAGCGGCCAGGTCCCGGCGACCTCGTTTGCCCGGTCACCCGGGCGAAAGCCAGTCCGAAGGTTGCGTGGACCGTCGGCGGCAAACGCTACCACTTCTGCTGTCCGCCTTGCGTTGGCGAGTTCGTGACGCTGGCCAAGGAACTGCCCGAGGAGATCGAGGAACCCGGTGCCTACGTGGAGAAGCAGTGAACGGCGTGCCGGACGCACGTCGATTGGTTCGCCCCAACCCAAGGAGTGCAAGATGCGGAACAGAACCCTGATCGAAGCAGTGGGTGCCCTCGTTGTTTTGGTGCTCGGCATCGCCGTGTACGCGGCCCCGACCGCGACGACGACGATC
Source organism: Gemmataceae bacterium (assembly GCA_019752375.1). GTDB lineage: Bacteria > Planctomycetota > Planctomycetia > Gemmatales > Gemmataceae > JAIEMG01. The sequence goes on along the minus strand of JAIEMG010000157.1, from coordinate 35,437 downwards.
ACCGTGCCGGACATGCACTGCATGGGCTGCGCCAAGAAGATGCAGGCGCAGCTGCAACAGGTGCCCGGCGTGGCCAGCATCCAGGCCAACGTGCCGGCAACCACCCTGACGATCGCGCCGCAGGCCCAGCGGGCGCCTTCGCCCAAGGCCATCTGGGAGGCCATCGAGAAGGCCGGTTACAAGCCGACCAAGCTGGAAGGCCCCAACGGCAGTTTCACAACCAAGCCGGCATCGTGATGGATCGCGTTCCGGGCCGCCAGCAGGTGGCGGCCCGGAACGCCCATCGTGCCATCTGGGAGGATTGCTCATGCGCTGGAGTTTGATCGACCTGGGAAGCAAAGCCCTGCTGAGCTTGGCAGCCGTCCTCTGGCTGGCAGGCTGCGGACACCAGGACTGCGAGTCGTGCCCCTCGGCCAGTTCCTTGGACGGCACCAAGACCCAAGACAAGAACCAGGACAAGGAATCGGAGGAGGAAGCCGAGATCCGCGCCAACCGGGCCAAGCTTGGCGTCGAGGATCAGAAGCGGGTCGCGGCGCAGGAATACTGCCCGATCATGCAAGACAACCGGCTTGGCTCGATGGACGTGCCGATCAAGGTCATGGTCAAGGACAAGGAAGGCAAGGAACACCCGGTGTTCGTCTGCTGCAAGGGCTGCGTCAAGAAGGCGCATCGGGCCCCCGAGCAGACGCTTGCCACGTTGGAACAATTGAAGGCCAAGGTCAAGGCGGCCGCGACCCAGCCGCGCTAGTCGGCGCGGTGGGCGGACGCAGGTTCTTCGTCTGGAAGGGAGCGCGGGATGAGGAAGGCACGGATGCTGTCGGCGGGGTGGTTCGTGGGCGCGAGCTTGTTGATGTTGGCGCTGTTGCTCCTTGCGGGGTGCAAGTGCAGCAAGTGCGGCTGATCCGGCCGGCGCGGCTGCCGGCAGGACGGCAACGCAATCACGAGAGACGTTTGCAATCGCGGGCCAGGCGTCTGGCCCCGGATCATTCGGTTTCGCAACATCGGAAGGAGAAGACGTTCCATGTTCACAGGGATGTGGCAGTTAGGCCGATGGGGGACAGGGAGCCTGGCGCTGCTCGGTTCGCTGGTCCTGACCGGCTGCAGTCATACGGGCGGCGGGTGCGGCGGCGGCTGTTGCGGCGGCAAGGGGGCCAGCGCTGGGCCGGCCGTCGCCCGCACCGCGCCGGTTGAAGCCTCCGGCCATGCTCACGCCGCGGCGCCGGCGGATTTGCCGGCAGCGGCGCCAGGCCGGCCGTATGGCGGACAGAAGACGTGCCCCGTCATGGATGAGCCCTTGGGGTCGATGGGGCCGGCGATTCCCGTCGCGGTCAACGGCGACACCGTTTACGTCTGCTGCAAGGGCTGCGCGGCCAAGGTGCAGCGCGACCCGGACAAGTATCTGCCCAAGGTCTTGGCCGAGCGAGCGGCCGCGCCGTGACGGCGCTCGGCAATAGAGAGCAATCCCAAATGGCCGGGAGGGGCCGGCGCGTGGCCGGTCCCGGCCGGTCGAACTTCATGGAGGAACGGAGAACATGGCGACAAGAACTTGCCGCGCGGCATTACTGCTGGTGGCGGTGGTGGGGCTCGCCCTGCCGGGGCCTGGGCGCTGCTGATCGGCGCATAGTGGCGGTGGGTCGAGCAACTCGTCCCACGGCAGCCACTACGGGTCCGGTGGATCCGATGCGCCCCTGGCAGGTCCGGTGGCGCCCTACCGAGGGCAGAAGCTTTGCCCCGTGACTGGCGAGCCGCTGGGCACCTACGGGGAACCTGTGGAAGTGGGTGTTTCTTTCGCGACGATGGGCAAGCCCACGTTCCTGGAAAGGATCGGTCTGAAGAAACAGCAGCCGCGGACGCAAACCATGAGCTTCTACGTCTGCTGCCCGGCGTGCGCCGAGAAAGTGAAAGGCGATCCGAAAGCCTCGGATTACCTGGTCAAGGTGATGCAGGAGCGAATGGGAATACCGCCCGCGCCCTCGGCATCGTCGCTGGCCGCGCATAACCATTGAAGCCTGTGCCGTCCCGGGTTCCGGGCGCGTGCCCGCCAGCCAAGTCCCGGGCCCGGGCGGCCAGTCTTCCTCGCAGACGAGCCAAGCCGAACGGCTTGGCGCATCGGACCCCAACGGCAGAGGAGAAACCCATGAGATCGTGGATACTCGGGCTGGCCGCAGTGACCTTATTTCAGGTGGGCACGGCCCAAGCGGAACCGTACCGTGCCTATCCGCATGGCGGCTACAACTACGGCGGCCCTGGCGGTTACCATGATGGCCGGCATGGCGGTTACTATAATGGCCATCAAGGCTACTATCCCTATGCCCGCTATTACAATGGGCACGGCCCCGTTTACCCAGCGCCGGTGATCGTGGCGCCCACTTATTATGTTGCTCCAGCGCCGGTCTACGTCGCTCCCGTCCAGGTGCCGGTGGCGCCTGGGCCGTGCGGCAACTGACGTCGGCCGTGCTTGGCGGGCGGTCCGCGCCCGTCAAGCCCTACTCTCATCGCGAGGACAGCCATGATTCCGCGCCGATTGGATCCACTCACGCGTCGGACCGCCACTTGGTCTTTGCTTCTGCTGTTGACGGCGGGAGCGACCTGGCTTTGGGCGCACGCGGGACACGCCCCCCTTCCGACCAAGGGGGCGCAGGTGAACGTGGAGAAAGGCGAACTGACTCTCAGCCCTTCGGCGCGAGCCGCCCTCGACGTGCGGACGGCGGAAGTGGAGCTGCGGCCCATGGCCGACAAGCTGCTGGCCTACGCCACGCTCGTCTCCCCCTGGCAGCGCCACGCGTTCGCGACCACCCGGCTGCCCGGCCGCATCGACAAGATGTCCGTCAAGCCGGGACAGGCCGTGGCGGCGGGCCAGGCCTTGGCCGAGGTGCAGAGCCTGGAACTAGAGAACCTGCAGCTCGAACTGGTCAACGCCCAGAACGACATCGATTTATCGACGAAGGTCCTCGATTCCTACGCCCAGGGCGCCAAGTCAGGCACGATCCCGGAACAGCGTCTTTGGGAAGCGAGCGCCAAGCACCAGGAGAACCTCAACGCCCTGGAAATCGCCAAGAGCAAATGGCTGAGCCTGGGCCTGGGCCCGAAGACGCTTGAAGAGCTGCTCCGGCGGCGCGATTCCAAGACGATTGGCACGCTGGCCGTCCGCAGCCCCATCGCCGGCACGGTCATTCACGCGGACTTGAACGTCGGCAAGGTCGTCGAGCCGAACGAGCACCTCTTTGAAATCGTGGATCTGTCCACGGTCTGGGTGAAGATCGGCGTCCTGGAACAGGACTTACACCGAATCCGAGAAGGCTTGCCCGTCGAGCTGACGCTGTCTGCGTATCCGGGCCAAGTATTCTCGGCGCCCATCCAGGTGAAAGGACTGTACATTGACCCGCGGACGCACCTCGGCACGGCCTGGGGCGAGCTCAAGAACCCACCGGGCCAGGAGCCTCGCTTCCTACCCGGCATGGTGGGCCAGGCCAACATCCTCTTGCCGGCGGCCCAGAAGATGACGACGGTCCCAGCCGAGGCGGTCATCAACGACGGTCTGGACCGCTATGTCCTGGTCGAAGCCGCGGCGTCGGCGGAAGCGTCGCAGTATCAGAAGCAGAACGTCACGATCGGTTTGCAAACGCCCGAGTTCGTGCAAGTCCAGGGGGCCGTCTTCCCCGGCGACCGCGTGGTCACGCGCGGCAGTCATGAGTTGGCCGGCTTCTTTGTCCCCGGCGTCCTGCGGCTGAGCGACGCGGCGAAGAAAAACATCGGCTTGATCGTGGAGACCGTCCGCCCCCGACTAGTCGAGGACGTGGTCGAAATTGATGGTGCCGTGGACGTACCGCCCGACCGCCGGGCCTTCGCTTCCGCACAGATCCCCGGCAGCCTGGCGAAAATCCTGGTCGAGCAGGGACAGAAAGTGCGCGCCGGGGAGGTGCTGGCCGAAGTCGCCAGCCTGGAGCTGCAGAACTTGCAGCTCGACTTGCTGCGTGCCCAGCTGCAGACCAACCTGCTCGAAGAATCGCTCAAGCGGCTGCGCTCGATTGAAGGGGCCCTGCCCCAGCGTCAGCTCTGGGAAACGCAAAGCCTCTACAACGCCACTCGCAACCGCCGCGACAACCTCGAGCGCAAGCTCGAAGCCGTGGGCCTGTCGCGCGCCCAGGTGGAAGCGCTGCTGAAAGACCATCGCCTGGTGGAAGCCCTGCCGGTCCGCGCCCCCATCGACGGCACCCTCGTTCACTTCGACAAGGCGCTCGGTCAGGTCGTCAAGGCCGAGGAGCCGCTCTTCGACGTACACGATTTGTCGCGCGTCTGGGTGCAGGGCTTCGTGCCGGCGCGAGACATCGTCCGGCTGGGCCTCGATGAGCAGAGGCCCAACGAAGCGCGAGTGCGGCTCGTGGCGGACCCCGGATTTCTTGGCACGGGCAAGGTGCAGCGCAGCGGCCGGATCTTCGGCGCCGACGATCGCACGCTCTCAGTCTGGGTGGAGCTGGACGGAGAGCCAAAAGCGCTCCAGCACAACATGCTGGCCCGCTTGACCATCCCGGTGCGCAAGCCGGCGGCGACGCTCGCGGTGCCGCTGGGGGCCATCGTCCGCGACGGCCTGCGCGCCTACGTCTTCGTCCAGAAAACCGACGGCACGTTCGAGCGACGCCCGGTGGAGACGGGCCGGGCCGACGACCGTCACGTCGAAATCACCAGCGGGCTGCACGCTGGCGATCCCGTGGCCGTGCGCGGCAGCGCGGAACTCCAGACGGCGTACGTTTCCCTCAGGTAAGTAAGGCACCATGCTCAACCACATCATCGCCTTCTCCCTGAAAAACCGGCTACTGGTCCTCGCGGGGACCGTGGTCCTCATCGTCTACGGCGTCTACCAGCTTCGGCAGATGCCCATCGACGTGTTCCCCGACCTCAATCGACCGACGGTCGCCATCCTGACAGAAGCGCCCGGCCTGGCGCCCGAAGAAGTGGAAATGCTCGTCAGCCGGCCCATCGAATACCTGCTGAATGGCGCCACGGGCGTGCAGCGCGTCCGCTCGGCCTCCGGCATCGGCCTGTCGATCGTCTGGGTCGAGTTCGAGTGGGGCACCGACATCTACAAGGACCGCCAGGTGGTTGCGGAGAAGCTCCAGCTGGCACGCGAACGGCTGCCCAGCGACGTCAACCCGGTGATGGCCCCCATCTCATCCATCATGGGCGAGATCATGCTGATCGGTCTGCGCTCCACCGCGGTCGACCAGACGCCGGAACAGCAAGCGCAAAAGCTCATGGAGATGCGCACGCTGGCGGAGTTCGCCATCCGCAATCGCCTGCTGGCCGTGGACGGCGTGTCGCAGGTGGCCGTCATGGGCGGCATCTTGCGGCAGTACCAAATCATCACTTCTCCCGGACGGCTGGCGGCCCAAGACGTCAGCCTCGAGCAGCTGGTCGAGGCTGCCAAGAAGGCTAACGTCATCGCCGGCGGCGGCATCCTGGAACGCGGCTCCAAGGAAACCCTCATCCGCTTCAGCGGCCAGAGCCTGGCCCTGACGGACATCGAGGACACGCCGGTCGTCTGGCGCAGCCCGCGGCCGGTGCTCATCAAGGACGTGGCGGAGGTGCGCTTCGGCGGTCCCGTCAAGCGCGGCGACGGCGCCGTGCAGATCAAGGAAGGCGCCGAGCGTACGGGCGGCCCGGCGATCATCATGACGGTGCAGAAGCAGCCCAACGCGAACACTCTCGTCCTCGATCCTAAGCTCGATCAGGTCCTCGATCAGCTGCAAGAGGACATGCCGCCAGGCGTCAAGATCGAGAAGCACATCTTCCGGCAGGCGGATTTCATCCAGGCAGCCATCGACAACGTCGTCGAGGCGATCCGCGACGGCGTCATCTGGGTGTTCGTCGTTCTCTTCCTGTTCCTGTGGAACCTGCGCACCAGCGCCATTACCCTGACCGCCATCCCGCTGTCGCTGCTGGTGACCGCGCTGGTGTTCCACTATGCCGGGCTGTCGATCAACACCATGACGCTAGGCGGCATCGCCGTGGCCGTCGGCGAACTGACCGACGACGCCATCGTCGACATCGAGAACATTTTCCGCCGCCTCAAGGAGAACCGCCAGAAGCTCGCGCCGGCGAACGCCCTCAAGGTCATCTTCCTGGCCTCCAGCGAGGTGCGCAACTCGATTGTCTACGCGACCTTGATCGTGTGCCTGGTGGTGCTGCCCTTCTTCTTCCTGGCGGGCCTGGAAGGCCGCATGTTCGCCCCCCTGGCCCTCGCTTACGTCGTGTCGCTGCTGGCGTCGCTGGTGATTTCGCTGACGGTAACGCCGGTGCTGGCCTCGTACTTGCTGCCCAAGGCCCGCTTCATGGAGCACAGCGGCGACCCGTTCCTCCTCCGCGCGCTGAAGTGGCTGGACACGCGCGTGCTCAAGTTCACCCTGCGGCATCCCTGGCCCATTCTCACGGGTACGCTGGTGTTGGCGCTCGCCTCCAAGCTGGCGGTCCTCTGGATGGGCGCTGAGTTTCTGCCGCCGTTCAATGAAGGCACGCTGACGATTAGCGTGCAGACCGACCCCGGCACCCGGCTGGCGGAAAGCCAGCGCGTGGCACAGCGCGTCGAAGGGGCCTTACTGGAGGTGCCCGAGGTGTTGAGCGTGTCGCGACGGACGGGCCGGGCCGAGCAGGACGAGCACGCCGAGGGCGTCAATTCCTCGGAAATCGACGTGCACGTGCAGGAGCACGAACGCGCCAAAGGCGGCTGGTACTATGCCCTGCTGCGAGCCATCCCGGGCTTGCACCGCTTTGGGGTCGACGTGCATGGCCGGCCGCGCGAAGAGGTGATCGCCGACATTCGCGAGCGCATCACCGCGGTCCCCGGCGTCAAGGTGAACATCGGCCAGCCGATCTCCCATCGCCTGGACCACATCATGTCCGGCGTTCGGGCCCAGATCGCCGTCAAGGTGTTCGGCACGGACCTGCGCGAGTTGCGCAACGCCGCCCAGGACATCCAGACGCGCATGAGCCAGGTCCCCGGCGTGGTGGACCTGCAGATCGAGCCGCAGCTCGAAATCTCACAACTGCGTCTGAAGGTCAAGCGCGCCGAGGCGGCGCGCTACGGCTTGGCGGCGGGCGACGTAGCCCGCATGCTGGAGACCGCCTACAAGGGCTTGCAAGTCTCCGAAGTCCTGGACGAAGATCGCCGCTTCGGCCTGGTCGTCTGGTACGACGAGAAATCGCGCACCGACCCGGCCGTCATCAACCAGACCATCCTGGACACGCCCTCGGGCCGCAAGGTGAAGCTCGAGCAGGTCGCCGAAGTCCTCGACACCAGCGGCCCCAACACCCTGAACCGGGAATACGTGCAGCGCCGCATCGTCGTGTTTTGCAACGTGCAGGGCCGCGACCTGGCCGGAGTGGTCCAGGACATCCAGAAGGAATTGGCGCCGGTCGAACAAGACTTGCGCAAGCTGCCGGGCAACTACCGCATCGAGTACGGCGGCCAGTACGAGGCGCAGCAACAAGCCAACGACCGCCTGGCGCTGCTCGTGCCCCTGGCCGTGGCCGGCGTCTTCATGCTCCTGTGGAAGTGCCTGGGGTCGTGGGTGGCGGCCCTACAGGTCTTGCTCGTCAACATCCCCCTGGCGGCCCTGGGTTCGGTGGCCATCCTGATGGTCCTCAACCGCCCCAGCGCGGCTGCGCTGCAGGCCGCGCCCCTCTGGCAGTGGCCCAAAGTCTGGGCGCAGGCCACGACCCTGTCGGTGGCCCACTGGGTCGGCTTCATCACGCTGATCGGCATTGTCAGCCGCAACGGCATCATGATGATCTCGCACTACATCCACCTGATGAAGCACGAAGGCGAGAAGTTCGACGAGCACATGATCATCCGCGGCAGCCTGGAACGGCTCGCCCCGGTGCTGATGACCGCCTTCGTCGCCATGATCGGCCTGGTGCCCCTGGCCCTGGGCGCCGGCCAGACCGGCAAGGAGATCCTGCATCCGCTCGCCATCGTCGTCATCGGCGGCCTTCTCGATTCGACCATCATGGACCAGATCGTCACGCCCGCCGTCTTCTACCTTTTCGGCGTGCTTCACATCCGCTGGTTCGGCACCAACCCGTACCTGCCGGAAGACGGCGCCGATCGCGAAGGCAAGGCGATGGAACACTGGGCCGACGAGCTCTTCCCCAGCCCAAACCCGGAACGGAATGGGGCCGTGGCGCCGGACGCTGTGGCCGTCCCGACGCTACACGAACGTGTCACGCCACTCACGCCACCCGTTTCTTCTGGAGGGACATCATGAGGTGCTCGATGCGTTGCTTTACTCTGAGCGTTCTCGCCGTTGCCGTCGTCTGGCTCGGCGGCTGCGGCCCCGGCACCAAGCCGACTGGCACCGGACGGGCCAAGACCAGCACGGCCAAGGACGATCACGGCAAGAAGGACGACCACGGTAAGAAGGACGATCACAAGGGCCATGACCCGAAGGATCTGAAGCTGCCGACGACCTTCAAAGAAGGCGTGGCCCAACTGGAGGAGTTGCAGAAGAAGGTCCACCACGCCATCGAGGACAACAAGCTGGACCACGTCCCCGAAGCGGCCAAGGGCATGCAGCTGGTGGCCAACAAGATGAAGGAGCTGGCGCAAAAGGACGTGCCCGAAGACCAGCGCGTCGAGGCCGGCCGGCTGTGCAACGAGATCGCCAGCTCCTACGAGCCGATGGACAAGGCGGCCGACGACAAAAAGAAGGATGAGGTGGAGAAGCTTCACAAAAAGGTGGGCGACGCCATCGACAAGTTGAAGGCCCTGACGAAGTGACGGAAGAACGGGCCGCGCGTCCTCGGCAACGAGTACGCGAGCCCGTCTATCCTCGCGAATTTGAACCCCTGCTTTCCGACGGATCAAGCCGACGGCTTGGCCGTGAAGGTGCCGGCAGGGCCGTGAAGCCGGACCGGCTTCACGGTGGCGCGTTCCACGGCTTCCCAAAGCACCCATCGCGCGAATGAAAACATGGGATCCGACCTTTCAAAACAAAGTGTCTGGGACCTGCCGGGCCTGCACGAAGTGCTGAAGGATAAGGATGCCGAGGTGCGCCGACTGGCTGCCGAGGCGTTCAAGAAAATCGACCCGAAGGAGGCCGCGAAAAGAGGCATCAAGTGAATGCCATTAACTTAGGCAGGCGCCAGGCGAGCGGGGCGTGTAAACGCCCCGGTTGAGCGACCAAAACCGGGGCGTTCACACGCCCCGCTCGCCAAAGTTAATGGCATTCAGGCATCAAGTGAAATCTCGGGGCGCACCGAGCCGCGCAAGGAAAACCCTTCCTCCCTGGCTGCGTGGCCGGCTCGGGCGGTCGGCTTCCATCTGCCGCTCGCCTTAGGGCGAGCCGTCCATCGGCATGCCTTCGTGGTCCGGCTGGTGCGAATGGCTTCCACGGACCGCCGGTGCGAGCAATTCGGGATCGACCCCAGCCCCTCCATGGTAGACAATGTAGCCCCCAACCGCCGAGCCGACGGAGAGCAGCACGGCCGCGACCAGGCCGATGGCTCTGATTGCGATAGAGGGCGGTACGGACCAGCCCCGCCAGCGCACCCATGCGGCCCACGCGAACAACAAGAGCGACGCGGCCTGAATGCCGAGGTGCCAGTACATCAGGTCGTGGGCCCGGCCGGTATGCGCCGGCACAGTCCAGAAGGCCAGTAAGCCGGCCAGGGCGGTCACCCATCCGGTCAGCACGCCGGCCACGAGCAATCCCGTCGCGGTCGGCATCAGATGGGCCTTCGCCCGCCAGCCGGCGTACAGATCGAGCGCGACGCCCGCCAGCAGGAACGCGATGGGAAAGTGGTTCAGCGCGGGATGAATCTCCCAGGGCTCCAGGGGGCCGCCCCAACTATACCGGTATGTGAGTGCGATCACGTCAATTCCTCGAAGGTCCAAAAAGCCGAGACGCTTGCGGCCCGGGCCAACCGCGTTACGGAGCCACCTCGATGAGCATCGCCAGACCACCCGCGCCGTTCATCTCGACGTTGTTGTTCGTGACGTGGTGCGGCATGTGGCAATGCAGGAGCCATTTTCCCGGCTCGCGTGCCGTCCAGATCACGTCGTAGCGCTCACCGGGGCCGACGTTGATCGTGTCCTTCTCGATCCGGGCGGCCTTGGGCACGACATTGCCGTCGGTCGCCACGACCGTGAACGGTCCGCCGTGAATGTGCATCGGGTGGATAAAGTTGTTGTGGCTGCCGATGAAGCGCACCAGCAGCTTCTGGCCGACCTTCATGGAAATGGTTTCCGTCGCGGGGTAGGCCTTGCCATTGATGGTGAAGTAGTTCGGCAGCGTGCCTTCCATCATCATGGCGGGAAACGTATAGCCCCGCCGGTGGAGCCATTCCTGCAGCTGGATGGTGTACTCCAGATCGTAGTCGGTTTTGGCGCCGGGGTCTTTCGGATCGATGATTAGTGCGCCGTACATGCCCAGCGCTTGCTGCCGGTCTGGCTCTCGGTGCGAATGGTAGAAGTATGTGCCGTGCTGGCGGGCCGTGAATTCGTAAACGTAAGTTTCCCCACGCTGGATCGGCGCCTGGGTGATCTCGGCGGCGCCGTCCATCGCGTTCGGCAAAATCAGCCCGTGCCAGTGAACCGAGGTCGCCTCGGGCAGGTGATTGGCGAGGTTGATCCGGACGTGGTCACCCTCGGTGATGCGCAGGCGCGGTCCAGGCACCTGCCGGTTGAACGCATAGGCCGAGACTTGCACGTCGGGCAAGATATTCCAGCGGATGACCGAAGCGTCGAGGTCGAAGACCTTCACGCCGTTCTCCAGACGTGGGACGAGCGGCTGGTCGCCGCGCGCGTCGAGCGGGGCAGTGTAGCGGACGTGGCGCGGGTCGATTGCCGCCATGTCGCGCATGGCTTGGCCGGGTGTGTCGTAAGTCGCGGTCATGCCTGGAGGCATGACGGCCCCGCCCACGTCGCGGGCGCCCAAGTTCAGGTTGACGGACAAAACACAGTAGGTGACCGCCGCACCCAGCGCCAGCAGGGTGGCGAACGAGACGGCGAACTGCTGCGGACCGGTGGCTGATGAAACCGTGCGGGCTTGCGCCATGTCGTCGCGGCCCCCGGCCGCCCCGGATGCGGCCCCGGAACTTCCGGGGGCGCCCGCAGGCATATTCATGCCCTGGCCCGCGTGGTCTTGAAGGTTCATGGTCTCTTCCTCAAGCGGTGTGTGGTGCCTGGGACATCGACGCAGCGGTCGGCCAGCGCTGGCGCTCCAGGTCGCGGCTGTGACCGCCTTTGCCCAGTGCTCGCACCGTGCCCATGCCGTGCTTGAGGCCAACCTTCACCAGCCAGACGTTGACCGGATACGCCGTGGCCGCGCCGATCGCGACCGCCGCGGACATCGAGCCCCAGAAGGCCAGTTCGGTCGGCTCCATGGCGCGCATGTCGCGCCCCATCATCAACAGGACCATGGCTGGATACATCCCGGCCATCACCATGTTCATCGACAGCCATTCGGGCAGAAAGGAGTGCCGTAGCGCCTTGGTGTACGACCCGCCCATCATGTCCTTCATGAAGAGCGCCTGGAAAAGGAATAGCCCGAAGGCGAAGCCGACGACGTACTCGACGATGAAATCCAGCCACATGGGAAGGCCCAGCAAGGCGGTGGCTGTCGCCGCCACAATGATGCCGGTCGCGTCTCCCGCCAGGCAATGGATGGTCGAGCCAAGGGCTTGCTTCCACAGCGGCCTGACAAACTCCTCGTGCGTCCCTGGCGCCGCTTCTTTGCAGGCAAGCACGTAAAGAATAAACGCCAGCGGGCCCATGTACAGCGTCACCAGCACCCAGCCCCACTTCATCACCGCCAATTCGGGGTTATTGGTGAAGCAATCCCACGCGACGTAGGCCGCCGACAAGAGGGTCAGGGCAAACCAGCCCACAAGGACGACGTCGATCCAGGCGAGCGGCCCCAGGATCGGCAGTGCGAACGGCGACATGCGGCCCTCCATACAGTAGCGGCCGGCAGCGCGAGTCTGGGCGGAAGATCGGATCGTGCCGCGTCCAGACCCGCGCTCCGGCTGGCGTCATTTCGGCTCCTTGCTCCATTGCGACTTCAGGTGCTTGAGGTGCTCCTTCTCCTTCTCCTGGGCGTCGATGACCTTTTGCGCGAACTTCTTGAGTTCCGCATGGTCCGCCTTGGTCAGGGCTTGCCGACTCAGGTCGATGGCCCCTTGGTGGTGCGGCAGCATTTCGTCGATGAACAACAGATCGAACGGCTCGCCGCTGGCCGCTTTCAGCTTGTCCATGCGCATGTTCTTCATGGCCGCCATGCCTGGCAGCTCCATGTTCAGCCCGGAGCTTTTGTCGGCGTACCACTGCTGCCGCCATTTATTGAGCTGCTGGATTTCCTGGCGCTGGTCGTCGATGCTCTTCTTCGCCATCTCCTTGAGTTCGGCGTGCCGGGCGCGGTCGGGCACCAGCGCGGCCATAGCCACGCCCATTTGGTGGTGAGCCGCCATGCTGTCGATGAACTGGACGTCGAAAGGCAGGTCGGCGGCGCCGGGAGCGCTCTTAAGCTGGTGCGCCGCGTGGGCGGTTGCGCTCTTGTCGTCGCTGCGGGCACTCGGCAAATTGCTCAGCAATAGGCTGCCAGCGCTCAGCGCGATGAAGCCGACCGTGGCAGAGAGGCCGGCTGGACGCAGGTTGGGTCCCATCAGTAATTCCTCCGTTCGGTGCTATGGATTGAAGAGGACATCCGGCCGGAGCACCCGGCCGGTCCCACCGCAGCTGGAAAAGGCGGCTGACGGTTCAAAGCACGATCGTTTGCCGATCGAGAGGCGCTGGGTTGCACGGGGCCGCGAATTTAGGTGACGGCACCGGCCATCTTTCGGCATTCATCCGCGCAACGGCGGCAAGCATCCGCGCATTGGCGACAGTGTTCGACGCGGTGCTTGGCGCATTCCGCGCCGCAGGCCTCGCAAATGTCGGCGCAGGCCCGACACATCGCCTCGGCGAATGGCGAGTCCCGGCTCATGAAGGCCGCGGCTTCCCAGCAGATCGCGGCACAATCCTGGTCTAAACGAATGCATTCGGCCATTTTCGCGGGGTCGGACTCGGACAAGCAGGCGTTGCCGCAATGCTCGCACGCTTGGGCGCACTGCACACAGGCTTCGATGCACGAGGCGTACTCTTGGTGAGCCATGCCATTCCCCTCCAGGAAGAACCCGGCCGATTCCGCGGAACCAGCCATGTGATGAGAGGCCCGCCAGCCGCTTTGAAGTGATGCAAGGTTCGTGCCATCGCCGTCCGTTTCGTCCAATCGCCGAAACGCTCAATCCGACGCAAGCCGCCCATGTTTCGCAGGCGAAAAACCGGGCCGTTGCGGTCCGGCGCGGCCTTTCTACAATGCGGGCCAGCGCAAGATTCGCGCCGATGCGCGTTCCTGTGACGTAGGAGGGAGGAACGAAATGTCCGGCCAGGACAACGGAACCGATCTCCGTGCCCGACATCCTCTCGCCTTTGGACAACTCTGGCCGACAGCCGCACGGAATGAGGAGGAATTTGCCATGCGCACGAAATTGCTGACCGTCTTGGCCTTGCTTGCCGGCGCGCTGGTTTCCGGCTCCCTCGCCTCGCCGGCATCGGCCTTTCCGCCCGTCGTGGCTCGGGGCCACTACTTGGGCTACGGCGCACACGACTACCTACCTTACGAACCGGGCTACCCGACCCCGTTGGGGCCCCTCAATCACTACAGTCGGGGGCTACATGACGTGCTGCCGCTCGGGCATACGATTGGCCAGGCACCCACCTACGGCGGGCACTACGCCCCGCCGCCAAGCCACGGTGCGCCTTCTTATCCGTACGGCGTGGGCTCACACGGGTATTACAGGCGCTGAACCACGGGCGTAGCAAAACGGGCCGGGCAGCCAAAGTTGCCCGGCCCGTCAGCGCTGTCCCGCCTCTCCTACCGTGCAGAAAACCTTAGCTGATGCGATCCGATTCCCCAGGGAACGCCCCTGGATTTTCAAGGCGTGCCGTTGGCGAACGCGACCGCATCAGCGGGATTCATGGATGTATCTCGTGACGGTGGGCGTGTCCGCCGGCATGACGGCCGCCTCTTCAGGAACGTCGCCGTCCGAGGCGTGAAGGCGTCCCTCGTTTTGCAGAGGCGCGTCCCCCCCCAATGGAGGCTGCAACCGCTCAGCGCCTGGCGCGAAAGCTCAATCGGGCCAAGGCGCGTCGGGCATCAGCAGTCTCGAACGCGTCGGGATCGCCTTTCCCCATGGCCTCAAGCAGGGCACGCGCCTCGGTCGAGCCGTTTCGTTCGAGCACCTGGATGGCACGCAGTCGGCGCAACTGCTCCACGGAAAAAGGCGGTTGCTTGCCGATTTCATCCAGCAACGACTCGACGCGCCGGCGCACCTCGAGGGCAGGCTGTCTGTCCAGCACGCGTTTGAGGGCCAACAGGCATGGTCTGCCCAGCTTGCTTAGCTCCGCGACGGCTGCTTGCCGAACCTGGAACTGCGGACTATCGAGGTCTCCGATGAGCCGGTCGATGAGCCGCGGGTCGACGGGTTCGGCGGGTCGCAGCCGTTTCTTCAAGAAGGGAACCACATGTTCTCCCGACGCGGACAAGGTCCCGGTCGACCGCCAGGCCACGGCGGCATCCCGGTCGGCCAAATCTGACCACAGCGCGGCGAAAGCCTCGGCGCTGAGATCGTTCCTTGGTCGCTTGGCGGCGACGACTGCCGCCACGTCCCACATCAGGACCTCGGTGCCGTGCCCGAACGAAGCCAGCAGCTCGTTGTCCGGCGAGAAGACAAGCCGGACAACGCTGGAGGGAGACGCGGCGAAGCGGGCAAGCTCCTGACCGCTGCCCAGATCGTAAAGGTGGATGGAACCCGCTTGTGTTCCCCAGGCGAGCAGCTTGCCGTCGGGCGAAAAGGCAGCCGAACGGGGATAGTCCTGCATTGTCCTCTTGCCCACGGCCACCCTACAGACTTCTCTGCCGCTGTAAGTCTCGGCGATGATCCAGGAGTATGAGAATTCCGGCGGCGTTGTCTCGGATTGCTCCGTTAGTAGCCCAGCCACCGCCCGCCCATCGGACGAGACGGCAAGATAGGCAAGATTGGAAGCAGAGGTGGGCAACTGGAACTCTCGGCACTGCTTTGCCTGAGCGGTGCTGGTATCCCACCAAACAAGCGTACCATGCTGCTTCCATCTCCAGTCATCGCGTGCGGCTTCGGGAATAAAGGGCGATGTGCGGCCAAAGGCGGTGGATTGCACGGCCGAAGCCAGGGTAGCCGGATCCAGAAATACGCAACCGACAATCGTGGTTTGCGTCCGCCTGTCCCTGTCTTTGGGATAGGTCAGGTCTTGATAGGAAGATGTGTTTTCACCGTCCCACCGACAAACGCCGAGCTGTTGTTCTTGATCGCTTCCCGCAATGAATGCAAAGGTTTTGCCGTCCGGGGAGAACGTACTGGCGCGAAGGCGCCCGCGAGAAGTGTCGACCGCTACTCTCGCATTGGCCAGCTGTTTGCCCGTTTTTTGTTCCCAGAAGGTGTTGTCCACGGCGAGCGTGCCGCCATCCGGTGAAAACGATAGGCCATTGCCGACGTGGAAGGCGTCGGTTTGGGCTGGCAATTGCGAAGCAGAGAGATGCTTGCCGCTCCGAGCGTCCCAGACTCGAAAGGCGCCGTCCAACACACTTGCGGAGGCGACCGTCCTGCTATCGGCAGAGAAGGCCAGGTCCGTCACCCAGCTGTCATGACCGGGGCGGACGGTCTTTTCTTTTCCCGTGACTGGATCGCACAGGTAGATGGCACATCCACTTCCGTACCGTGCGATCGTCTTGCGGTCCGCCGACAAGCGAAAATAACGCAGGCCCGCCAGGTGAGGGTCGAACGGACGAAGGACTGGTTTTTCCCCGCTCTGGCTTGTTCTTGACCGTTCCTTTCCCGTGGCTGCGTCATACAAGACGGATACCGTGCCTGAGCGGTAGCTCGCGGCAATGCCAGAATTCGCGGTGTTGACCCTGTACCATTCGGTACCCGCGACTTCCAGCGTCTTGCCATCCGGCGAGAACATCAACGAGGACACGCTCGTCGATACGGGAATTCTCTGATGCATGCGCCCGGTATCGGTTTCCCAAAGCCAAATCTCGCCGGAATAGCCCACGGGGATCGATGAACCGAACGATGATTTGTAAAGCGTTTTGCCGTGATGAAGGCCAGCGAGAATCTTGCCATTCGGAGAAAAGGCGAGCCGATCTTCCCGCTCGTGCCGCCAGGATCCCGAAGGCACGTCACCGACGTCGAACTTGGCGAGCAATTGTCCATTGGCAGCGTCCCACAGACGGATGAGCACATGGTCGTCCTGGGCGCTCCCGTTCGTCGCGCTCCAGGAAGCGAGTTGTTTTCCATCCGGCGAAAATGCAATGCAACTTTCCGTCACCAGCCCATTCTCTTTGGTCTTCAGTTCCTCATCTTTCAGCTCGCGGACTCGCTTACCGCTGGCAACGTCCCAGATCTCGATCGTGGCCCCACCGGTGGCCAGGCGAGCGCCGCTGGGAGCGTACGCCATGCAAAAAACCGTGGATGCTAGCTGATGCCCTGCGTTTCGCTTGGTGGCAGCCGCCGGCGTTGGCTGAAGCTTCTTGCCGAGCGCGCCAGTTGCGGTACTCCAGAGATACACCGTCGAGCCATCCGTCGAGGCCAGGCCCTTACCATCCGGGGAAAAGGCCATGTCCAAAACCCGGTGTTCCTGCCGCAGGCGCGCCGTTCCCAGGCGGGCGATGGCCCCGAGCGGTAACGGGTCGCCGTAGCGGTCGGCGCGCGGCATCGCGTCCGGCGGCATTCCGTTCGCGAGAACGATCAGGCTCAGCAGTGTGATCGAGACCGCCCCAAGCATGGATCGCATGACCATCTCCATGACGTGGAAATCTTCTGACGGCGCGATGACACGCGGGCCGTTTCTTCAGAGAACGCCGCCGCGTCCCGCAAGCTCGGTTTCTCATTACAGCCGGGAAGCCGTCAGCCGGCTACTTTTTTCGCGGGTAGACGGTTTCCCCCGTTGGGCCGACGCGAGCGGGATGGACGTGAAGTCCGCCCGCGGCGCCGACCGTTGCCTGGAAATTTCGTATTCGCGGGACGCGCTTTCGTTATCCTGAGGAGGAAGAATACCCTCTCCACCGGAGGTATGCACAATGAGGGCTCCAGCAATGGCGCGGCGATTGAGAGTGCTCGCCTGGGGCACGCTGTTGGTCCTGCTCGGCTTGGACCGTGTCCCCTGGCACCGCGAAGAGTTGAAAGCAAGCCACCGGCCTTCCGCGGTCGCGCGTGCGGATGTACCGATGGCGCCGCGCCTGGATCGCTATGGCGATCCGCTCCCCGCGGGCTCCTTGGACCGGCTGGGCGCCGCGCGCCTGGCGCATCCGGACGTCGTCACTTCCGTGGCGCTCTCGTCGGACCAGCGCATCATAGCGTCCACGGCATCGGGAATCGTCTGGCTCTGGGATTCGGCCAGCGGGAAGCTCCTTCGCCAGCTGGGAGATACAGACCGGGGCATGCGCACCATCGCATTCTCGCCCGACGGGCGCGCGATCGCTGCCGCCCACTCGGGCGAAGTCGTTTTCTGGGATGTGAGCAAGGGCACCGAGTTGGGTTCCGCCAAGCTCGCACCGGGCAATGGAGGGTCGCCCATCCTCGCGTTCGCCGCGGACGGGAATACCATCGCCGTGCCTTGCGGCGACGAGCGAAATGCCGGACAGGCCATGTTTGTCCTGCTTCAGGTGCCGACGGGCAAGGTGGTTCGCCGTTTCCCCGGTCACAAGAGTGCGGTCAAAGCACTTGCGTATTCGCCCTGCGGGAAGGTCCTGGCCTCGGGCTACAACCGGCACGGTACGTTTGGTGGTTCCGAGAACGTCGTCCGGCTCTGGGACGCAGCCACGGGTAAGACACTCCACGAGCTGCCGGCGGGGACAGCCGCCTCGCTGGCATTCTCGCCGGACGGCAAAAGTCTAGCCGTGGCCGGCGGCGCTTCGACCGTCTCCGTCTGGGAGGTGGCCACGGGCAAAACACTGTATTCCGTGGGCGACCCGGACCCGGGCGCCCAGGAGAATGGCCGCTACCTCGCCTATCAGTCGGTGGCGTTTTCGTCGGACGGCAAAAGCCTGTTCATCTCGCCAAGCAAAGGGGGCGTCATCGCTTACGAAACGGCCACGCGGAAAGAGCGGCAGCGGTTCAAATCTGGAGAGCACGCCATGGCCCGCGACGGGCAACTCTTGGTCCGCATCGACGGGTATCGGATCCTTCGCTGGCGCATGGCCGCGGGCAAGGCAATTCCACTGACGGAAGGCAGTGCCGACGCCGCCCATCACGGCGCCGTGTTCCCCCTTTCATTTTCGGCCGACGGCAAGTCACTTCTTACCTGCGACACCATGAGCAGGGTGCTTCACTGGGACATCCACGCGAAAGGTGCGCCTCGGCAGGTGGCGGACAATCGAGAGGCAGGGCGGTGGGACACGTTTTCCAGCGATGGCAAACTCCTCTGCCGCTGGAACGAAGCCGACAAGACCGCCCACCTCCGGGACGTGGCGACCATGAAGGAGCTTCGCCCGTGCGAGGGGGACTTGAAGGGCGGGAACACTCGCTTTGCTTTCTCTGCCGACGGCCGGCGCCTTGCCGGCGAGACATATGTGGACCAGAAGGCCCCGACGAAACTGTCGGTCTGGGACACGGCCACAGGCAAGCGCGAGCTGTACATCGATTTTCGCAATCCGCTGGCACTCAGCTACCTGGCGTTCTCTCCAGATGGCAGTCGGATTGCCTCGGCCGGCGCCTATGAACCGCTGCGCGTGTGGGACGCAGTCACAGGCAAGCTGAGTTGGGACGCGAAAACGAACTTTGGCGGCGAGAGTTCCTGGTCGCCTGATGGAAAAACGATCGCGATCGCGGAGAAGGAAGAAATCTGTGTGCGTGACGTCGGCAAAGGGGAAGTCTCCGCCCGACTCGGTCGGAACTTGAAGTCGGTAACGAATATCCGCTTCTCGCCGAATGGCGGAATGCTGGCTGCCGTGGTTGAAGGAAAGACGATCCACATCTGGGATGTCGCCACGGGACGGGATCGCTTTCAGTTTCATGGCCATCCAGGACCGATTTCCTCGCTGGCGTTCTCCGCGGACGGCAAGGTGCTGGCTTCGGGCAGCCAGGATGCCACCGTATTGTTGTGGGATACGTCCGACCCGCGTCGCCAATAGCGGCCCCACGGGTTGGGCGGCATCCGCGACGACTGCTTACACCGGCCCGGACGGCCCATTCGGGAGGAACACTCGTCTGCGGCAAATTGCGCAGAATTCCTTCCTTGGGTATCCCAGGTGGTGCGAAACCAGCCAAAGTGGAGGCCTTGGCGTGCAACCACGCACGGACTGCGTCCGATACATCGCGTAACGGTTGCTGGCGGGCACACCGAAAGTTTACAACTGCAAGGATGTTTCAACATGGTTTGCTCGAAATCGAAGCGAGCCCTTTGGCTCGTGTGCCTGCTCGTTGTCGCGCGGCCCGCTGGCGCCGCCGAGCCAGTCAAGGAGCGCGAGGAAGGAATTCCGAGTCCCAGTCCGGCAGCAGCGCCCTCCAGCCTGACCCTGGGCGATTTGGAGGCGATGGCGCTGCGCGGCAACCCGACCCTGGTCCAGGCGGCGGCCCAGATCGACGTCTCGCGTGCCAAGGCGCTCCAGGCGGGACTTTACCCCAACCCGACGATCGGCTACCAAGCGGAGCTGATCGGTGTCCCGGGGCCTGCGGGTAAGAGTACCCCTGGTGAGTTCCAGGGCGGTTTCATTCGGCAGGAGATTGTCACGGCGGGCAAGCTGCGCCTGAGCCGCGCCAAGTATCAACAAGAAGCCCTGGCCGCTGAAATCCAGGCGACCGCCCAGCAGCTGCGGGTCATCAACGACATCCACATCGCCTTTTACGAGGTCCTGACCGCCCAGCGGCTGATCGAGAACCACCGCGAGTTGGTCAAAAATGCGCAGGACGCCGTGAAGACGACGGAGCAATTGGTCAACGTCGGCCAGGGCAACGAGCCAGACCTTCTCCAGGCCCGGGTCGAGGCCAACCGCGAGCGGGTGGCACTTGCGGCAGTCGAGCAGCGTTACCGCCGCAGCCGGGAACACCTGGCGACCATGATCGGCGCGCCGGAACTGCCGCCTTGCCCGCTGGCCGGCCAACTGGAGCCGGATGGCCCGCCGCTGGAGTGGGAGAAGGAACTGTGCCGGCTGCTGCAAGAGAGCCCGGAGATCCAGTTCGCCCAAGCCGAGGTCGTCCGCGATGAGATCACGGTGAAGCGCGAGAAGGTCGAACCCATCCCCAACATCGTCGTGCAGGGCGGGCCTGGCTATAACTTTGAAAATCCCGGCCCCAATCCCCAATGGAACGCCCAGGTCTCCATTCGCGTGCCTCTGTTTGACCGCAACCAGGGGACCATCAAGCAGGCCAAGGCCGACCTGGTTCGAGCCCATGCCGAGGTCGCCCGCCTAGAGTTGATCCTGCGCCGCCGCCTGGCCGACGCCTTCAGCCGCTACGAGACGGCCCGGGCGTCGGTCGAGGACTTCCGCGAGCGGTCGCTGCCCACGTCGCGTAAGGCGTACGAGCTGTACCAGGAGTACTTCCAGAAGCGGCGGGCGGCCTGGCCGCAGGTCCTGGTCGCCCAGCGCACCTACTTCCAGTTCAGCGACGATTACGCCAACGCCCTGCTCGACCTGCGGCGGGCGGAAACGGAGATCAAGGGGCTGCTACTGGTGGGCGGGCTGAACGTGCCGCCCGGGCCAACGCCTCAGGGGCACCTCGAAGCATCGCCCAAGCCGCGCTGATTTCGCTGGCCTCCACGAGAGCGCATCCGTATAAGAGTCGGCCCCGGCACACCTCTCCCGTGTGCCGGGGCCGACGGCCTTGACGCCGTTCCTGGTCTATTTTTTCATTTTTTGCATATCATGCGGCCCTTTGTTAGGCACAAAGCCCGGAACGCTGGCCCCGGGCGGCACTTCTCCCTTCCCGGAAACCACCTTGTCATACAACTCCGGTGGCAGCACGCGAACCACGGTCATCAGACCCTCGACCCCCTCGAACCAGCCCTTGCGCATGCCGCGGGTTTGCCACCTGCTGTTGAGCTTCTCGATCTCTTTCTCGGAATACATTTCCATCCCGGCCATGCTCTGCGGGAAGCCCGGCACGGTCGTGGGAACTCCGCCGTGGCCGGCGTGGGGGTCTTTGCCGTTGCCCATTTTCATCTTGGGATCCATCTTCATCTTGTCGCCCGTCTTGGGACCCATTTTCATTTGGCCCATTTGAGGGCCATTGCCCACTGCCCGGTCGGGGCCCGTTTGCTCCCCCGTGCCGCGCCCCAGGTTGGCGCCGAAGTCGGGAGACAATGCCGGGCCGCGCGTAATCATACCCATGCCCGTGGCCATGCTGCCGCCCGTCGGCATGCCTTTCATCGTATGGCCACCCATCCGGCCCACCATGGAGGACATGAAGTTCATCATGTGGTGGAACATGTGGCAGTGAAACACCCAGTCGCCTGGGTTGTTGGCAATGAACTCGATGTCGCGGGCCTGCGCGACCGCCACCAGGACGTTGTTACTGGGGATCCAGGCCGTGTCCGGAATGCGGCCCGCTTCGGTCCCGGTGATCCAGAACTGCATCCCGTGCAAGTGCATCGGGTGGTGGTCGATGGCGCTAAAATTGACCAGGCGGATGCGCACCCGCTCGCCTTGCTTGATGACCAGGGGCGTGATGTAGGGGGCCGCCCGGCCATTGAGCGTGAAGAGATTGAACTCCATCGACATGGTGTTATGGATCGTGGAACCCGGCAAGATGGCCCATTCCTGAATGATGAGGGCGATGTCGCGGTCCACCGGCGGGTCGTGGGCTACCTTCGGATGAATGATGAAGAGGCCCACCATCCCCATGCCTTGCTGCATGGCCACGTGCGTATGGTAAAAGAACGTCCCGTTCTGCGTGAGGGTGAACTCGTAAGCATAAGTGCCTCCCGGCGGGATCGGGTCCTGGATCAGGCCCTCCACGCCATCCATAAGGTTGGGGACGTCGATGCCGTGCCAGTGCATGATGGTCGGCTCCGGCAGCTTGTTGTGCACGATGACGCGGACCTTGTCTCCCTCAACGGCTTCGATCATGGGTCCGGGCATGCTGCCGTTATAACCCCACACATCGATCCAAACGTCAGGCAAGACCTCGCGCTTGAGGTGCTCGGCAGTCAGGTGAAACTCCTTGACGCCGTCGACCATTTTCCAGGCGAGCTTCGGAGGACCGTCCGGCACTTCGACGGGGACGGGCTCCAGGCCGGACTTCCGAAAACCAGCCACGAGCTTGCCGCGATCCTTGGCGCTGCCCACGACAACGGTTGCCGTGGTGTGTTGGTCGTGCTTGGGCTGGGCCGCGTCTTTCTTGTCCTGGGCCAGCAGCTGCTGACCGTCCCCGGTGGCCAGAATGCCTGCCGTGACGATGGTGCCGGTCAGAAAATCCCTGCGGGTCGTGTCGGAACTCATGGTCGTCTCCTCAAAAAGAGTTGGGTTCTACGCACTGACTGCGGTTTTTCGGGTTTGTAAATCGCTATCTCAGCAGTTCCGCCTTGTTGTCAAAGGGGTTCGCGCACTCTAGGCAGAGGACCGCTCGATCATAAATCGACGCGTCGCAACGGAGAAAGACATGACCTCCTACAGTATACGCGCCAAAAGCCAAGCGCCATTGGCGCTCGACAAGAATTGCCATGACTCCACCCCGCGCCGAGGCACTACCCTTCACCGCGACCGGCCCCGAGCCAACCGCCGAAAAAGTTGGCCCGGCGCAGCCCCGCGACCAGATAGGGACAACGGCGCATCAAGCTCCAGATGAGTCCCGAGCGGTAGTTCTCGACCATCAGGACGAGCGGCCCTTGGTTAAGCGCGTAATTCCATGACGACGTCCAGCCGGGCGCGCCAGCCGGGGCCGGGAACGTTGGGTTGAAGCTGGCCGCCAGACCATAGCGGCAGTGGGTCGGCCCGACACCGAGGTGGATCATGTGCTGGATCGTCGGCAGTACGATCTCCGGGGCGAACGGCAGCGAGGCGACCGCCGCCCACGGCGCAATGGTGCCGTCGTCCGGCCCGAACGGGGCGCCGCGCGCGAGGTAATCGTAAAAGCGGCGTTCGATGCCTTCGATACGGTGCGTGGCCGGTCCGGGACCGTCGCTCGCCGTCAGCCCCCAGCAGCAATCGCAGTGGTGGCTGAACTGGAGGGGGTTCCGGATCGCGTATTGCTGATGTACGTAGGTCGCCCGGCGGCTGTTCTCGAAGTAGTCGACACCGCGGGCCCGCATGAAATCGTCCTGGAGACCGCGGAAATCGACCCAGACATGCGAGTACTGGTGGATGAAGAGCGGGCCGGCGTACACCAACTCGTAACCGTAGATGGTCTTCCAGCTGTAGGTGGAGGTGTATGCCCAGTAACTCTCCACGGGCAGAGGGTGCGTCGGCGAGCCAAGGCCGAGGAGATAGAGAATCGTGGCCTCGTCGTAGCCTCGCCACCGATAGGGCAGGAACCCCCCCTCCGGCTTCCACCCGTGCGTGAGCGTGGCCTCCCCGTTCTGGGCCCACTGCCAGTCGGTGCGGCGGTAGAGCGCATCCGCCAGTTCGCGCATCTCGCGCTCCTCAGCCACGTCTCCATCGAAGTACAAGGCGGCGGTCAGCGCTCCCGCGAGCAGAAGCGCTGTGTCAATGGTGGATAGTTCACAGTCCCCGGCGCGCCGCCCCGAGTCCATGTCAAGGAAGTGATAGTAGAACCCCTTATAGCCGGTGGCGTCCGGCTCGGGCCCTTGGGGGCAATTCCAGAAGAAGCGCAAGGTCGTCAGTGCCCGCGCCAGCGCCTCGGCACGCGTCAGCAATCCCCGCTCGACGCCGACGGGGTAGGCTGCCAACGCCATCCCGACGGCGGCAATGCTGGAGGGGAAGCCGGGGCGCGTGCAATCTTTCACCAAACCATTGGCGGGGTTCGCCTCGTTCGCGAAGTAAGCGAAAGCCTCCCGCTGAAGCCCGCTCAGCATTTCGTCGTATAAAGGTTGACTCATGAGTAGCCGCCTGCAAGACTACCTGCTTCCTATGCACAGCTTAAGGGTCCCGGCAGTCCGAACTACGCGCCCTCTCCCTCACCCCGCGTCAAGGGCACCGTTTCTCCGTCACGGGCGACTCGGGCCTTCCAGCCCAGGCCTGTTTGCAACGTTTCGGCCAGGCTCTGCGCCGGTTGGGGCTCGCCGTGGACGATGTAGGTCTGTGCGGGCGGCCGTCGGAACCCGGACAGCCAGCGCAGGATCTCCTCGCGGTCGGCATGCGCGGAGAGCCCCTCGAGCGTCTCCACCTGGGCACGCACCGGAACGTCCTGCCCGTGGATGCGGACCGAGGGTGCGCCCTCCTGGAGCGCCCGCCCGCGCGTGCCGATGGCTTGGAAGCCGACCAGCAGCACGGTGGTGCGCGGGTCGGGCAGCCGCAGCTTCAGGTGGTGGAGGATACGGCCCCCCGTGGCCATGCCGCTCGCCGAGATGATGACCAGCGCGCCGGCGCGGTGATTCAATGCCTTCGATTCTTGTGGCGTGCGGGCCAGATGGTACTGCTTGCAGCACAGGGGGCAGCGCTTCTCGTCCATGAGCAGCTTCATGTCGAGGGCATGGTCTTCAGGATGGCGGCAGTAGATGTCCGACACGTTGATCGCCATCGGGCTATCGATATATACGGGCAGGGAGGGAATGCGGTTCGCCTCCTCCAGCTGGCGGAGCATCCAGACCAGCTCCTGCGTCCGGCCTACCGCGAAGGCCGGAACCAGCAAGGCGCCGCCGCGCCGCGCCGCTTCCTGGACGACGCGCGCCAGTGCCTCCATCGGATCGGGAGGATGAGTGCGGCCGCCGTAGGTGGACTCCACGAGCAGGATGTCCGCCTCGGGCACGAAGTCCGGGTTGCGGAGGATGGGCCGGTCCCAGCGGCCCAGGTCGCCGGAAGACACCAGGCGGAACGGGTCGGCCTCGCCGAGTTGGAGTTCGACTGAGGCCGAGCCGAGGATGTGACCGGCCCGCCGCAGTACGGAGGCCATGCCCGTGGTGACGGCGAAGCGCTCCCCATAGGGGCGTGGCTCGATCAGGCGCAGCGCGGCTTGCGCGTCCTGCGCCGTGAATAGGGGCAGGGCGGGCCTGTGCTTCGAGTAGCCGTAGCGGTTGGCGGTGGCCGCTTCCTCCTCTTGCAGATGCGCCGCGTCAGGGAGCAAGACACCCAACAAGTCGGCGGTGCCCGGCGTGCAAAAGATCGGCCCTCGGAAGCCGTGCCGAGCCAGCAGCGGCAGGTAGCCCGAGTGGTCGATGTGCGCGTGGCTCAGCACGACCGCATCAACGCGGCCCGGCTCAAAGGCAGGCTTGCTCCAGTTCCGCTGCCGCAGGTCTTTCGGGCCTTGAAACAGGCCGCAGTCGAGCAGGATCTGTCGGCCGCTAGCGCTGACCAGGTACTTCGATCCCGTGACGGTGCCCGCGGCACCGAGGAATTGCAACATGGGTGTATCAGGCATCGGGTTTGGACCTCGGGGCGTATTTCAAGGGGTCGGCGTCGAAGCGCGCCGCACACGCGGCGGAGCAGAACACGTAGCGGCGGCCTGCCACGGTCCGCTCGGCCGCGGCCGACTGGGGGACGACCTCCATGCCGCAGACCGGGTCTTTTTCCATGCCTGGCTTCGGGCCGCCCTCCTCGCCGGGCGGGCGGTCCAGGCAGAAGCACGAGGGCCGGCGGACATGCGAGGTGCGGTAGACGCGCAGCAATTCCTCGATCAGCCGCTCCGGCTCGGCGTCATAGACGACCTGGGAGCCGGTGTCCTTGGCACAGGCAGCCAGGATGTCGCGGACCATATCGCTGATGCCGCCGGTGCCGGTCAGGACGCCGATCAGCCGTCCTTCATCGTAGGCGATGGCCAGCTCGCCCAGGGTGCCGCTCCGCCCGCCGACGATGACCACGATGTCGGAGCTGCGGATGTTGACGACCTCTCGTCCCATGAGCCCGCTGCCGGTGAAGATGAGCACGTCGTGAAACTCGGCGGGCGAGTGGTACTTGCCGACGTGCTCGTCGAGGCTCAGGCCCGGTGAGATGCCAACGACCATTCCGCCCTCCTGCTTGGCGCCGCAGGCTGCCATCAGGGGCATGCCCGGGCACGCCCCCGTGATGAGGATGGAACCACTCTTGGCAATGGCCCGCCCGAGTTGGTGCGCCTTGTCCATGTGCTCCTTGCTCATGACCCCCGTGGCCCCGCCCATCACGCCGATCTTCAGCGCCATCGTTTTCTTGTCGGTTGCCGCGCTCGCGGTCGGCTCGTGCTGGCTCGATGCAGATTTCGTGGACATATTCACCTCGCGGGAATTCGATGCGCGGCCCAGGCTCCCTCAGTCAAACCGGCGGATTGCTCCCCTTCCGGGCCGCTTTCGCAATCTCTTTCTGAAGGAAGAAATTCAACACGGTTCGCAGCACGATGATGGCTGCCAGTTGCCCGATCTCATTCCAGTTGGGGGCGACGGCGGTCCGCAAGATGTCTGCGGCCACCTGAAATTCCAGGGCCAGCACGAGCCACCGCCCAAGCCGGAGCCGAATCTCGTCGGTCGCGGACTCGACGGAACCGGGGCGGACGTAGATCAGCAGGGACCGGACGGTTGCTTGCACGGCCGCCAGCCCAATCAGGACGGCGGCACACAACTGGATGCCGTCCGCCAGAAAAAGGATCACGTGCTGTGAATGCTCTTTCACCACGGAGGAGAAAAGGACGCCGATCGGGTTAGTCATGCGCTCGATGCTCCAGGCAATTTCCCCACTCGTGCCTCCTCAGCGCGCCTGAATCTTGCCGGACCGGGTCTCTGCCAGGCGATCGCCCTCGGGGGACCGCGAACGAGACGAAAAGCGGGGAGACGTTACTGCTTGTCGAGCCGCCGTTTCACGTAGTCGCCGATCAGGAGGACCGCTGGGTACAAGACCTCCTCTTCTTCCTGAATGTGTTCACGAAGTAAGCGAAAGCGCCGCGCTGAAGTCGGTCGAGCATGTCGTCGTATAAGGGTTGAGCCACGTGCAACCGCCTTCCAGGACAATCAGTTTCTTGTGCACCGTATCGCGTCCGGCAGTCTGCGGCATGCCGATCACCTCTCCGCGGAAACTACAGATGCCGGGCCATGGGCGACCTCACGGCCCGGCATCCTACGCGTGGTACTTTACTTTTTCGACTTGGCATCGATCTTCGTGACGACAAACTTGTCGTCCATCGTCACCTTGGCAGGAAAGCCTTCCTTCAGCTCATCGAGCTTGGACGCTTTGTCGTCCAGGGTGATCTTGGCGTCCTTGGCGACGTCGTGCGTGTGTTTCTTTTCATCGCCCTTCAAGGTCAGGGTGATCTTGCCGTCGCCGGCCTTGACGACTGTCGCCTCGTGGACCTTGCCGTCGGCGGCCAGCAGCGGCAGCCCGGCCAGGACGACCAGCGCCACGGCCACAGCCGCCAGGAACGAAATGCGGGACATCATGGAGTTTCTCCTCGTCTGGATTGGAAGGTGCCAAGGAAACACACACGGCTCCTTGTTAGCGCCTTCCGTTTTCTGAGACTCTATTGCACCTTGGCGCACTTCATGCTCATCGCTGCAGGTGCTCCTTTTGTTGTGCCACGTGAATCGCTTTCCCTCGAACTGCGCAATCCGCGGAGGCGTCAGGGCACTTTGGCGTTTTGATCTTATCGGGCGCCCGCTGGGAATTTGGGTTTGCACACTTACTTTCGCACGATTGGCCCATCAGGTAAAACATTGCCAGGCAACAGACAACCATTGCCAGCGCCGCCCAAAGGAAATGGCTCATGATGCCGCTGACAATCAAGACCAGCACGAGAGCAAGCGGCAGCAGGCAGCACAGAATTTTGGAAATTGACTGGATCAAGGGTCGTCGATTCATGGAAAATTCTCGCTCTTCAAGACAGACGATGTTGGGTTTATCGGACATTCTCAGCTGCGTGGTTTTCAATGGTGCTTGTAAAAGCCCGCACCCTTGATGTCGTTCCAGACGGTCGTCTGGTGGCACTGGTAGCACTCGTTCACCCGGGCCTTAGGCTTGCTCGCTACCTTGGCCGAGATCATTTGAAAATGCATCATGTAGTGGCTCGGCGGCGCCTGATGGCACTGAGCGCAGTCCTTGGAATTCGGCGACGGATGCCGGAACTCCGGAATCGTCCACTTCGTCGTCGTGTGGCACTGGGCGCAGTCCTGGCCGAACAACTTGAAGTGCCGGTCCTTGGTCGCATGGCAGGACGCGCAGTTCAAGACCGCCTCCCTTGGGGTAAGGCTCGAATGGCCTTCCGACCCGTGGCCCGCGGGCTGGTGTTGGCCGACCCAGTCGAGAAGGTTTTTCCGCACCCGTTCGCTTTCACCGCCTGGTGTGGGGTCGGCATTCAGCTGGCGAAAGCCGATCCTGGACAGCGCCTGGTGGTCCATAGCGGTCGGGTGCTGGTCGATTCCCCGATGCTCGCGGTGGCACTCGACGCAGCTCCCCACATTGGCATGAAATGCGGTGGGCTGGCGCTGGAGCAACGACTCGTTGTTGGCGTGGCAAGCGATGCAGCTGCTGGCTTCAACGCCTTTGCCGGCCGTGTGACAGGCGGCGCAGTTGTGTTCCAGAAACGCGTGCGCCCGGGACAGCTCTCCGGGGAGGGCCATGCGCTGCCAGGCCGTTTTGCTCCACACGCCGGACCGCTCGCCGCCGGGGTGAGCCCGCAGGAAGTAAAACCCGCCGAACAAGGCCACGAGGATGGCCGCCGCCGCGACTGCGAAGGGCCACAGTTTCATGAGAACCACCTCAGCCCGAAGTGAATGCCCGCCCAAATGTGCAGGGCCAGCAGTGCGTACAGGATAAAGCTGATAACAATGTGCCACTTGAGCCACTGGCCGAACCAGCGCTTGAAGTTCTCGTGCGTCTTGATGGCGTATTCGAGGTCGGCCATGGATTCGGCCAACTGCAGGGCACGGACCGAAACGCTCACCGCACCCGGGCCAAACCCCGGAGTCGCGACCAAGAGCCCCGCGGCCAGGCGGCCCGAGAAACCAGCCAGGGGCCGTAAGGCGGCCATTTGCTCGGGATGGTCGGCCAGTTCGCCCGCCGTTTGCCGGTAGGCTGCCTCCAGCCGCGTCAGGATCTCCTTCTTTTCGCCGATCGTTTGCCGGAACTGGTTCATGAGGTAGCGCCCGGCGAAGCCGCTCAACACGACGACGAGTGTCATGGCGGTCAGGGCGACGCCCAGGGGACTTTCGAACTTGTGCCCCGTGTGCAGGATGACCAGGATGGGCCCCAGGACGCCGGCATAGATGTGCAATACCAGGAGGGTCTGCATCGAGACCCGTCGCGTCGCCGCCTTCTTCAGTGGCGGGATCCGCTTGACGATCAGGTAGGCCAGCGGCACCAGCATGAGCAGCGTGCCGGCGACGGCTAGCATCCCGCCCCAGAAACTGCCGGCGAATCGGGGCGAACGGTGGAAAAGGAAGCCCAGCCAGAACAGGAGCATCAGAACGACCATACCGCTGACGACACCGCGCTCGCGTTCTTTCATGTCAAGCCTCCACCACGACATTGGCCGTGGACTTGGCCTGGCAGGCGAGGATGATCCCCGCAGCCTTATCCTCGGGTGTCAGCGCGTCTTCGACGGCCATGGTCACCTGGCCAGAGACAAGTTTCGTCTTGCACACTCCGCAGGTGCCCACGCGACACTCGAAGGGGATGTTTACGCCTATGTCTTCTGAAGCCTCCAGGACTGATTTCTCGGGCGGCAACGGCGCGGTCTTTGCCGAGCGGCTGAAAGTGACATTGACCGCGACCGCCGCGGCCGCCGGAGGCGCCGCGGCGGGGGCTTGCGGCATGGCCGCGGCCAGCGTGGCTGCCGTGCCCTCTGTTGGCTTGGGTTCCGGTTCCGGCTTGCCGATGGCCGGGCCGAACGCTTCGGTCTTGACCTGCTCCTTGGGAACGCCGAGTTCGGCCAAGAACTTTTCGGTCGCTTCCATCATCTCCTTGGGACCGCAGATGTGGACGCGCCGCGACGCGATGCCGGGAACGGACTGGAGAATCAGCTCCTTCGTGATCCGGCCCGTCGGCCCCTTCCAGTCGGTGCCCTCCGCTTTCGACACCGTGGCGATGACGTGTAGGTTCGGGTGCCGGCGCTGGCGGAACTCCAATTCCTCCTTGAAGACGAAATCCGGGGGGCTGTGGCAGCTGTACAAGAGGAAGATTTCCCCCGGCCAGCTCCTGTCCGTCAGGTAGCGGGTCACGCTCATCAGCGGGGTGATGCCCACACCCGCGGCGATGAAGACAAGGCATTTACACTCGTTGCCTGTGAAAACAAAAGAGCCGGACGGCCCCGCCACATCCAGGAGGTCGCCCACCTGGACGCGGTCGTGGAGGTAGCGGGACTCGACGCCCTGATCCTCGCGCTTGATGGTGAGATCGACGTAGGCGTGTTCGGTCGGAGAGGAGGCGATGGTGTAGCTGCGCTTCACCGGCTTGCCTTCCGGCCACACCGTGACGGAGAGGTATTGACCGGGCTGGAAGCTGAAGGGGATTTCGCCGCCCAGGGGGTCCATCAGCCGAAACGTCTTCACGTCGGGAGTCTCTTGGAAGATGTGGCTGAGGCGCAACTTGCCCAACCACTTTCCCGGTGGGCCCGCAGCGGGCACACTGGGGGCCGAGCCGTCACGTGTCGGCGGCGTGACTGCCGCAGGCGGCGCGGCTGTGGCGTCTGCCGCAGGCGGTGCGGCACGTGCAGGGGCTGCCGCTGCCGCCGCAGGCGGAGCGCCGCTGGTAAGACTCTGGAGCAGCACCGTCGCCCGTTGCATTTTGTGGAAGTACATCCAGATCATGACAGCGGCGAAGGCGGTCAGCATCGCCATGACAACCAGGTGAAACCAGGAGAGTCCGAAGCGACCGCCGCGCACTTCTACACCCTGCGACGGTTGCAGGTTCATTTCGCCCTTGAACCATTGCAGGGCGACCTGGCGGGGCGGCTTGCCCTCGGCCAGAGCGCGCTGTGCGGCCAGGCCGCTCTCGAACCGCGCAAGGGCCTCGCGCGCCTGGGCGGTGGCTTCCTGCATGGCCGCATAATCCTCGGTCTCCGTCGCCTGGGCCAGCCGTTCCAGTCCCTCGGAAAGGAGAGCCACTCCCGACTGCATGCGCTCCTGCGCCTGCCTCCGGACTTGCTCACGCTGTTCGGGCGTAAGGTCCGGAAGGCTCATCAGGGTTGGATACAACTCCTTGGGAGGAGCCTTCCCCATCCCCTCCATCATCTTGCCCATGTCCATGCCGCCACCCATCCCCTTCGCCGGCTCCTTGCCGCCGGGGGCCATTCCCGGCGTTCCGGCTTTGTCCTTCTCCTTGTCCTGCCCGGGGTGATGCTTCTTGTGGTCCTCCGGCGACACCTGACCGTAACCCGGAAGGGCCAACGCCAGTCCGATCGACACGGCGAACACGCCGAGCCAGAAGAGCTGGCTCGCAGCTGTTTTTGGGGGAGGTGCAAGGTTCATGTTTACGTCACCTCGAGAAAGCGGTTCAGGTCAGAGAAGGCATTACTCCGCAGGACAGCCACGAGGAGGGCGGTCAACCCCAAGCAAACGAATCGACTTGCGGTTGCTCGGGACTTCTTCCGCCCTCCCGGACCAATGGTCATTCAGGTTGCACCGGTCACGCTATCAGACATGCTCAAGGCTTCTTGTGGCCGGCGTGCGGGTCGGGCTTGGCCGTCTTTTCCACCCCGGTCCCCAGCAACGCCCGACGTTGCTCATCGGTCAATAGCTTGGCAGCGCCGCCGACGGCCCGGATGAACGTCATCCGTTGGTCGCCGCGCAACTTCTCGATCTCCTGGATCTTGGCCTCGACCTTTGCCGCGTCCGGTTCGTCGGCGCTGGTCAAGGTCCAAAGCTCCTGCTCGGCCTCGTCGATCTTGCGCTGGGCGGAGGTCTTGGCGAGGACGGCCTTCTCCTTGAGTCGGCCCAAGTCGCCCTTCTGCTTGGCGGTCAGATCGATGTGCTCGGGATGGTTGAGGAAGAAGTCGGTGGCCCCGACGTGGTAGATGTGCGAAGCGCCCGGGAAGCTGGGCAGCGCGGCTTGCATTTGCATTTTGCCCATGCTTTTCATGCCGCCCATGCCGCCGGTGGTCTTGGGGGCCATGCCCATCATGCCCATCATTTCCATCATGTCCATGTCCTCCATGCCCATGCCGCCCATGCCGGCCTTACCGCCTCCCATGGCGCCCATGCCTTTCATTTCGTCCTTGTCCATGTCTTCCATGCCGCCGCCCATGCCGGCTTTGCCCATGGCCTTCTTCTGGCCGCCCATGCCGCCCATCATCTTGTCGTCTTCCATCATGCCCATGCCGGCCGCGCCCCCCATGCCGGCCATCTTGCCCTTCGCCAGCGCCGCCTCCAGCTTCGCGACCTTGACGTGCAGTTCGGCAATCTGGCTGGCCAGGTTCTGGTCGCCAGGAGATTGCTTGTCCTTGGGCTGGGCATGCGGACCGGGATCCTTCGCCTTGTCGGATTTGTCCTGGGCAGAGCCCAACAAGGGCCAAGCCACAGCGAAGGCCAACACCACGCCGCCGAAAAACACGGCCAGGCGCGACGTGGCCAAGGTTTTGAACTTCTCCATAAACATTCCTTCTTTCTTGGAGTTCGACTCCGGGTAAGAACAGGACCAGTCTGTCCCGCGCTTGCTTCAGTGGCTCAGACGGAAACGCGCTTCACCTACGGTTCCGGATTTGGTGCGTTGGGCGGATGCTCAAAGGATCCCGCCTCTTGTTCCTGCGACTTCCCAAGGAAAGGTCACCAGCCCCGCAGTCAACCGATCGCAGTCTGATCTTAGAGTCTATCTGCAAAAAAACGCTTGAAACTAGGGGTATCCTGGAATTGCGATCACGCCTGAATCGCGTTTTCTGCTGGATATTTCGGCGATCATCCGGTTTCAGGCCCCGCATGAATCACCAAGGCCCCCTAATTTCATGGGAAAACTCTCCGGATAGACTCTTAGTGCGGGCCTGGTAACCGCGCCAGATTCATGGCTAGCCCGAACAACACGAACCTTCCTTGCTTTCCCCCGGCTTCTGCGCGGCGGCTTTTTGCATCACCTTACCGCAGCAAGTGGGGGCCTTCTGGTCTGCGGCAATCGTCTTGGCCATTCCACAAGAACTGCATTTGTAGCTGGCCTGTGTTTCAACCATGTTCAACTCTCCAAAAAGATGTTCGAGAACTCGAAAAGCCACGGCTGACACAGCCGCGGCACAGGGGCCTATCGAACCAGCAAACCGGGCACCGGCTTAAAGCCGGCGCCCGGCCAATCAACAAGTGAGTTTAGTGCGCCAGGTGCTTGATCATCTCGCGGCACGACTTGGCGCAATCGCGGCACGACTTCGCGCACGCCGCCATGTGCTTGTCATCCTTGAACTTCTCGCAGGCAGCCGCACACTCATCGTTGCACTTCGCGCAACACTCGCAGGCTGCGGCGGCCAACGGACTGCTCCGCGCCACCAACCGAGAAGCCGTGGAACAGCACTCCGCGCAGTCGATGCACAGGTGCATCGTCTTGGCGTGTTCCTTGGTGCCCTTGGTGAGCAACTCGGCACAATGGTGGAAACACATGTCGCAGCTGATCTGACAATCCGCGCACATCTTCGCACACTTCATCATGTTCTCGTGTTGTGCGTCAGCGCCTTGCTCCGCCCGCACCAGACCGGTCGGCAAGGCCGTCAGGCCGATAGCCGTGGCGCCGAGTGCGCCCAATGCCTTACGACGATTCATGGGAACCTCCTTTGAACAAAACACCAGGAATAGCTCACACTCACACGCTGCGAGCCGCTTATCCTCACAATTCACAAAGCGAGCCATGGACCGTGGGTCGCCGTGTGGCCCAATCGCAATCGAACGAACAACTACATAATGTTTTGATAATGCCCGTATCGGAGGTCCAAGACGGGCCACACGGGCTTGCCTTGGAAGCCTGCGACGGAAACTTGCGACGAGAAGAACCGGACGGTCGGCGATCGGAGACCGCGGGCCATCTCGGTTGAAGAGAAGAGCCTTAGCAGCGCAGGGTTTGCAAGATGCTGAGAATGTCTCGGGGATTCTGCAAGGGTGAGGCGAAGGCAAACCCTGCGTTCTCCGCAGGCGGATGACAGGCAAGAGGATCGGCGGCGGCAAAAACGCCAGGCATGGCTTCCTGTGAAAAAGCCACGGGCCGAGCGAAATCGGCGTTGAGAAAAGACTTGGCAACCAAAAACGTGACGGAGTCAGGCACGCCGTCCCGGCAAGAGCAGGGATCATGCGACATCGGCGTATCAGGGTGCTGCTCGTCTCTTGGGACGCGATGGCCGCCGCCCATCGCGCGATGATTGCAGCAGCGACTGTCATTCGTTTGCGGGTACTTTGCAACGGAAAGGCGGCCCAGCAGGCGGTCGCCGGAACAACAGCAGAGGTAAGGCCCTGTTGCCGCCGCGACCATCAGATACAGTGCTAGGCCAACGCGCGCCATGACACATACCTCTTACCGAAAACGCTAGTCTCGAGACAAACCTACTCAGCCGTTGAACTGGTTCGCTCGCTCCAGACCGTTATGGTGCAAATGCAGTGCCGGGTAGCCTCTCTTTCTGAATATTTAGTATTCTTTTGGTCGGGCGACCGACGAATTTGGAGAATTTCCAGGTTTTTACCGTTTCTCCAGCATCCCATCCGATCGGCGGACTTGGTTTGAAAAGTCGCGTTAGGCATCGTACCTGCGCATAACTTCGCCCACGCGCCCCTCCCGCGTGAAAATTAATGTCGAGCCAGAGTTCCATGCGCGGTTTTGACAATAAGGTGTGCGAATCCGACACTCGATTCCCTGCTGCCACAAGTTCATGCTGCGAGCTAGGGCAGCAACGGGAAAGCAAGGACGGCGCAGGCACGTCGCCTGACAGGGGACGCAATTAGGCCGCCTCGGATCCAGCGGCGCACACGGCGATGCCGACTGGGGCACAGCCCAAGGCTGCTCCGACGTGACACAAGCGTTCCAAGGTGCCGGTCAGCAAGCAGCCCCCCGACTGGTGCCCGTCTCGGCCAACGAAAAAGCCGCGCCAAACTATAGGCGCGGCAAGGGTGCGGGAAAGTGAGGTGCCTCTCCCGCAAGAGCGTCCCCATCGCAATCAGTATCGACAGTTGGGCGGCCGTGATTGAAACGATAAGGCCCCCGCCAAGATATGACGGGGGCGGTGTGTTTGCGGTCATGCAGGTTAGGACTGGCGAATCAACAAATGTCGGGGCGAATGAAACCGCTGGGGATCGAGATGCCTCGACGGAAGGCCGCTGGTTTTCCTGCCGGCTTCAGCCGGCTCCCCGTCTGCCACCACCTTCAGGTGGTGGGAGCAGACCATCCTTTCGCCACAGCCGGCT
>JAIEMG010000115.1 GCA_019752375.1 Gemmataceae bacterium | reverse complement strand
TCACCTTGTCACCTTGTCACCTTGTCACCTTGTCACCTTGTCACCTTGTCACCTTGTCACCTTGTCACCTTGTCACCCTTTGTGCCGACGTACAGCGTTGCGATGCTAAACGTGAACGGATGCCAATGCACGTCCGTCAGGCCGTGCTTGCGCAGTCGTTCGGCCAGGGCCTCGCCGTCGGGGAACTCGAGCACGCTGGCGGGCAGGTAGCGGTAGGCGCTGTCCTTGCTGCGCGACAGCACCTGGCCAATCAACGGCAACATCCGGCGGAAGTAGAACCGGTACATTCGGCCGAACAGCCAGTGCCGCGGCTGGGAAAACTCGAGGATGGCGACCCGGCCGCCCGGGCGCGTGACACGCACCATCTCCGCGATGCCTCGATCGGTATCCGTGACGTTGCGCAGGCCGAACGCCACTGTTACGATCTGGAACATGTTATCCGGAAACGGCAGGTGCTGTGCGTCGGCCTCCACGAAGCGCAACCGATCGGCGACATGGCGGCGCTGTGATTTCCGCTCGGCGCGGACGAGCATCTCATGGCAGAAATCGGCGCCGACAATCGGCACTGCTCCCTTGGCCGCTCGATCGTAGGCCAATGCCAGGTCGCCGGTGCCCGTGCAGAGGTCGAGGATCGGTCCGTCGTTGGTCGGCGGCGCGAGGCGCGTGGTACGCCAGCGCCAGTAACGGTCGATGTTCAGGCTCAACAGATGGTTGAGCAGGTCGTACGTCGGCGCGATGTTGTTGAACATCTGCCGGATGCGCGTCTCGCGCTTATCGAGCAATGACGAAGCCATCGAGATTCACCACCCAAGCACAGAGAGCCCAAAATCATGCAGTCGGCATAAGATGAACCGTGGCCTCCAGGCCTGGAATAACACCTTCTGCCTTCTTTGTATTCCGTGTTGTGCCATTGGTACCCTTGTGGTGAATAATCCCATGCTAACCGCCGAAGGATGCCGCCAGCGACGCCAACGCCTCTGGCAGCAGCTGGAACCGTGGGCCGACAGCGATTACTTGCTTCTGTCCGACCCGATTCATCTTGCTTACCTGGCGAATTTTTCCGTCGACTCGTTCAGTCTCGGCGCCGGCTTTCGCGGCTACCTGCTGCTGCGCAAGGACGGCCATACCAAGCTGATCCACGAGAACCGGCTGCCCGCAAGCGTGGAGCAAGCCCACGTCGACGAGCGGCGGGTGGTGGACTGGTACGACGGGCAGTCGCCGGGCCACGGTCCGCGCCAGCTCGCGCCACTGGCGGAAGTCAATCCGCGCAGCGGAGGGCTGCGCATTCACGATCGCGTCGGCGATCCGGCAGCTTCCGCCATCATCCACGCGATTGCGGAACTGCGCCGGCGCAAGGACCCCGACGAGATTGACCTGCTGCGGAGGTGCATGCGAGCCACGGAAGCGGGCCACGCCTGGGCGCGGGCGAACATCCGGCCTGGCATGACGGAGTTGGACGTCTACTGCGGTGTGAACACCGCCTGCATCCAGGCCGCGGGACAAGCGGTGATCGTTTACGGCGACTTCGCCATCTCTCCAGGCCCGCAGCGGCGCGGCGGGCCGCCGACCGAGCGCGTGCTGGAACCGGGCAATATGTTCATCCTCGACTTTTCCGTCGTGATCGACGGCTATCGCAGCGATTTCACCAATACGCTGGTGGTCGGCAAACCTCCCACGGCCGACCAGCAGCGGTTGATGGACCTGTCGCTGGCGGCAATGGCGGCGGGAGAGAAGGAACTGCGTGCGGGAGCGGCGTGTCAGTCGGTCTACGACGCGCTCCGCGGCGTTTTCGACCAGGCGCGCGTTGGCGAGTTCTTCCCGCATCACGCCGGCCATGGACTCGGACTGACCCACCCCGAGGCGCCGTATTTCGTCCGCCGCTCCAGCGAGACTCTGCAAGCGGGGGACGTGGTGACGCTCGAACCGGGCCTGTATATTCCGGACGTGGGCGGCTTGCGCATCGAGCACAATTACCGGATCACGGAAGCTGGTTTCGAACGGCTCAGCAATCACACGATTGCACTGGAATAGAAATTCGGAAATGCCGAAGCCCGAATGACAATCAGGTATTCGTCATTCGGGCTTCGGCATTCGTCATTCCGCAAGGCGTTACTTCGCGGGCTTGATCTTGATGTTGCGGAAGTGGATCTCCGCTCCCTCGGATTGGAAGCCAATCGGCCCCTCCTTCACGTCTTCCGATTGTCCCGAGGAGACCTCCGCGCCGTTGACCTTCGCGGTCAACATGCCATCTTTGGAAATGATCTCGGTCGTGTTCCACTCGCCGACTTTGTTGCGAGCTTTTTGCAGGGCTGCCTTGTCGAACTTGAATTTCCCCTTGGCGCCGCCGATGGCGAAGATGTTGCCGTGGGTGCGGTTCTCGCCCTGAACCTCGACGCACTTCGGCCAGACCTTGTGCGGTTCCTGAATGTGGACCAGGCAGCCGCTGTTGCCGCCGAACTTTTCCTCGTCCTCCAGGCCGTCCGGCCGCTTGTAGCGCCAGTCGTACTTCAGCACGTAATCCTTGTACGGCTTCTCGGTATAGAAGTAGCCGGCCGGCTTGCCGGTGCAGATGATGACACCCTTGTCCACCGACCAGGTCTTGGTCGGATCGTTCTTCCCGACTTCAAACTTGAAGCCGGTGAAGTCCTTGCCGTTGAACAATTCGGTGAAGCCTTCATCCTTCTTGTCGTCGGCGGCAAGCGTGGCGGAACCGAGCATGGTGAGACCGACCGCCAGGGCCACGAGCGGCAGCCAGTGTCGCGGGGAGGGGACGCGCATCGAGATGCTCCTCTGGGAAAAAGGGGTGTGGGCCTGCTTCGGCCATCTCCATGGCGGCCGATCGCAGGCGGATGGGATTCTACGGCCGCTTTCGGGCAAGATCAATTGTTCGGGAAGTCCTTTCCCATTCCCCAGCGAAAGAAGCGACGACTCCCCCGCGGTCCGTCGTACCGCGGAGGAGTCGTCACGGACGCAGCTGACGTTGGGCTGGGTTCACTTCTTCGCTTTGCGGAGTGCTTCCAGTTCGGCTTCCAGCTTCTCCAATCGTTCCTGAAGACTTTTCAGATCGTTCTTGTTGTACTCGATGACGCGGGTGCCGCTACCCGCCTTGAGATCGCCCATGACGCGAACGCTGCGGCCGGGATTGACCACGAAGCCCTTCTTGACCGTCGTCTCGATGCCTTCGCCTTCGAACTTGACGTCGTATGTGCCCGGCGCCAGCTCGTCCCAGACGAACACCCAACCGGAGTACCGTTCGACTTCCACTTCTTTCTGGCGCAACACCTTGCCGTCCGCCAGCAGCGACACCAGCACCGGGCGCTTGACGAGCTTGAGCTGGGCCTGGTTGAACGCCTTGTCTTCGACGCTGGCGACGTTCTCGATCATCATGATGCTGGGCGACACGGCAATGTCCCCCATCTTCACTTCAGCAGTCCGGCCGGCCGCTGCCAGCGCGATCAACGCACCCATCGCGAGAAATGCACGCTTCATGGAAATCCTCCCGTGTGATGTGATGTTCGGATTCAGCCTCTTGGACGAAGAGGCCCGTTGACTGACACCAGCACATTCGCCTGTGCGCGGAGTTGTGACAGGCGATATCGGCTTTTTGCAAGAACAGGTCCGGTCGGCGGGGACCGTGTCGTCCACCTCGTCTTTTCCGAATGGGTGGTCCGTTCGTATAATTCCCATTTCCTCCGAGGTTCTCGTTCCCGATGGCAACGCTGCTGCAAATCTCCAGTGCCTGCAAAAGTTACGGCGATCAGATGTTGCTCGACAGCGCGGATGCCACGCTGAGCGACGATGTCAAGGTGGGGTTCATCGGCCGAAACGGCGCCGGGAAGAGCACGTTGCTGCGAATCCTGCTCGGCGAGGAGGAGCTCGACAGCGGCGAAGTAATCCGCCATCCCAGTCTGCGACTGGGATATCTGCGTCAGCACGATCCGTTTCTTCCGGACGAGACAGCCCTTGGCTTTCTGATGCGCGACAGCGGTCAGCCCGACTGGAAGTGCGGAGAGGTTGCCGGCCAATTCGAGCTGAAAGGGGCCTACCTGGAAGGTCCGATCGCGAAGCTCTCCGGCGGCTGGCAAACGCGCGTGAAGCTCGCGGCCCTGCTGCTGCACGAGCCCAACCTCCTGCTGCTCGACGAACCGACCAACTTCCTCGACCTCCGCACTCAGATCCTCCTGGAACACTTTCTGCAAAGCCACCAGTCCGCCTGCTTGATCGTCTCTCACGATCGGGCCTTTCTGGCCGCCACCTGCAGCCACACGCTCGATCTCTCCCGCGGAAAGTTGACGTCCTTCCCCGGCAAGGTGGACGCTTTCCTCGAATTCCAGCGCGAGCAACGCGAGCACCAGGAACGCTCGAACGAGACCATTCTCGCCAAGCGCCGGCACCTGGAGGACTTCATCGCAAGGAACAAGGCGCGGGCCAGCACTGCAACGCTGGCGAAGTCCAAGAGCAAACAGCTCGAACGCCTGGAATTGACCGACATCGCCAGTGATGAACCGACCGCTCGCATCCGTGCCCCGCGCGTCGAGCCGCGCAAGGGCCCTGCCGTGCGCTGCCGGGACCTGACGATCGGTTACCCCGAACGGCAGATCGCGTCCGACGTC
This sequence comes from Gemmataceae bacterium, assembly GCA_019752375.1. Taxonomy (GTDB): domain Bacteria; phylum Planctomycetota; class Planctomycetia; order Gemmatales; family Gemmataceae; genus JAIEMG01. Next base: position 38,679 of record JAIEMG010000115.1, on the reverse strand, counting down.
CAGCTGGAAATCGATCACGGCATGCGCGCCGCGGTTGTCGGCGATAACGGCCAAGGCAAGACGACGTTCCTCCGCACGGTGGTCGACTCGCTCAAGCCGCTGTCCGGAGACGTGCGCTGGGGACATGGTTGTCAAGTCGGAGTATACGCCCAGCACGTTTACACGAGCCTCCCGGAGAAGCAGACGGTCCTGGACTATCTCCAACGGCAGGGCCGGGGCAAAAAGATTCAGGAAGTCCTTGAAGTCGCCGGCTGCTTGCTCTTCAAGGGCGCTCACGTCGAGAAGCCGATCTCCGTGCTGTCGGGTGGCGAGCGCGCCCGGCTTTGCCTGGCGGGATTGCTGCTCGGCGAGCACAACATCCTGATCCTCGATGAGCCGGGCAACCATCTGGACGTCGACACCGTCGACGCGCTTGCCGACGCCCTGGTGGAATATCAGGGGACCGTCATCTTCACCAGTCACGACCGGCACTTCACGAAACGAGTTGCCACCTGCATCATCGAAGTGCGCGATGGCCGCGTGACCCACTACGGCGGCCAGTACGAAGCCTACCTGTACAAGGTCAACAAGGAGATCGAGGCCGGCGAGCGCGAACTGGCTACCGCTCGCGCCAAGCTCCCGGCCGCGATCGCCAAGCCCGCCAAGCCGTCGCCCCGGCCCGCGCAAAAGAACGAGCGAGAAATGCGCAAGGAGATCAAAACCCTGGAGCGGACGATCGCCCAGCTCGACGACCAGAAGCGCGTGCTCACTGCTCAGCTGCAACAGTCGACCGATGCTGCCGAAGCGCTGCGCCTTCACAACGAGTTAACCGCCCTCGCCGGACCGCTCGCCGAAGCGGAAGAACGCTGGTGCCAGCTGCAAGAAACACTGGAAGGGACCGATTGATGGAAGTTCGACCTGCTCGCACATCGGGGGCGTAAACTGAGCATGAGTAGAAAGCTGGAAGGGTAAATGATGTCTGGTCAAGAAAAGTAGACGCGCCCTCGTCCCGGGAAATTGGCATGCGCGACGCCCGACCGGTACCATACCATCAAGGGGGCGGCTAGCCTCACCGATACCCCAAAGGCCAAGAGGGGAGGACGATGGAAGCTTCGCCGCTACGCGACTGGGCTAAAGCGGTCCCGTTCCTCCCTTTCACCGTTTCGATGTCGAACGGGCGACAGATCCAGGTGACCAACCCGGAGATGATTATTCTCGGTCGCCGTTGGGACACGGTGGCGTTCGTGGACGACGAGGGGTACGATCGTGTCGTCGTGTTGCAACACGCGCACATCAACACCATTTAGCCCAACGGCTGATGCGGACCGGGACCAGCATCCTGGTTTTCCGAGCGTCAAGGTTCGTGCACGCTTACCCGGGTCCGGGTAAGCGCGGCTCCCATAGCTCGAATCGATTGCCCTCCGGGTCGGTCGCCCAGCCGAACCGGCCATAGCCGTGGTCCTCGACTCGGTCGTCTACCTGCGCCCCGGCAGCGCGCAGTTGCGCTAACATGGCGTCGAGGTTTCGGACGCGATAATTGACCATGAACGGTGCCGATCCCGAACCGAAGTAGGCGGTGTCCGCAGGGAACGCGGACCAAACCGCCTGTTCTCCAGCCGCGGCAGACGTGAAAGCACCGTAAGTCTGTTCGGGTTCGACGGGCACTCCCAGGTGTTCGCGATACCAGGCAGCGAGCGCCTTGGGATCGCGCGCTTTGAAGAATACACCGCCGATTCCAAGTACCTGTTCCATGCGAACCCCTTTTCCTCGCGCCGCCGAACGCAATGCTACTTGTCCTTCTTCTCCCGCTTCGCTTCAATGTCGAACTCTTGCTTCTTGCCCCCGAACTCCGATGCACCTTTCCCTTTGAGCTTGTCCCCGGTGATCGTGAGCTTGTACTCGACGGTGATCTTGTTATCCATCAACACCCGCACGGCGGAGAAGGTCAGATCGCCGTCCTTCAGCTTTACGTCCTTGAGGTTTGTCTCCTTCTGGTCCGGCCAGCTCATCGTCCCGGCGATCTTCTCCCCGTCCTTCTTGATCGTCAGCGTGGACGTCCGCTTCATGCCGCCGATTTCGTACTCGCACTTCCACGTCCCGACCGGGTCTGCCTTCTCGCCCTGGGCGCCCGCAAGCCCGCAGAGCCCGAACACCAGCGCCGCCGAGAGGATCGTTTTCATGCTTGCCTCCAAGAAGTTGCGGGCGGGAAGCCGTCCGACGCGGACCGCCTCCAGCCGCCGACCACGATTCTAGGGATGCCGCCACCCCCGGTCAGGATGGCCCGGGCAATTGTTCGTCCGAGCCGAACGACACCCTTCACCCGCCGCAGCGGGTGGTGAAACTTTGAACCCTGAAACACCAGATGCCGGTCTGCTGCAGCGGAGCGGTCCGCGGTAGGCGCCGAGCGCGGAAACGCCAACCATTCTACCCGCCGTCATCACCGTGACGGGGCTTGACATTCATCGTTACACCTGGAGCGCCTGATTCGGCGGCTCACTTACTCCGGGTTTGACAACCCCCGAGCCTGCCGGCGCCGCCGTAGGCGGGCTTTGTGCTTGGCCTCGGCGACCTCAGCAGTTGGCCGCGTGAGGAGGTGGTCCGCGACCCAATAGAGGCCGACGCCCGGAACGAGGCCCACTGCCAGGGCGATCACATTGACCCATATCCACAGCCGATCAACCAACGGTAATTGCGGGACGTTGTGCAGGATAACCGCAACCGCAGCGAACGCGCCGACTGCGGCGACTGCCCCCGCCGTCGAAGCCAACCACCGTCGTTCGCCGCCCAAGAACCCCGCAACGGCCCCTGCGGCGGTGATAAGGCCGTAATACACGCCCGCAGGCCAATCGAGATGGACCCATTCGCGGCCGGGGGTCACCTGGTGGCGTCCGAAGAGCAAGAGGACGGCGAGGACGAAGAACCCCCAAATGCCCATCTGCCTCCACGCGAACAGGCGCAGGAAGGGTTCGACTAGCAACTCGGCGAAGCGGTCGCGAAAGCCGATACGGTCATTGTTCGGTGCGTTTGACACCCGTGTCGCCTCCGCCGCCGTGCTGTTGATTGTCTTGCCTGAGTCAGGTGTTCAGGCGACCGGCAAGAGGAGCTCTCCCCGTAGCTGAACTCGCCAGAGTTCAGGCAACGTGCCAATCTGAACTCTGGCGAGTTCAGCTACGGGTAAGATATTTCCTGCCGCTCGCCTAATGCCAGGAGAGCCGCTTCCTCGCATGGTAATCCACGTTTCAGGCCGATTCTAACGCGGATTTGCAGCATAACACGCAAAAATCGCGTTCTGGAAGTGGACAAGGGGCGAGAACCGAGACGCGGGACATGATACTCGCGCTCGCCGCGAGGGATTTCCGCGGTCCGCCTACATAAGGTGGTGCAGGCTCCAGGCATGGCCCGTGCCGGCAGCATGTGGTCCGCGCGGAACAGCGGAAGGCGAAGGAGGTTACGACTTGCGACCAATCTTTGATGCCAACTGGCGCACACGAGCCCTCGGCGGCGACAGCGATGCGGTGAAGACGCTGGCCGAGTCGGCGCTTCAGCCGTTGTATGCGTTTTGCCTGTATCGCGTGGGCCGCAATCAAGCCCTCTGCGAAGAGGTCGTTCAGGAGACATTGGTGCGCGCGATCCGCGAACTGGATCGCTATGACCCGTCGCGGGCCGGCGATAACATCTTTCCCTGGCTGACCGGCCTGGCGCGCAACGAGATCAGCCGTGTCCTCTCTCGCGAGAAGCACGCGGTTTCCCTCGAATCCCTGTGGGCCCGCATGGACAAGGACCTTCTCACCCTTTACGCCAAGCTGGAGCTGGAACCGTTCGGCGACGAAGTGCTCCAGCGCGAAGAGACGCGCGAGCTGGTCAATACGACCATGTCGCAGCTGCCGCCGCACTATCGGGAAGCCCTGGAAGCCAAGTACGTCGGCGGCAAGAGCGTTCGCGACATCGCCGGCCTTGGCAACATCTCGGAAAAAGCCGTCGAATCCCTGCTGACGCGCGCCCGTCAGGCGTTTCGCGTCACGTTCTTGTCGCTCTCGCACAATCTGGAAGCGGAATTGAGCTAACTACCAAGGCGAGCCGATGGGCGCGAGCCCTCGGATGATTTTCAAGCATCCGAGGGCTCACGCCCATCGGCTCGCCGAGCAACTTTTGAGGTTTCCATGAGTACAATCGATCGATCCCATTCCCCTGACGGCGGGTCGCCCAACGTGGCCGATCTGAACATCGAACGCCTGCTCAACCAGGCGTATCGACCCGACACGCCCGCGGCGGACCTGTTGCCGCGCGTGCAGGAGCGCATGTGCGCCACCGCGAGCACTGCCTCGCATGCACGCCCGACGGTCCACGTCGCGGCGACTCCGGAGCAGCCGGGGTTGAATCGCGTTCGCGTGCGGCTGGGCATCGTGATGGCCCTGGCGGCGTCGCTGGCCGGCGTTGCACTCCTCATGCACGGCCTGCACCTGGCGTCGCGGACCGGCGACAAGGGCAACGTCGCATCCAAGGGCGATCCGAATTACACCCAGCCCGGCAATGCCGAGATCCTAACGCCGCGCAAGCGTCCGGAGATGCGGGCACCACAGAAGCTGGCGATTGGCCACACCGTCGAGACGGCGGCGGGCGACCGCGGCCGGTTCGAATTGCCCGATGGCTCCATCCTTTTCGTGAACCAGAGCACTCGCATCGTCCTCAACGGCGATCGCACCGTCACGCTGGAGCGTGGCGAGGTGTTCGTCGAAGTGGCGCCGCGCGGCAAGAGTGCCCAGTTCGTCGTCAAGACGCCCAGGCGCGACGTGACTGCTCTCGGCACCAAGTTCGCGGTCAAGGCGAATGATGCCGGCACGGGCGTCGTCGTCACGCAGGGCAAGGTGAAGGTCAGCGGCATTGATGGCGAGCTGATCACGGGGCAGCGCCTGGAAGCGGACAAGGTCGAGCCCGCCCCGCGTGCCACGGCCGTGCTGGACTGGACGCGCGAGCTGATGGCAGCGGCCGAGTCGCCCCTGGTGCCGGACAGTAAGTACACCGGCGGCGCCCTGATCGCCAAGGACCCCAACGGCCAGGAAGCGAAGCTCAACCTGCGCAATTACAAGGTCGACGTCCACATCGAGGACGGCTTCGCCCGCACGATCATCGACCAGACCTACTTCAATCAGAACCACTGGCGCATGGAGGGCACCTTCTACTTCCCGCTGCCCGCCGACGCCCAGCTGTCGCGGCTGTCGATGTACGTGGATGGCGTGCTGATGGAAGGCGGCATGGCCGAGCGCAACTACGCCCAGCGCGTTTACGACGACATCGTCACCAGCCAGAAGGATCCCGCCCTGCTGGAATGGGTCGATGGCAGCACGTTCAAGATGCGCGTGTTCCCGCTGGAAGCCCGGCAAGAGAAGCGCATCATCATCGGCTACACGCAGCGTATCCCGTCGCTGTATGGCCGGTCGCAGTATCGCTTCCCGGCCGGCCATAGCCTCGGACTCGTCAACAAATGGGAGTTCGACGCGAAGATCAAGCACGGCGCCGCACTGGCCCTGTCGTGCGATTCGCACAAGCTGGAAGCCAAGCAGGTCGGCGACGACATGGTGCTGCGGGCTCGCGAGAAGAACGCCCGCCTCGACCGCGACGTGGTGCTGAACCTGGTCGATCCGACCGGCGGCATGTCCACCCGCGATGCGATGCAGTTCTCCGGTGCGATGCACGAGGGGCATCGCTACATGATGCTCCGCTATCGGCCGCAGATGGCGGTGCAGCAGCAACGCCAGAGCCGCGACTGGGTCTTCCTCTTCGAAGCATCCGGCGACCGCGATCCGCTGCTGGCCCGCACGCAGATCGAAGTGATCCGCACGCTGCTGGCCAATGCCGAGCATTACGACACCTTCGCCATCGTCTCGGCCGGCACCCGGGTCCGCACTTTCCGCGACAAGCCGGTGCTGGTGACCGCGGAGAACGTCAAGGCCGCCCTGGAGTTCCTGGAGCAATCGCACCTGATTGGCGCCCTCGACCTGGGCCAGGCGATCAATGCGTGTGAAGGCTACCTGAAGGCTGGCCCCAACCCCCACCTGGTGCACGTCGGCACCGGCATCGCGGCCATGGGCGAGCGTCGCCCGGACGAGCTGGCCCGGCGCATCCCGGCCGGCACGCGTTATGTCGGCGTTGGCGTCGGCCGGCGCTGGTCGCGCGACCTGATGAAAGCCGCAGCCGAGAAGACGGGCGGCCACTTCACCCAGATCAATCCCGATGAAACCGTCAGCTGGCGCGCCTTCGAGCTGTCGGCCACGCTGAATACGCCACGCTTGATGAACATCAAGGCAGCGTCCGGCAGCCGCACGCCGTGGCTTGTCTTTGGCACGGCCCTGGCGCATGGCGAGGAGCTTTGCGCCATCGTCCGGATGGACGCGACGGAAACCCCGCCCACCTCCGTGACGATCACCGGCAGCCTGGATGGCAAGCCATTCGAGCAAGAAATCGAAGTACCCCGCGTGGCCGGCCAGGCCGACTACGTTCCCCGCGCCTGGGCCAAGCTGGAGATCGACCGCATGCTGGCCGAGAACTCCCGCGACCATCGCGAGGCGATCGTCAAGCTGAGCAAGGAAATGTATGTCATGTCGCCCTTCACTTCGCTGCTCGTGCTCGAAAACGAAGCGATGTACAAGCAGTTCAAGGTGGATCGCGGCCGCAAGGACCACTGGGCGCAGTATCAATCGCCCGACACCATCGCGGTCATGTACGAGCCTGAAATCGGCACGCCGGTCGATGCCCGCTCGCGGCCGAAGACCGAGAAACCCCACACCAACGAGATCCTGCAGACCGTCGTGGTGCGGGTGCCCGCCCCGATCCTGGCCTGGCCCAACCGGAACGACAATCGCCACGGTCGTCCCTGGTTGACGGCCCTCGAGGTGTACCATGGCGCCTTCGCCATGCCCTGCGCACCGGTCGCCGGGGAGAGTCAAGGCGATGGAGGCGGATGGAACGCCGCGCCGGGCTTGGTGGAGACGGAAGAATCGGCGAAATCGCTGGGTGACGCACCGGTGAACATCAATCGGATTGGCGACGCGGTGTTCGCCGGCGCCGACAAGGACAATCAGGCTACCCTGGCGGCCGCGGCGCCGTTCGCCAGAGATGGCGAACAGCGCCGCGCTTTGGTGACCCGGACTGGGTCCACCAGGCTCCGAGAGCCTCGTGCAGGCCGGGATGAGCGCGGAGAGCTCAACCAAGTGTTGCTGATTGTCGACGACCTGAAACAGAAGCAAGCACAGATGAAAAGCCTGAACGACTTCGTGGAGCGCGACCTGAAACCCGATGCGAAGCGCCAACCCATTTCGCTCCAGGAGGCGAAGGAGAAGCAGACCAAAGAGGTGCTGGATTATCTCGTGAGCGGCCGCAGCCAGGGCCCGCGCATGTACGGTCGGCCGGGATTTAGCCATCAGGAACGCGTCTTCTTCGACCTGGCTTCCTACGCGCCCGGCATGACGACCAGCTTGCCCGATATCCAGGCGGTCACCGACGCCGAGGCACTGCCTGAGATGCGCGGTCTGCCCGGCACGGTGGACTCCGCGGCCCGCAAGTTAATCGACAAGGCGCGAACCGCCGGCTGGCGCAAGCTGACGGTCGGCGCCGGCAAGGACGCCTACACGATCCTGTTCGATGGACAGGGCCGCTACGCCTATCAGCGGACGCTAACCCTGGGTCTGAACGAGCAGGTGATCTGCGACGGAAAGACCATTGTGCATCTGTATCCCGAGCTGGGCATCGGCGCCCGCCGCACGGTGAGCCGCTTCCATCGCGCCCAGTTCGCCGAGCAGGTGCCGTGGCTCGTGCTGCCTGCCGAAGACCTGGCGCGGGGCTCGAATGTCAAGACCGTGAATGACCACACGATTTCGGTCATCCCCCGCGATGCCGAGGACGCCCGCGACGACAACGACAAGCCTCTGCCCTATCGCTGCTTCCACCTGGTGTTTGCCGCCGACGGCTCGCTTGCCGAGCGGCTGATCATCGAGGTGTCCGCCGACCGGGCTACGAGCACGACGCTGTACCGCGAGACCTACGACCCGTCGAGCGGCACGGTGACGCTGTTCAATCCGCAGAACGAAGTCCTGTCGAAGCGCGAGCTGAAGGTCGCGGCCGGCACCGAGCCGGCGCTGGCCGCCGAGACTTCGAAGCTGGTGGTGCTGCCAATGCCTTACCGCACGGCCGACCACGCCTACAGCGCCCTCGGCGTCAAGCGCAACAATCTCTTCAGCTCCTGGGAAAGCTGGACGTACGAGTACCTGGATCAGGACTCCGCGCTGGCGCTGTTTGCCGCCGAGTTCGGCGTGAACGACGCTGGCTGGATGCGCCGCCTGTACGACGTGTGTTTTTCCGCGAACGGCCAGCGCAAGGCCGGCTTCTTCACGCTGATGGCGTCGGCCGGCATGCAGGTGGCGTCGCACCCGGACTTCGTCGCCCTGTGCGAGGCGAACCCGAGCGATCCGCTGCTGGGCTTCCTGGCGGTCCACAGCAATCCGACCTATCGCAAGCTCCACCAGCGGTGGGGCGTCTACCAGGGCGATAGCGTCGGTGCGAAGGGCAGCTTCCTGAACACGCTGTCGCGCTTCCACGACCTGCACGCCCGCTGGACCAGCGGCGATTTGAATCGGGGCTCGCACGAATCGCGCCGCCCCGAGCAGAAGCGAGCGCTGGAGTTCGTCAAGGAGAATCGGTCGGTCTTCGGCTGGGCGCTGCTGACCGTGGTGCAGGATCGGGCCGAGACCTCGGAGTTCCGTCGCGAGGTTGCCGAGGCATACCGGACGTTCGAGGATGCCTCCGACCTGGGCTATGCAGCCCGGTACGAGCATGCTCGCAGCCTGCTGTACAGCGGTCAGCCGCAACTGGCGGCGGCTCACTTCCGCAAGCTCTACGAGGACATGTCCGCGGAAGGCTCGTTGCCGGTCATCGATGGCAGTTTCCGCGAAGCGCTGCAAAGCGATGTGCAGGTCGACCAGTGGACGGCCCTGATCCGTGCGTCGGCAAACAAGTTGCTGGCCGCCAAGCGCCGCACGGCCGTCATCACGCTGGCCTGGCAGTGCCACCAACTCGGCGACGGACCGCTGGCGGAGAACCTGGTTGCCGCGGCACTCCGCGATCTCACGGACGACACAGAGCGCTTGCAGGTCAGCGTCACGGCTCTCGACTACCTGGTCAACACCGGCCAGTATGGTCGAGCCGACAGCCTCCTGTCGCCGCTGCTGGAGCACGGCGAATTCTCCAAGCGGCCCATGCTCTGGCGGCTCGGCTCGCAGATCGCCCAGCGTCGCAGCTTGACGGCGCGCAGCATTGCTTGCCTCGAACGGGCGCTGGAGCGCGAGTACCACCACTTGCCGGAGGTCATCAACCTTCGCCAGGTGCGCAGCGACTACGGTCAGTTGCTCAATCACTACGATTGGCTTGCGGGTGCGGTGGCAACGATGAACATCGATCCGCCCAAGGACCTCCTGGCCCGGACAGTGCGAGCGGCGGACCGTTGGCGAGCCCTGGACCGCGAGAGCGAGCAACCTTCCGAGCTCGCGGCCAAGGTGCTCAAGACGCTCGGCGCCCGCGAGCTGGCCTGGGAGTACCTGACCACGCCGATCGCCTTGAAGCCCAACGAAGGTGGTCCGTGGCAAAACCTGGCTCAGCGCCTCAGCTACCAGGCCGACTACGACCTGGCGAACCTTGCCTTCAAGGCCGCGTTCGAGTCGGATCCGACCGATGCCAACATCTTGTGGGAGCAGGCCCAGACCCTGCGCCGCGCGGGCAAGTTGGCCGAGTCGCAGCAACTGCTCCGCCAGATCGTCAACGGCACCTGGCCGACGCGGTTCAACTGGCTGCAATCGCAAGCACGCTGGCAGCTCGAAGGACGCTGATCGGCCCTGATTCGGCAGTCGACGGGCAGGCAGCAAGTCGTCTTCGCACGGCTTGCTGCCTGCTCGTTTTTGGCGACACCGACCCGGCGGGCCGCTTGCGTCGCGTGTTCAACGCCTCTATAGTGTTATGCTATCGGTCGCCCGCATGCCTGCCCCACGCCCGCCGTTTGCGAGTCCTGCCCAAGCGAGGAGAGTTCGATGAAACGCGGTTCCACCCTGAGCGGCCTGATCGTCCTGATGACCTTGACCGGCCTGTTTTCGGCAGCGGAAGCTGCCGACGACTGGCCGACATTTCGCGGCCCCAATCGCGACGACCGTTCAACGGACAAGGGCCTGCTGAAAGAGTGGGGCAATGACGGGCCACCGTTGTTCTGGAAGGAGCCCGCCTCCGGCCTAGGTACGGGCTATTCGGGCGTGGCTGTCGCGGGTGACAAGGTCTTCACGATGGGCGACAAGGACGGTTCCTGTTTCGTCTTCGCGCTCAATCGCGATACGGGAAAACAGGTCTGGGAGTCCAAGATCGGCAAGTCGGGAGCATATGGCGGCTATGCCGGGCCGCGCGGCACGCCGACCGTGGACGGTCAGATGGTGTACGCGCTGGGCCAGAACGGCGACCTTGCCTGCCTGGAAGTCGCCACCGGCAAGGAACGCTGGAAGAAGGACTTCGCCAAGGACTACAAGGGCCAGAAGGGCGGCTGGTCCTATTCCGAATCGCCGCTGGTTGACGGCGACAAACTGATCGTCACTCCGGGTGGCAAGGAATCCACCGTCATCGCACTCAACAAGAGCACGGGCGCCACGATCTGGAAGGGCGTAGTCCCGCCCAATGGCGACTCGGCAGCTTATTCCTCGGTTGTAATCACCGAAGCAGGCGGCGTGAAGCAGTATGTGACGCTGCTGGGTAATGGCGTCGCGGGCTTTGCGGCCAAAGACGGCAAGTTCCTGTGGCGCTACGGCGAGGCAGGAAACCGTTTCGGCGGAAACACGGCCAATATTCCGACCTGCATCGTTGCCGATAAGGACCACATCTTTGCCTGCGCAGGCTATGGCCGAGGTGGCGCCCTCATCAAGCTCAGCGCCACGCCGGGCGGTGGCGTCAAGGCGGAAGAAGTCTATTTCAACAAGGACCTGAACAACAAGCACGGCGGCCTTGTGCAAGTAGGCGACTACGTCTATGGAGGCCGCGATGACCAACCGAAGCCCTATTGCGCGGAAATCAAGACCGGCAAGATCGTCCCGGGCTGGGATGCCAAGAACATCAAGACCAAGGGCGGTAATTCCGTCTCCGTGACCTTCGCCGATGGCCATCTCTACTTCCGCTATCAGAACGGCATCGTGGCGCTGGTGCCAGCGACGCCGGATGGCTACAAGGAAGTCAGCTCGTTCAAGATCCCCAAGGGCAACGGTCCGAGTTGGCCGCACCCGGTCGTCGTCGGCGGTAAGCTCTACTTGCGCGATCAGGACCTGCTGTGGGTCTACGATGTGAAGCAGAAGTAGCGCCGAACGACTGGCACGAGACCGACGCGCAAGCAAGCAAGGAGGCTGCTCCCTTGCTTGCGCGTCGGGCTCGCGGTTTGAAACCGTGAGGCAGGCACACGCAGGAGTCCGACGCTTGTCAACGCTTGGCGCCGCCATCGTCGGAACGGGGTTCATCGGGCCCGGTCCACATCGAAGCCTTGCGGCGCCTGGCGCGGCCCGTGGTCGGCATCCTCGCGTCAACGCCTGAAAAGGGCAAACAGGCTGCCGATGCGCTCGGCATTTCGCGCGCCTACCACCGCTACGACGAACTGCTCGCTGACCCCGCCGTCAGCGTCGTGCATCTGACTTCTCCCAATCGCCTGCACTTCGAGCAGTGCAAGCAAGCGATGGCCGCCGGGAAGCACGTCATCTGCGAAAAGCCGCTGGCGATGAACCCAAGCGAAACCGCGGAGCTGATGGCCCTTGCCGAGAAAGCACCGGTGGTCACGGCGGTTTGCTACAACGTCCGCTTCTATCCGCTCAACGTCGAAGCGCAACAGCGGATCGCTGCCGGGGAACTCGGCAATATCTATCACGTGACCGGCAGCTATGTGCAGGACTGGCTCTTGCACGACACCGATTTCAACTGGCGGGTCCTCGCCGAGGAGGGCGGCGAGCTGCGGGCGGTCGCCGACATCGGCACCCACTGGCTCGACCTGATTTCTTGGATCGTCGGCCGCGACGTGGAACAAGTTTGCGCCCAGCTCGCCACGGTAGTGCCCGTTCGCCGACGGCCAGTGGGGTCAGTGGAGACCTTCCAGAGCAAGCTCGGCATTGCCCGTGAGACTGTGCCGGTCCCGATCGCGACGGACGACTATGGCGCCCTCCTGCTCCGTTTCCGCAGCGGCGCCCACGGATCCTGCACGGTCTCGCAGGTGACTGCCGGTCGCAAGAACTGCATCCGCTACGAGGTGGCCGGCAGCAAGGCATCCCTGGCATGGGACAGCGAGCGTCCCAACGAGATGTGGATCGGTCACCGCGACCGGCCGAATGAACTCCTCATCCGCGATCCGGCCCTGCTGCAGACCGAAGCCCGCCGCTTCGCCAACTATCCGGGCGGCCATAACGAAGGTTTCCCCGACTCGTTCAAGCAACTCTTCCGCGCCATCTACGAATACATCGAGGCGGGCGATTGGAAAGCGCCACGGCCGTTCCCGACATTTGCCGACGGCCACCGCGAAGTGGCATTGTGCGACGCGGTGCTCCGAAGCCATCGCGAGAATCGGTGGCTGGACGTCCGGGCCTGACCTTTCGCTATCGAGACCTCTCCCGTGGCCGATGTGCTTACTCCCGAACAGGTCGCTGCACGCCTCGATCGGCTGCCGGTGACACGTTTTCATCGCCGCTTTATTGGCCGCATCGCGCTGGGCGGCTGGTTCGATATGTATGACAACTTCATCGCCGGAACACTGGCGGTCGCCTTGATCGCATCCGGCGTGCTGCCCGAACCGCAGCCCGGCGAGCTGTCGATGCTCGGCCTGTTCATGGCATCGCTGGCTCTGGGCATGTTTCTGGGCTCGGCATTCCTCGGCATGGCCAGCGATTACCTGGGCCGGCGCTTCGCGTTCATCTTTCTGTTGCTGCTCTACTCGCTGGGGTCGTTGGTCGGCGGCACCGGGTTCTATCCGATGACGGCCATTGCCGGAGCGTCCGCGGGGATCGCGCTCCTGTTGGTGACGCGCGTGATCGCCGGCGCCGGTATCGGCGCGGAGAACGTGGTCATGGACGTCTATGTGAGCGAAATGGTGCCGCAGCAGGTTCGCGGCCGCGCCGTCGCCTTCACGCAGGCTATCATCTTTACCGCGGTGCCGGTCGCAGCCCTTGCGTCGCGCTACATTGCGCCGAAGGAGCGGCCGCACCATTGGTGGCTTCTGCTGGTGCTCGGATCCCTGGGCGCTCTCTTCACCTGGTACTTCCGACGCAACCTGCCGGAATCGCCACGCTGGTCCGCCAGGGTTGGCCGGCATGAAGAAGCGGCCCAGACGCTGGCGATGATTGAAAAAGAAGTCGAGCAGGAGACGGGACAGCCGTTGCCGCCGCCGAGAGAGACGACGGCGGCGACCGCACGCCGACGCGCGTCGTTCGCGGAGATTTGGTCGCCGCGCTATCGCGGCCGCACGTTGATGCTGACCGGATTCCACTTGCTGCAGACGATCAGCTACTACGGCTTCATGCACTGGGTCCCGAAATTCCTGGTCGCGAAGGGCTTTGACTACAACACGACGCTAAACATTCAGCTGGGTGCGTTCTTCCTGGCGCCGCTGGGACCGCTCCTGGGGATGTGGTCGTGCGAACGCTTCCAGCGGAAATGGCTGATCGTCGGCCTGGGCCTGACGCTGGCGACGACGCAGATGGCCTTCTGCCTGGCTACAGACGCCATCCTCCTGACCGCGCTGGGTGCGCTGATCGTGATTTGCTTGAACTGGTTCTCGTCCGTGTTCCACGCTTACCAGGCGGAGCTGTTCCCAACGTCGGCGCGGGCGACCGGCGTTGGCTTCTCCTATGCCTGGAGCCGAGCGAGCATTGTGGCCACCAATTTGATCATGCCAGGATTGATTGCAGGCGGATTGCTGCTGCCGTTTGGCATCATGGCCGGTGCGATGGTGGGCGTTTCGTTGATTGTGGGCGCCTTTGGTCCGCTCACCAATGCCCGATCGCTGGAGGAGCTCTCTCCCAGCGATCACGAAGCGGCGTGATCATTCTCCGGTTGTCTCGCGGAAGCGGTAACCGATGCCACGCACCGTCTCGATCAGGTCCATGGATCCCAGCTTGCGCCGCAGTGTCTTGATGTGAACGTCGATGGTCCGTTCCAGGACGATGGCACCCTCGCCGATTGCAGCGTCCATGAGCTGGTGACGGGTGAATGCTCGCCCCGGCTGCCGGAGCAGACACTCCAGCAGGCGAAATTCGGTCGGGGTCAATGCCAGTTCCTTGTCCTGGAAGGTGGCGCGATGTCGGATGCGGTCGATGCGTACGCCCAGGTGCTCCACGGTATCGCCCGGCTCGCCGGCGGGCTCGGCCCGGCGCTGGAGCGCCTTGATCCGGTGCAGCAGGACCTTGACGCTGAAGGGCTTTGTGACGTAGTCGTCAGCGCCCATCGAGTAGCCGACGATTTGATCGGTCTCTTCCGCCTTGGCCGTCAGCATGACGATGGGGATCTCACGCGTGCGTTCGCCGGCGCGCAACTCGCGGCAGACTTCCAGGCCGCCCAGCACGGGCAGCATCAGATCAAGGATGATCAGGTCGGGAAGCAGGGTCTGGGCTTTGCGCAGTCCCTCCTGGCCGTCGTGCGCGACGACGACTTCGTAGCCTTCGCGCTCCAGGTTGTACGACAACACACGCGTCAGGGCACGCTCGTCTTCAATGACGAGCACGCGAGGCTGCGGCGCTCCGGGGCGAAGTCCGGTGGGCATGCTAGCCACTGCCAGGTCTCCCTCAATGCTCGTGATCATCGCTCGGCCTCCACCGCTTCGGGGCGATGTCGCACAATTTCACCCTCGACGAGGTACACCACGTCCTCGGCGATGTTCGTCGCATGGTCGGCGATGCGCTCCAGATGACGCACGGCGGAGAACAGCGACAGCCCGGGTTCGACCATGTCCGGCGACGATTGCATGGCCAGGATAATCTCTTGAATGATGTCGTCGTTGTAACGATCGACCTCGTCGTCCAACCGCCAGACGCGTCGCGCCAGGCGCGCGTCCAGGTTGACGAACGAATCGAGGCTTTGGCGAACCATGGACGTTGTCAGGTCGGTCATCCGTTGCAAAGCCGATGGGATCGGCACCGTCGGCGGATGTGCCAGTACCAGAGCGCGTTCGCCAATGTCGGCCGCGAGGTCCGCCATGCGTTCGAGGTCCGTGTTGATCTTCAAAATGGTCGCAACGCGGCGCAGGTCGATGGCGACCGGCTGGTGCAGCGCCAGCAGCTTCAGACATTCTTCCTCGACGTGGTTTTCCTGGTTATCGATCGGCGTATCGCCTGCAATGACCTCTTGCGCCATCGTGATGTCGCGGTCTTGCAAGGCACGAATGGCCTTGTAGATCGCTTCTTCGACGGCGCCGGCCAGCGTGAGAATGTCGCGCTGCAACAGGTCCAGGTCGCGTTCCAGGTGTTTGGTCATAGGGGGTTACCCGAAACGGCCCGTGATGTAGTCTTCCGTTTGCTTGACGGCGGGACGCGTGTAGAGCACGTCGGTCAGGCCAGTCTCGATCAACCGGCCCTGGAAGAAGAAAGCGGTCAGGTCCGAGACGCGCGCGGCCTGCTGCATGTTGTGCGTGACGATCACGATTGTGTACTGTCGCTTCAGCTCGAAGATCAAGTCCTCGATCCGTGCGGTGGAAGCAGGATCCAGCGCCGAAGCCGGTTCGTCCATCAGCAGCACTTGGGGATCCGTTGCCAGCGCCCGTGCGATGCACAAACGCTGCTGTTGGCCGCCGGACAACTCGAGCGCCGAGTCGTTGAGGCGATCCTTCACTTCGTCCCAGAGAGCAGCACCGCGCAAGCAGCGCTCGGCGATCTCGTAGAGCCGCGCCCGGTTGCGCAGGCCAGCGACGCGCTGGCCGTAAACGACGTTCTCGAACACGGACTTCGGAAACGGGTTCGACTTTTGGAACACCATGCCGACCCGGCGGCGCAAATTCGCCAGATCGATGGAGGAGTGATAGACGTCCTTCCCGTCCAGGACGACGTCGCCGACGTGCCGGGTCTCGTCGATCAAGTCGTTCATGCGGTTCAGACAGCGCAAGAACGTCGACTTGCCGCAGCCCGAGGGGCCAATCAGGGCCATCACCGAGCGTTCGGGAATGTTCAAGGTCACGTCGAAGAGCGACTGGGTCTTGCCGTACCAGAAGGAAAGATTGCGGATGTCGAACTTGCTGCGAGCCGCCGTGAGATCCGGCGACTGTCGGCCATTGACACTCCGCTCCGACATGATCGCCGAGTATGCGAGAGTGGACACAGCAACACCTGGAGGGGCTTGAAGTGCGGTCAAGAGTGGACCTCAACGCTGGCGAGCAAGGATGAACCAACCTATTTCACGACCCCTTGGCTTCGAGAGTACTGTAGTCTCGAAATGTGCAGATTATGTGAAGAACATGCGAAGATCACGCAGCAACCGTGAAGGAAAGCCGGCCGTCTTCCTGCCAGAGTCTACTCCAAGTGCTTCATTTGCGGCACGTTACAAGTCAGCCAGCCGACGTAGTGGCAGGCACGCTCGGCAGGCGGACCGTAAAGGTCGTGCCCTCCCCTACGCGACTCTCGGCCCGCACCGTCCCGCGCATTGCCTGGACCAGGTGCTTGACGATGGACAGGCCAAGGCCGGTACCGCCCATCTCACGCGACCGTGCCTTGTCGACGCGATAGAAACGCTCGAAAACGCGCGGCAAATCGCGTTCGGGGATGCCGATGCCGTTGTCCGTCACTTCCAGGCAGACCTGGCCGTCCTCGACGTGATAGCGAACGCCAATGCGGCCGCCTTCCGGCGTGTATTTCAACGCATTGTCGACCAGGTTGTCGACGATCTGACTGAGCGCTTCCTCATCCGCCCATGCCGTTGGCGCGTCCGTTGTATGTCCGTTTGCTGACGGCAGTGCCTCCAGCTGCTGCTTCTTGCTGTCGGCGCGGGCCCGATGGCGTTCCACGCACGAATCGACGAGCGGTTGCAAAGGCACGGCTTCCAGCTGGAACAACTCCGCACCCGATTCAATCCGTGCCAGGCTCAGTAAGTCCAGGATCAGCACGTGGAGCCGATTGGCCTGTTCATCGACTTGCTGGAGGAAGGCACCGCGGTTCTCGGCATCTTCCACCGCACCGTCGAGCAACGTCTCCACGCATACCTTAATGACTGACAGCGGCGTCTTCAGCTCGTGGGAGACATTGGCGACAAACTCCTGACGCAGCCGTTCGAGGCGACGGAGTTCGCTGGTGTCGTGCAGCACGAGGACGGCACCGCCGGTAGGCAAGCCCGACATCGGCGCGACATGGACGTCCAGGCTGCGAACACCGGGCCCACTCCAATCCAGCTGTTCGTGAAACGGCTCAGTGGCAGCGGGAGCGCGGCGGACGATCTCCTGAATCGTCGGCTGCCGCACGACTTCCCAGAGCTTGCGGCCAAGAGCCGTCTGCACAACAAATTCGAGCAGCTGCCCGGCCCGTTCGTTGGCGAAGAGGATGCGTTGGTCGGCATCGATCGCCACCACGCCCTCAACCATCCCACTAAGCACGGCCCGCAGCTGCTGGCGATCCTCCTCGACGCGGGCGAACTGGTCGGCCAGCCGTTCGCTCATGGCATTGAAGGCGCGAGCCAGGGTGCCGACTTCGTCGGCACCCATCGGGTAGACCTTGTGGCCATAAGCGCCGGATGCGATACGTTGGGCACCGTCGGTCAATTCCTGAAGAGGCAAGGCCGTGCGTCGTGCTAGCCAGGCCGCAAGAAAGAGAGCAATCAAAGCGGTCGCCCCGGTGCCGGTCCAGACCACCCGACGAAGCTCGGCCAACTCATCCTGGATGCTGTCGATCGATCGCGCCACACGAACGAATCCTACGGGCGAAGAGCCTCCCTCCACTCGTCGGGCTGCATACATCATCGTCTGCCCGGTCGTCTGGCTAAGGTGAACCGACGTGCCAGTACCGCGATCTTTTGCGTCCATGATCTCCCGGCGGGTCGCATGGTTCTCCATCGCCGCGGGATCTTCAGCGGAGTCGGCGAGCACACGACCGTCCGCTGCAAGGAGTGTGATCCGCGACTTGATTTCGCGAAAGAGAGCAACGACCCGTGGCTGAAGACGTGGAACCTGATCGGCCGAGAGCTCGCGTACATCCTCTTCGACCAAGATCGCTTTGACGCGCAGGCTCTCCTCAACCTGCTCGAACTCGTATCGCTCGACTCGATTGATAATGACGAAGCCGAGCACGCCGGTCGATACGAGTACAAGCAAACCGTAGGAAAGGAACAGACGCCAGAAGGTGCGCGAACGTGCGAGGTGCATCGGAGGCCATTGGTCCCAGGAACAGGAAATTTGCGCCTGTGGCTCGCGATGTGCCATTTTTCGAGAAGCAAAGGCAAATATCAACGACACATAGGTGCAACGCTACTTCACGCCGATGCGATCGATCAACTTCTGTGCCCGTTCGACAAGTGCTGGCGGCATCGGAGCGTAGTAGAGCCCTTGGGCATATTTCTGACCATCATGAACCGCCCAGCGCAGAAAATCTGCGATCGCTTTCGAGTTGCGCGGCGGATTGGCGTAGACGACTGCCCAGGTGGCGCTGCCAATGGGATAGGCGTTCTCGCCGGAAGCGTTCGCCATTGAAAAGCGAAGGTCTTCGGGAATGGCCGCCATCTGGCTTTCCACAGCCTTGATGACTGTCGCGACGTTGCCTTGCACATAGTTTCCGGACCGATTCTGCACCGATCCCCATCCCAGATCGTTTTCCATCGCATATTCCAGCTGTATGTAGCCGATGGCTCCGGGAGTGCGCCGCACGAAGTTAGCGACACCCTTGTTGCCGTCTTGTCCGCTACCCACCGGCCACTTAAATGCCCGAGCGGAGCCGTACTTCTCGCGCCACTCCGAACTGGTGGTGGAGAGGTAGTCGCTGAAGACATAGGTGGTACCGCTACCGTCGGACCGATGTACGACAGTGATGTCCTTATTCGGCAGCTTCAAAATTGGCTCTTGAATGGCCTGTAGACGTGGGTCATTCCACTTCGTGATCTTGCCCATGTAGATATCGGCCAAGAGCGGGCCAGTGAAACGGATCGGCTGGGGTTGGTCCAGGTCCAGATTATACGCGGGAACCACAGAGCCAAGTGCGATGGGAATATGGAGAACCTCACCACCCACGCGTTTGGCATTCAAGAGTTCCTCGGCATCAAGTGGCGAGTCGGTGCAGCCGAAGTCCAGCGACTTATCGATCATGTGAAAGACGCCCGCTCCGGAACCTGTCGCGCTATACCTGAGATTGCCGCGTCCCTCCTGAGCATATACGTCACGCCATTTTTCCATCAGAGGCGCAACAAACGTCGAGCCGCCCGCCTTGATTTCTCCCTCGGGCTTGGGCTTGCTGCTACAACCGCTGACGCCAACCGCGACCAGCAATGCGATCGCACCAAGAGCTCGCTTCATCAGGTTCTCCTTCATGAACGACTAATCGGCGCGGGCGGCCAGGACGACGCGTTTGCCGGTAATCAAGCGAATGCCGAAGTTGAGCGCCAGTACCACGAACATAAGCACCAGGGCCGCCGCCCACGCCTTGCGGTGCCAGTCCGGATAGGGGCTGACCGAATACTTGAAGATCAGCACTGGTATCGATGGCGTCGGGTCGCTTGGCCCGGCGGGAAAGTCGCGATTGTCGCTGGCCGTCAGCAACAGCGGCGCGGTCTCGCCAGCGATGCGGGCGATCGCCAATGAGATGGCCGTCACAATGGCTGGCAGCGCTGCGGGCACCGTGATGCGCACAATCGTCTGCCAGTGGTTGGCGCCCAGGGCCATGCTGGCACTGCGCAGCGTCTTGGGTACGAGCTTCAACGCTTCTTCCGAGGCACGCATGACGATCGAAATCATCATCACGCCCAGCGCGAACGCACCGGCCCAGCCGCAGAAACGCACCTTGCCGTTGGTCACTTCGATCAACGGCATCACCACGATGTAGTAGGCGAAGATGCCCATCACGATCGAAGGCACGCCGCCGAGCATTTCGCCGATGAAGCGCACGGAATGGGCCAGCGGACCGTTGCGATACTCGGACAGGTAAATCGCGGTCAGCAGACCGATGGGGACCGCGAACATCGTCGCCAAACCAACCAGCATCCCGCTGCCGTAGAGCGCATGCGCCATGCCGCCGCCCACTTCGCCCAGCGGCACGTGAATTTCGGTGAAGAACGCCCAGTTCAGCGAGGTGACGCCCTTGTAGAGCAGGTAGCCCAGGATGAAAAACAGCGGCAGGATCGTGCAGATCAGGCACGCCAGCAGCACCGCCGACATGATGCGGTCCATCACCTTGGCTCGCTGATTCCCGGGGGCTGGCGCAGTTGCATTGTCGTCGCGTCGCGACGGTGGTGACGGCAAGGGACGCTGTTTCCACACCCGCTCCCACAAAGTCGGTCCACGCTTGGTGCGCGTCATCTGCCAGATCAACAGACGGGCCAGCATGTTGACCACGAGGGTGACAATCAGCAGCACAAGGCCAAGTTCCATCAGGGCGGAGCGGAACAGGTCGTAGGTCGCCTCGGTGAATTGGTTGGCAATGCGGCTGGCGATCGAGTCGCCTAGCGCGAACGGCGTCCAGGCGATCCGTTCCTTGTTGCCGATGAGCATGGTGACGGCCATGGTCTCGCCCAGCGCGCGACCCAACGCCAGGAAGCTTGCGGCGACGATGCCCGGCCGGGCGTAGGGCAAGACAGCGGTCCAGATCGTCTGCCAGCGCGTGGCGCCGAGGGCCAGGGCCGCCTGCCGTTGCGAGCTTGGCACGGCCCGGCACACGTCGAACGACACCGCGGTGACATATGGCACAATCATGATGGACAGCACGACGCTGGCCGAGAAGATGCCGCGGCCGCCCGTGTTGTCGCCGCCGAAAGCCGTGACCAGGTCCTGTAACACCGGCGCCAGCACGTACATGCCCCACAGGCCGTACACGACGCTCGGAATGGCCGCCAGCATTTCGATCAGGAACGACGAGATTTTGCGCACCCACGCCGGCGCAATCTCGGACAGGTACGCAGCCGTTCCCACGCCCAGGGGCACTGCGATCAGCATGGCCAGGGCCGAAGTGACGACCGTGCCGTAGATGAATGCAAGCGCGCCAAACACCCGGTGGTCCGGTTCCGGGTCCCAGATTTGCGACGTGAAAAAACCGAGGCCCGTCTCCCGGATGCTGAGCCAGGAATGGTCCACCATGACCACGACCAAGAGCAGCGACACGCCGATGATCGTCAGGGCCGCTAGCGTGCACAACGTCCGGAAGACGCGATCTCCCAGGTTCGAGACGTTGAACAGCGACCCGCCGTGCGCAGCGGGAAGAGGCTTGGGTGCGACAGACATGCAGGTGGTTCCGGTAGGTGCCAACCCATCCGAAGCGTTCCTGAGGGAGGTCACCGCTCCTCAGGAACGCTTCGGGAACTTGCGTTTACGACTTGCCGCCACCGACCTTGATCTCGGCAATCTTCTTGTCGATGCGTTCGATCAAGCCGGACGGCAATCGGGAGTAGTGGAGCTTTTCGCAGAATTGCTGGCCGTCGTGGGTGACCCAGGTCAGGAAATCCACAATGGTCTGCTTCTTGTCGGCGGGTTGGTTGACGTAGACGATGGCCCAGACGGTGCCAGCGATCGGATAGGATTCCTTACCCGGCGCGTCGGTCAACGAGTAACGCAGGTCGTCCGGGATGTTCGTTAAAGCGGCATTCCCCGCTGCAGTGACACTCTCGAGACTAGGTGTCACGAACTGGCCTTCCTTGTTCTTTACGTTGCCAAATGGGATGTTGTTGCCCATGGCGTAGATGAGCTCGATGTAACCCAGGGCCCCGTCATTCTGGCCGACAAACTGCGCAACTCCTTCATTGCCCTTGGCACCCACGCCTGCCGGGAATTTGACGGAAGTGCTGACACCGACGTCTTTCTTCCATTGTTCGCTGACCTTGGCCAGGTAGTCCACCCAAATATAGGTCGTGCCGCTGCCATCGGAGCGATGGGCGACGGCAATCTTCTTGTCCGGCAGATCGACGCCCTCGTTGAGCGCCTTGATGGCCGGATCATTCCAGTGGGTGATCTTGCCAAGGAAAATGTCGGCCAACACCGGGCCGCTGAAATTCAGCTTTTTCTCGACGCCACTCAGCTTGTAGGCCGGCACGACGGCTCCCATCACCAAAGGTATATGCACGACCGCACCGTTCTTGGCCTTGGCCTCTTCGAGTTGTTTATCGGTCATCGGACCATCGGAGCATCCGAAATCGAGCGTCTGGGCGATCATCTGCTGGATGCCGGAGCCCGAGCCAATCGAGTTGTAATTAACCTTGGCTCCCTTGGCCTTTTGATACTCGAACGACCATTTGTCCATCATGGGATAGACGAATGTTGATCCGCCGATGTTCAGCTTCTGCTCAGCACCGCCGCCGCTGCCGGACTTGCTGCAACCGGTCGTCACCGCGCTTGCTGCAAGGCAGCAGGTGAAGAGCGCGGCCATCATGGCGAAACGCTTCATGGAATTGCTCCTTCCGTTGTTCGGTAGGTGAATTGTCACCGAGCCAGTTGCCCGGTGCTTTGCGCCAATCTTGAATCGCCAGTACTCTAGGCGCGAGAAGGGGGATTCCCGTGAGGAATCGATGAAGGTTCGATGAAGGAAGATGTGAAGAAGCTCGGAAGCAATCGCGAACGATGATCGCTCAGTGGTCGGAAGGACGGTCCTGGTCCACACCCAGGCCCATGACCAGAATGGCAACGAGGATATGTTTGGCGAGCACCGCAGCCACGATGCCGGGAATCCAGCCGAGCGTGAAGAACCAGCCAGTGATGAAGATGGTGCCGACCGCCACCGAGATTTGCCAGAGGCGTACGCGCAAGCGCTGCACCCGGTCGTCGTCATCCACGCCGACAACGGAAGGCGGCGGGCCAGGAGGAGCCATCTGTGCCATGGGTGATTCCTTCCCTCGGGAGCCGGCGACGATCTGAAATAAGCGTACCGCGCCAACCGCAATCGGGCAAGCACGTGCCGCAACTACGGCGCAGGTGCATCGTACTGCTTGACGAGCTTCTCCCGCCCCTTCTCAAAACGAACGACGAACAACGCCCGACGCGCATTCTGGTCCTTGTCGAATGACAAGGGACTGGTCAAGCTTTTGAAGTTCTGCGTCTGCAGCAACTCTTCACGCACCTTCGGCCCGTGGAACGTCTTGGCTCGGCGAATGGCATCAAAAAGGACGTTGGCCGCGTCGTAAGCCAGTGCAGCGGTCGCGTCCGGCTGCCGCTTGCTTCGCTCCTCGAAACGTGTGGCGAAAGCCAGCGCTCGGGGCACGCTGGCATCGAACACGACCGCGGTGGCGCGATAAAGCGATGCCGAGCCCTTGTCCGTATCGCCCCCCAGTGATGTCAGCGATGCCTCGCCTCCGCCAAAGACGATCGGCACCGATTCGTCCAGGCCCTGTTTCAAGAGTTCGGTTCGTATGCTGCGAAAGGTGCTCGGCGCTGTTGCGATGAAGACCAGGTCCGGGGCCGATTGAACGACCTTGTCCGCAAGGGACAGGAACTCCTTCGCGTCCGGAATCGTCCAGCGCGTGGGGTCGACCTTCAAATTGCCGGCCTCGTCGAAGAAGCTGCCAGCCACCGCATCGCGTGCCTCGCTCAGCACGATGATTTTCTTTGCCTTTTTCTCTCCAATGGCGAAGCGGGCGAGTGTGCGGCCCACGTCCGCGGGGTTGAGCCCAACCGAAAAGCCATTCGGCGCCAGTGCCTGAGATGGTAAGGACGTAGTACTGACGAGCGGTACCGCGTATTGCGGCACGGTACGACTGAGGCGCTCCGTTGCAGACGCGTCCACCGTGCCTATGATCGCCGCGACGCGATCGATCGTGAGCAGGCGCACGGCAACGTCCTGCACGGCCTGGGCATCTGCCCCCGTCTCGGGATGAACGACGATCACGCGTCGCCCATTAACCTGGTTGTCGGCCGCGTTGGCGTCCTCGACCGCGAGTTTGAGCGCCTCTTGCGTGTTCAATCCGATGGCGGCGTCCGCGCCGCTGCGCGGCGCCAGGTGGCCGATCAACACCGGTTCAGGTGATGGCTTGTTGCAGCCGGCGAGCGTGAGGATGAGCGCGACGAAAAGTGTTCGTGGCCGTTTATGCCCGCACACTAGCGCCGTAACCCCTGCGGCGAACGAAACCGTACAGGCCCCCCTCGCCCCTGTACTTTGGGGAGAGGGGATGGGGGTGAGGGGGCGAACCTCGCACAAACTGCGTGAAAGCCCCTCACCCCCATCCCCTCTCCCCAAAGTACAGGGGCGAGGGGGGCAGAACGGCAACGGGTGAACTGGCAGCGTTGACTTCAATGGAAACCGCCTCATCATTCACCTTCCTGCCCTGGCATCCTTGACCGGATACTGCAATTCTCCTGCCACGTAGACCTGTCGCACCTGCAAATCGGCGTCGAGCACGACCAGATCGGCCCGCTTGCCCGGCGCGATGCTGCCGATTTCCTTCTCCCAGCCGGCGATTCGCGCCGGCGTCAGCGACGCCATGCGTATGGTTTCAACGAGCGATACTCCCGTCAACGCATGAAAGGTGCGCACCATGTGGTCCATGCCGCTGACACTGGACGCCAGGGCCTGGCCGTCCGGCATCAGGCCGACGCCGTCGCCCTTGAGGACCGGTTCCCCACCGTCGAGCGGTCCCATCATGTAGGGGCCGTCGGGCATGTCGAGGGCGCGATTGCTGTCGGTCACCAGTGCCAGGCGATCCGTACCCTTGATCGCATGAGCCAGCAGGAGCAATTCGCGCTGCAAGTGCTTGCCGTCCGCGATGACCTCGGTGGTCAGAGCGGGAAAATAGAGCGTTGCTTCCAGAACGCCGCCGCGCATCGGGTAGGTCTGGGTCAACCGCAGCCGGGCGCGGTCCGACATGGCACAGAAGAGGTGATCGACGTGCCGCACGCCCCATTCGACCGCCGCTTCCATCTGGTCGAATGCGGCGTGCGAATGTCCTGCGTTGCAGCGAATGCCCCTGGCTCGGCAGGCGCGGACGAACGCCTCGGCGCCAGGCAGTTCCGGGGCAACCGTCGCGGTACACAGGCAGTCGGCGAAGTCGAGGTACTGGGCGTACTCTTCCGCTTCCGGGTTCCGACAACTCGCGCCCGGATGAGCGCCCTTGGCTGCGAGATTGAAGTACGGTCCGTAAAAGTGGGCACCCAGGATGTGTGCGCCGCCGGTGCCTTCGTGCTTCAGCTTTCGGCACACGTTGAAGAACGCCATGTGCTGGTCGTGCCGCGCGACGGTCGTGGTCGGCAGCAAGCTCGTGGTGCCGTGGCGGGCATGGGCCCGGCAAACCGTGCGAAAGGCCTCTTCGGTGCCGTCCATGAAGTCGGCACCGTCGCCGCCGTGGACGTGCAAATCGACAAAGCCGGGCACGAGGTATCCCTCGTCCAGGTCAATCACGGTCAGATCGTGCGCCGACGCGGCGCGGCCGTAGGGCACGACGCCACGAATCAGCGGCCCCTCCACGGCCACGGCGCCGTCAACGAGGATTCGATCTTCGAGGACGATGCTGCCGTTGTGAAAGAGGAAGTTGGTCATGGCGCGTGCAGTAATGGGTGCGAGACGAGTCGGGATTAGGTAACCCTCCGCCAGCCTCGATTATAGAGATGCCCACTGTCGGCTGCGCCTGTGAATCGCTGTCAAAAGCAGAAGGCGAGACATTCGCGTGATAGCGAAGTGAAGGAGGCTGGATGAAGGCGACCGTGCAATACTGCCTGGCGTCAGTCGCCGCTGACGCCGAGCTTGCGGAGTTGAGCCAGCAATCGTTCCTTTTCCGCCCGTTCCTGTTCCAGTTCCCGTGCTGACTGCACGAGCTGGTGGGCCGCTTGTTCGAGTTGTCGCTGCGTCTGGTCGAGCCGTGTCTGGAGTTGCGCGACCTGGCTTTGCAAATCGGCCGGCAACGGCAACAGCTGGTCCTGGTGCCAGAAGCGCACCCAGCCATCGTGCAAGGCGACGGCCAGTTCCACTTCGGCGAGCGGGTGCCGCCCGGCGGCGTCCGCGGTGACGCTGACATACTTCTTGCCGACAAGGCGAAACAGCGTCAGCTCCGGGCCGTCCGGGTAGAACAGCAGGTAGTACGGCACCTTCAGCTCGCGCTCGTACTTGCGAAAACTGTCCTCGTAGTCCTTGCGCCGGCTGTTCTTGGACACGTACTCCAGCACCCAGAACGGGCCCACCGGCTGCAAAGGCACGTCGAAGCTGCCGTCGGCGTCGATGGGCTCGTCGTGCACCACGACCATGTTGTCCGGAACTACCTGGCGAATCTCCCGGCTGCGGCCAAAGGGATATTGCACCAGCAGTTCGTTGAAAACCTGGAAATCCGGACGAAGGGCGTGAACCAGATCCAGGCTTTCCAGAGTGATCGTGCGCTGGGTTGCCTGGGCGGTGGCTTCCATGAAATGCTCCAGGGGCAGACTGTGGAGATAGGCTTCGGCGGCCCGGGCGTATTCCAGCCGCACCAGGGTCCGAGGCTTGTTGGAAGACATGGTCCGATCCTCCGGATTCGGGCTGAGTGCCTGGGCCAGGTTGCTGTCGCCTTCGTGTGTTGCGGGCCGTCAGTCGCCGCTGACGCCGAGCTTGCGGAGTTGAGCCCGCAGCCGTTCTATTTCCGCCCGCTCCTGTTCGAGTTGTCGCTGCGTCTGGTCGAGCCGTGTCTGGAGTTGCGCGACCTGGCTTTGCAAATCGGCCGGCAACGGCAACAGCTGGTCCTGGTGCCAGAAGCGCACCCAGCCATCGTGCAAGGCGACGGCCAGTTCCACTTCGGCGAGCGGGTGCCGCCCGGCGGCGTCCGCGGTGACGCTGACATACTTCTTGCCGACAAGGCGAAACAGCGTCAGCTCCGGGCCGTCCGGGTAGAACAGCAGGTAGTACGGCACCTTCAGCTCGCGCTCGTACTTGCGAAAACTGTCCTCGTAGTCCTTGCGCCGGCTGTTCTTGGACACGTACTCCAGCACCCAGAACGGGCCCACCGGCTGCAAAGGCACGTCGAAGCTGCCGTCGGCGTCGATGGGCTCGTCGTGCACCACGACCATGTTGTCCGGAACTACCTGGCGAATCTCCCGGCTGCGGCCAAAGGGATATTGCACCAGCAGTTCGTTGAAAACCTGGAAATCCGGACGAAGGGCGTGAACCAGATCCAGGCTTTCCAGAGTGATCGTGCGCTGGGTTGCCTGGGCGGTGGCTTCCATGAAATGCTCCAGGGGCAGACTGTGGAGATAGGCTTCGGCGGCCCGGGCGTATTCCAGCCGCACCAGGGTCCGAGGCTTGTTGGAAGACATGGTCCGATCCTCCGGATTCGGGAAACCGGGTGAAAGTGTAGCGGATGGGTCTGTTACCGAGAAGACGAAGTGCGTGGGCAAAAGGCAGAAGGTTGGATGAAGGGCAGGAACGAAGAAGGCCCAGGAACTGGAACAGTCCCTGGGCCTTTACTTGTAACTATTTACTTCCGGCTCAATGCCGGAACAAGAACTCCTTGGCATTGAGCAGCGCCCATTGCACGTCTTCCCAGGCCTTGCGCTTGGCCTGCGGATCGCCGTTGACGTTCGCGGCTTTGTCGACGTGCCCCAGGGCGGCTTTCACTTCGCCCTCCATCGGCAGGCGGGAGAGTGTGGCGAGATACAGCTCGTCCAGGATTTCCTTGTCGGTCTTCTTGGCTGCGATCAACTTGCCGAGGCGGTTGTTCGCGTTGCGGGTTTTTTCGTTGATCGTGGGGCCGTTGATCAGCTGGAGTGCCTGGGCCAAGTTGCTGTCGCCTTCACGCTCGCACTCGCAAGCCAGCTCGCGGCCGGGCTGGCCAAACGTCTTCAGGAAGACGTGGTTGACCTCGCCGTCGGGCAGCTGCACGGCACGGGTGCCGAGGGGCAGGCCCTGGAACTTCTCGGGAACATCGGTCGCGGAGCAGATGGCGTCGAGCAGCGGCTCGGCGGACAGCAACTTCGTCGTGGCGTGCGAGAAGTACTTGTTGTCGTCCTTGTTGAAGTCATTGCTCTGGGCGCTCAGCTGATAGGTCCGCGAGTTCAGCATCGTGCGGATGATGTACTTGTTGTCGAACTTGTGAGCGATGTAGTCCTTGGCCAGGGCATCGAGCAATTCGTCGTTGGCCGAAGGATTCGAATCGCGGAAATCGTCCACGGGGTCGACGATGCCCCGGCCGTTCAGGTGGAACCAGATGCGATTGACGACGGACTTGGCGAAGAACGGGTTGTCGCCGGAGGTCATCCAGTCGGCCAGTACTTCGCGACGGTCCTGGCCGGGCTTGATGGTCGGGACCGCACCGCCCATGAACTTCGGGGGCATCACCTTGTTGGTGCGCGGTTGCGTGACTTCGATGTTGCCATCGCCCGAACGTGCGGAGTAGATGATTTCGGCGCCCAGCGTCTGTGGCGTGGGGCCGACTTCCAGCGTGTCCTTCTTCTGGCGAACGCGGGCGAAGAAGGCCGCCATGCTGTAGTAGTCGTCCTGCGTCCAGCGTTCGAACGGGTGATTGTGGCACTTGGCGCATTGCATGCGGATGCCGAAGAACAGCTGTGCCGTCGTTTCGGCCAGGTTTTGCGGGTCGCGAGCGATCCGGTAGAAGTTGGCCGGCGGATTGGCGAAGGTGCTGCCGCTGGATGTCACCAGGTCGCGCACCACTTGGTCCCAGCCCGTGTTCTTCTTGATGTTGCCGTGCACCCATTGCTGGTAGACGTGGATGCCTTTCAGCTGGATCGTCTTGCGATTGCTACGCAGCACGTCGGACCACTTCATGGTCCAAAAGTCGGCATATTCCGGCCGTTCCAGCAAGGCGTCGATCAGCTTGGCACGCTTATCGGCCGCCTTGTCGTCGAGGAACTTGCGGACTTCCTCCGGCGTCGGCAGCACGCCGCAGACGTCGAGATATACGCGGCGGACGAATTCCTGATCGGTGCAGAGGTCCGACGGCAGGATGCTGAGCATTTTCAGCTTGGCGAAGACGTGCTTGTCGACGTAGTTGTTCTCGGGAGGGTTGGACCACTTGAAGTCCTTCTTCGGCTCCAGGTAGGTCAGCCGCACCGGATACATTTCTTCCAGGTAACGGCAAAGGATCGCCACCTCGCCAGATTGGGTGAACTCCACCAGACCCGTCGGGCCCACGTCGGCGATGCCCGCATCGCTGCTGCTGAAGACCGTCAACCGCGTCACGTCGCGGATGCTGCCGTCAGAGAAGTGGCCGAGAACGGCCAGCTGCTGCCACTTGGACGGGGCGTTGAGGACGCGGCCACCGGGCAGCACTTCGATTTTCTTCAACGTGATCTGGTTGGCCGGATCGTCCTGCAGGCCTTCGGCGACCCAGCTGCGAATGGTCTTCGCCGGAATGGTGTCTGCCTTGAAGCGCTGACCACCCTCGTGCGGGACGATGCCCAGGGCTTTTTGAAGAATCAAGCTGGCATCTGGGTCGAGGCGGTCGGCCCGGCGGCCGAGCACGTCGCGTGTGAGCTGGAGATAGTCGGCCGAGGGATCATAGCCACGTAAGCTGAGCTTGAAGCCGCCCTTGCCGCTCGGCGTGCCGTGACAGGCGCCCGAGTTGCAGCCGCCGACATTCAGCGATGCGATGAAATCATTGCGGAAGCTGACCGGCTGGGGCTTGCTAAAGTCCTTGACCGCGACCGGCACACGGGCCGTCTGGCCGCCGGCGGTAACGATCAATGTGCTAGCGCCTTCTTTCTTGGGCACCAAAAATCCGCCTGCATCGATCGCGAGCAGGTCGGCCGCTTCTGCTTGAAGGGTGCAGAAGGGTGTCAGGTCGCGCACCGAACCGTCTGCGTACTTGCCGCTGACAATGATCTGCAGCGTGGCGCGCGGGCCGTTGAGCACGATCGTTTCGGGCAAGACGTGCAGCGAAACCGGCTGTCCGATCACCTCCGCCTTGTCCTTCTCGGAAGGCGCGGCAGCAATAGGTGCGGTCAGGGCAAGAAACGCGACGAGCCCGAACAGTTGGTGCCTCAAGCCGAGGCGCGAACGGAGATGAGCGGTCTTCATGGCGTGGCCCCCTTTTGGTGGAGCGTGGCAGGAAATTCACGGCGGGTTGTGAACAGGCTTTCCGGCAGGTGGCAGGAGGAAAGCGTGTCAACGCTTCAACTGTTGTAAGTGTAATCGTGATTGCGCCGGGTTGCGATAGAAAATCCCGACAATTTCTCCGCGTGAGATATGGGCGAAGTTCAACTCCCAGCGCAAAACTATTATCCCCACGCATGATTTGACACTCGCACCGAAACAGTGCAGAGTAGAGAGATTAGGGGCTCGAAATGCGCGCTCCGTATGTCTATGGATAACACAGAGGAGTTTGTCGTCGGTTCTTCCCACCCATCGGTGAACTTTTCGGTTCCCGATCGCTCAGTATGGAGAGGAGTTCGCCCTGAGGAATGCAATTCGGCAACGGTTGCTGCATTCCGTGCCATGACGATCGAAACATCCGCCGCGGAGGAACGCTGCGGCGCTTGACCCCGGCGATTGCCATGTCAACCCCCCAGACGATGGATCGGCAGACCTTCCTGTCGAACTTGCGCCAGAGTGGATTGGTCACCGGCGACCAGATGGCGAAAGTCATCGGCCGATTGCCCGAGACCAATCGCGGCATCTTGCTGGCACGCACGCTCGTCGAGCAGGGGTTACTCACCCGCTTCCAGGCAGAATTGCTCCTCTCGGGTCGGACCAGTGGCTTTCACCTCGGTCAGTACCGCATCCTCGATCATCTCGGCCGCGGCGGCATGGGACGAGTGTTCAAGGCCGAGCACCAGACGATGAGCCGGGTAGTTGCCATCAAGGTGCTGGCCCCGCACCTGTGCAAGACGGCCAAGGCCCAGACGCTGTTTCAGCGCGAAGTCCGCGCCGCGGCCCGACTCGTTCATCCGAACATTGTTACCGCGTACGACGCCAACCAGATCGGCGATCGCTGCTACCTGGTCATGGAATACGTGGACGGCCCGAACCTCGACGAACTGGTTCGCCAGCGCGGCGCGCTGCCAATTGGCCAGGCGTGCGACTTCATCCGCCAGGCCGCCAACGGCCTGCAATACGCCCACGAACTGGGAATGGTGCACCGCGACATCAAACCGGCTAACCTCCTCGCGCAGCGCCCGATGGGCAACGCGCCCGGAGCGTCGCCGACCATCAAGATCCTCGACTTTGGGCTGGCCCGATTGCACTCGATGGGTCCCAATGGCGAACCCGGCGGCGATTCGATCATGGCGGCGGAGAACACGGTGCTTGGCACCCCCGACTACCTGTCGCCCGAGCAGGCTCGCAACCTGCACAACGTCGATATTCGCGCCGATCTCTATAGCCTCGGCTGCACCTTCTACTTCATCCTGACGGGCCGAGTTCCGTTCCCCGGCGGCACGACCCTGGAGAAGCTCGTGCGTCACAGCACCGAGATGCCGCCCGCACCGGAACAACTGCGACCGGACATCTCGCCGCCGGTCGCAGCCATCCTGCGGAGGCTCCTCGCCAAGGACCCTCGGCAGCGTTTTCAGACGCCTGCCGAACTTTCGGCAACGCTGGCACCCTTTGCAGTCCAGGCCCCAGTGGTTCCCACGGCGATTCCCGTCGCCATCCCAGCGGGCGGGCCTCCGCCCTCCACCGCCTCGGGCAGCAGCGCCTGGACATCGACCCAGCCAGCGGGCGGCCCAGGCGACGATGATGAGTGCGCCATCGGTCAGTTGCCGATGAACTTCGGCAACGCCCCCCTTTCATTTAGCGGCTTGCCTTCCATGCGGATGCAGCGAGCGGTCCAGGCCGAGCAGCAGCGCCGGATGCGCATGGCCATCATCACCGCTCTCGGCGTCGTCGGCGTCATCCTCTTTGGCGTGGCCTGGTTCGTGCTGCGCCGCTAACATAAGCCGGCGGGCCGCGAATCCACCGATCCGTTGCGTGATTCCACGCCCCCGGACCTCCTTGACGGAGCCTTCGATGACCCGTTTTTCCATCGCCTCACTCGGCTTGTTCGTTCTCATCCTCGCCGGGTGTTCCAAAGGTCCTGCTGTCGTCAGCGTGCCAGACCTCTCGACCAAGAGCGGCGATGGGGCGCTGTCCATGCACGACACCAAGACGCTGCTGCTGAACGACTTGATCAAGGAGAAGGAAAAGCTTGCGAGCGGCGACGAAATGAAAGACTACTCCCCAACCGCGCGCGGCAAGAAGGTGGTGTGGGAGTTGCCGGTCAAGAAGATCGAGGGGGACACCGCGTCCGTCCTGTCGGGCCTGATCGACCTTGGCGCCCGTGTTCCCGTCGGCTACCAGCTCAAGCTGCGGAACAGCAAGAATGAAGAGATCGAGTCTGGTCCCGACGGCGTCTTCCTGGTTCGCTCGGGCAAGGAACTGTCGAAGGAACAATACGCCAAGCTTAACGACAAAAGCCGGCTGCTCATTTCTGGCACCGTCAAGACTGCCAGCGCCATGCATCAGGGCGATGCGATCGACATCGTCCTCCACCTGACGGACTGCGAGATCAAGCTCAAGGAATGAGCTTCCGCAGGCGGCGCAGCAGTGCCAGCATATCTTCGGGCAGCGGTGACTCCCACGTCAACCGTTCCCCCGTTCTCGGATGGGTCAGCCCCAATCGTGCCGCATGCAAAGCGACGCGCGGCGCTCCGCTGCCGTCCGGCAATGGCGCGCCGTGAACAGGCCGATCGTAGACGCGCTCGCCGCAGATCGGCGTGCCTGCTTCTCCAAGGTGAATGCGCACCTGGTGCGTCCGGCCCGTCTCCAGACGACACTCGACAAGCGTAAAATTGCCCAGGTCCTCGACCACACTTACATGCGTGACGGCTCGTTCTCCGGCCCTCGTTTCCTTGCCGCTGCCGCGGCGGCCGTCGCCGCGATCGCGCACCAGGTACGACTCGATTCGCCCCGCCTTTGCCTTGCCGCGCACCACGGCGAAGTAGCGGCGATCCACCGAGTGGACTCGAAACTGCTGCCCGAGGTGCTGGGAAGCGGCATGGTCGCGTGCAAAGACGACCAGGCCGGTAGTGTCCTTGTCGATGCGGTGCACGGCCAGCAACCGGCCAAACCGTGGGGCCAGCAGATCGGAAAGCGTCGGCGGCAGAAAGCGGCGAGCGCGCGAGCCGAACTCGGCGGCCTCGTGCGGGTGACGCATGGTCGTCAGTCCGGGCGGCTTTTCGACGACAAGGATGGATGGGTCCGAGAAACGAACGGTGAATTTCGGCCCCTCCGGCTGGGGCCGTTCGCCGCGTGGCCGCCGGGGACCGTGGCGCTTGTTCACGGCGAAGGCTCGAAAAGGTACTCCAGCAATCGCTGGTGCCGTCGGTACTCGGGAATGACGACGTCGGCGCCGGCCTGAATCAGGCGATTGCGCTTCCAGGCGTTGACGCCCTGACGCTTCGCTTCGTCGCTGGCGACGGCAATCGCCACGCCGCCAGCCTTCTTCACCTCTTCAATTTCGACGAATCCGTCGCCAAAGCCAAGCAGTTCCCGACCGTGCAACCGCTGACTGGCGATGATCTGCTCGACCACCATTTGCTTGGAGAAGTTCTTGTACTCGTCCATTGCTCCGTGGATGTGCTCCCCAAAATACGGCGTCAGCCCCAGCAGCTCGGCCTCGTGCAAGACGTAGCGAAGATCAGTGCCACTAGCGAGGTAGAGGGCCACGCCACGTTCCTTCAGCGCGGCGAGGAGCGCGCGACTGCCTGGCACCGTCCAATCTTCCGGTTTGGCCACGCCCGATTCCAGATCGGCCAGGCGCCCACGGATGCGTTCCATCAGCAAGTCGTGATAGCGGTGCTTGTAAGCCAGCGGTTCCAGCGGCACGCTCCCGCGACGACGGACCTCCTCGGCAAGCTGGATCATCTGGTAAATCGTTTGCCGGCCGTTGAGGCGCATGACGAAGTCATCCACCGCTGCCGTCAATTCCGCATCCGTCTCCTTCGTCCTGGTTTGGCGCAGGACGTCGACCATCATCGGTATCATGATTTCCGGCCAGCCCTCGCGAATTAGCGATAGGGTGCCGTCAAAATCGAACAACACGGACCGAAAGCCGCCGCGCGGCAGGTCCGGATTCAACACTTCAATTTCGTCGTCGAGGAACATGGGACTATTGTAGAGCGCCGCGCGGGATCACTCCACTGATCGAATAAACGCTACGTCCGTTACCAAGCAGCTGCGCTTGGCTGCGCCCAGGTGAAAATGGGCAAACTGGTCATGAGTCTGCAGGCAGGCTTTTTCTATACTCGATCCGTCAGCCAACGGAACCAGCGGGAGAGACGTATGCGCGTGCCTGCCATCTTATCCGATTGCCATGTGCCTTTCGAGACAATGATCCATCCGCCCGCGTACACGGCGACGAAGCGGGCCAAGTACCTGCACCTGCCCGGCGCTCAGGTCGCGAAGTGTGTTCTGCTGCGCGCACCGGCCGGCTTTGTGCTGGCGGTGCTGCCGGCAACGCGCCACGTCGACACGATCAAGTTGGAAGCAGCGTTCGAAGGACCCGTGCGACTGGCAACCACCGCTGAAGTGGCGGACGTCTTTCGCGACTGCGAGTGGGGCGTGGTGGCGCCGTTCGGCAAGGAGTACGGACTGCCAACGATCATCGACGAATCACTGCGGCCCGACGATCCGATCGTGCTGGAAGTAAACACCCGGGCCGAAGCAGTCCGCATGCGCTGCCGGGATTTCGAGGAACTGGAACAACCGCGGCGTTTACGATTCGCGCGGTGAACACCACCCTCGTTACTGGGCTCTGCCCAGTAACGCACTGCACCGCAGGCTCTGCCTGCCGAACGGACCAGTGACAGTATTCGCATCCCATGCCCACGCCCCGCCGCGAGGCAGAGCCTCACTGGCAGTGCGTTAGGATCCGCGCAAGAATCACTTGTGCAATTCCTGTAGGACGGATTTCCAATCCGTCCGGTTTTCTCTGGACGGATTGGAAATCCGTCCTACGTGCAATTGTTCAACTTATTGTTACGCGGCTCCTTACTGGGCAGAGCCCAGTAACGAGGACGTGGGTGCTTCGCCATTTCTTTCCGATGAGCATCCTTATTTCCAGCGTACCAGCACGCCCAGATACTCGTCCTTCTTCTTCAGGAGCCCCTCGTAGGCAGCGCCCAGTTCCGTCGGCGCGATCGGGTGCGTCACCAGCTTCGCCAGGCTGAGGCGGCCCGATGCGAGCGACGCCAGCAGCCAGTTCTGCGCCTTGGAGATATCCCAGGCACCTGCCAGACGGGTATGGGCCGACTCGAAAAGCATGTTGCCGTGCGCGCCTGTGACCTCGATGTAACGGCGATGCAGGTCATCGTAGAAGTTCACGTCCTTGGCCTTGCCGCGCGGACTGCCAACGACCACGACTTGCCCGGCATCGCACGCCAGCGACATCGCGGTCGGAATTGCATCAGGGATGCCCGTGGCGTCTGCCACGATCTCCGCACCGCGCGCGTTCAGGCACCTCGCTAGCTGTTCGCGCACGTCACCGGCCGTCGGATCAATGACGAAATCCGCGCCCGCCGCCTTCGCCGCCTCGCGGCGCATGGCCACGCTATCGATGCCGACCACGGGAAACGCGCCGGCGGCCTGCAAGCACCGCAGCGCGAATTGCCCAATGATCCCCAAGCCCAGCACCGCAGCGCTGCGGCCCAGTGTCAGTCCCGCCCGGATCGATGCGCCCATGCCGTAGCGTGCGATGCACGCCCAGGCCGCTTGCTCGGCACTCAGGTTCGGCGGCAGTTTCCAGAGCCGGCCGCGCTCGTGGCCGATGGTCAGCAACTCAGCTGATGCGTGATTGCCCGGATAGCTAACGCGGTCACCCGGTTTCCAGTCCTTGATGTCGGAACCAACCGCAACCACCGTGCCGGCGGCGCTGTAGCCAGGCCGGAATGGAAACTTCCAGTCGGGCAAGTTCGGATCGAGCAGCCATTGATGCGTGCCCGTATACACCGCCAGCTCGGTGCCGGCGCTGACCGCGCTGGCCTCGGTCGCGACGAGGATTTGGTTGGCGGCGGGTGGGGGCAGTTCGACTTCGCGGACGCCGGTCTCGAATGGCTTGAGGATGACGGCCTGGCGCGCTTGCATCGGATTGGGTCCGTAAGGTGGGATGTTCGTTCGAGTTGGTTATACACGATGGGAAAGATGTGGACAGGATACCGCGAGCAAAGCCGCTTCGAGTCAGCGCGGGGTGGATTTCGCTGCCGCGCCATGTTGCTTCGCCGCGCAACGCATCCCCCACAAGCGATGGGCGCCTGACAGTGCACGAACGACCGCTTCGATCTCCGCTTCGCCATGCCGCGGGCTCGCCGGCAGGTAAAGGACGCCCGCTTCTCGTCGTGCTACGATTCCGTGCGCGATGACCGCGCGCATGAGCCAGATCGCCATTTCCGCATCGGTGCATGGAACTCCCACCCAGCCCACTTCAAAACTTGGCACGGTGCTAAGTCCGGTCGCCTGTCGGATGCCTTGCTCGATCCCGGCGACGACAATGCGGTAGCGATCAGGCGCAGCGCTCACTTCCGCGGTTGTGGCCGGTCCGCCGGATGTCGCGCCGTTCATGGGGCCGAGCAAGTCCGCAATCGCCTGTTGCTGATGCTCGGGCAAATGATCGTTCCAGTAATGGCACGTCTTGGCAACGGCCGTCACAACGTTCTTGATTTCCTTGGCGAGGTGATAACGCGGGCCTGCGGGCACGAGGAGCAGGTGCCGGTCCTGGCGGGCAAGGATGTTCTCGACAACGATGGCGCGGACCAACCACGGCGCCATGGCCGTGCCGCGACAGACGACGCCGATCCAGCCGGGTGCGAAGCGAGGCAAGACGTGCAGGCCGGTCACCATCCAGATGCCGCGGCCGATCTCCTCAACGACTTGCTGGTATTTCTCCGGCTCCGCTGTGATTTCCTCGGGGGGCGCCGGTACCAGCAGTTTCCCCCGATGCGGCGGTCCGCCGGCCAGGGCCAGGTCGCAGAAGCTGGTCCAAACTTCGTCCCATGCAACTTTGCCGTCGGCACCGTACTTGAGCCCGGCCGAACCCATCGACACTGGATTCACGCCGTCGTAGCAGTGTTGATATCGCGGCGGCAAAATTGCGTTAATCTTTGCGTCCAGAGCCATGAGAGCCGCCACGTCAGCGGCCGCCGATGGATCCGACGACTCGGAAACTCGTGGCCGGAGCAATTCGTCTCTCACTTGCTTACTCCGATGAGCGAACCGCGACCGCGCGGGGTCTTACTGGGGTTGTATCGTTGCAGCGCGCGGGAGTGAAGATCAAACGCGCGGTGACCCACCGAGCAACCCGACACGGAATTCCGTTCAGCGCGAAGGGATAGAGATTCCGTCAACCGGGCTTCCGAATTTCCAATTGCTTTTCGCCGCCGCGTGCCATGTAATGATCCATGCAGTCCTGCCTTGTTACCCGCCACCACGGCGTCCGTCGAACTTTACCCGACGACGCGAATTCGAGATCTCTTACCATGATCCCAGCGCGCTCATTGGTACCGGGATTAATGTTCGCGGTTGTCGCCATGGTCCCGGCCGTCGAACCGACGCCACCTCGTGCGGACGAGATGCTTCGCTACGAGCG
This sequence comes from Gemmataceae bacterium, assembly GCA_019752375.1. Lineage (GTDB taxonomy): Bacteria > Planctomycetota > Planctomycetia > Gemmatales > Gemmataceae > JAIEMG01. The sequence continues at coordinate 1,029 of JAIEMG010000115.1, read as the reverse complement.
CGTGGCCCCGCTCTTTCAGAAGCATTGTCACGGTTGTCACGGCGCGGACAAAGCCAAGGGGAAGTTGCGGATCGACAAGCTCGATGCCGACTTCATCAAGGGCAAGGATGGCGACCACTGGCGCGACGTGGTCGATCGGCTCAACTTCGGCGACATGCCTCCCGCGACGGAACCCGCCCTCAAGAAAGAAGATCGGGAGTTGATGACAGCCTGGATCGATCAAGAGCGCCGACGGGCTGCCCTTGTGAAGAACCAGGCCACGCACTTCCGACGGTTGACTCGCCGCGAGTACGAACGAACGATGCAAGACCTGCTTGGGCTGCCGATCGAATTCGGCAGCCGGCTACCGGAAGACGGCCGGTCGAAGGACGGCTTCCGCAACGACGGCGACGCACTCCGGATGTCCCCGCTGCAGTACGAGACCTATCTCCAGATCGCCGACGAAGCGCTTGCCGAGGCCATCATCTCTGGCCCGGCGCCGACGGTGCATCGCTATCGACTCTCGGTCGGTGAAAAGTACGCCAACTTCGCAGTGACGCCGCTGGCCAAGCCGGAAGGCCAGCCCGGCGAATCCTTCGAATACGACACCAAGAAGGGTAAGGCGTTCCGCATCTGGAACATGTCGGCGCCCAACAAGGACGCGGACAAGGACAAAGCCAGGATCTGGGACGCGGCGCTGGCCCCGTCCGCGATTCGGCGTTTTGGCGAAGCGGCGGTTCAGATGCCGGAGCGCTGTTACGCTTTCGGGTTCCATCAGGCGTTCCGCAAGGGCGAGACGCGAATCAAGGTCCGTGCCGCGCGTGTCGAGCCGGCTGAGGAGGCCGACGCCTCCCGTTTGCCCTCCTTGACGGTTGCCTTTGGCTCCACGAACTTTCACGGCGTCGAGCTGAAAATCGTCGGCGAGCCGATCGTCATCGATCACACCGAGTTCCGCACCTACGAGTTTCGCGTTCGGATGGAGAATGTCTCGGTCCCGAATACCGGGCCATTGAACGACAAGAACTCGGCCGTGGTGGCCGCGTGGAACTC
>JAIEMG010000049.1 GCA_019752375.1 Gemmataceae bacterium | reverse complement strand
AAGTCCTTATTTCATGGCCGGCAGTTACTGAACACTTGCTCCTAATTGAACGGTATTGGGCTTCAGCCTGCGGAGTAGCGTCACAGCGGCGGCAGACTCCCTCCGCAGGCTGAAGCCTGCGGCTACAGACACTCACGCGTTCTAGAATTACTGCTCGTCGAGCACCTGCCGCAACCGCCGCAGGACGCGCGACTTGGCCATGCGAACTGCATCCGGCGTGACTCCCAGGTCCGCGGCCACGTCCTTGGTGGCGTGCCCCTCCAGGGCCACCCGCCAGAACGCACGCCAGGTGCGCTCCTCGAACTCCGGCCGGATCAGGTCGACCGCGCGGTGAACCATCCCCTGCCCTGCCGGGTCGTCATCGGCCTCGGGCGGCGGCTGATCGGGCAGATCGCAAAGCCGTTCGAGGGCATCGCTGCCGCCGGTGGCCTGGGGTTCCTGGCTTTTCTTGCGGAAATGATCGCCGATCTTGTGGCGGGTGATGCTCCAGAGCCAGCCGCGGAACGAGTCGCCCGGGCGGTCGCGGCGGAACGAACGAATCCGCGCCGCCACCGCCTGGAAGACGTCTTGCAAGACATCGGCCGCATCCTCGGCCTGGAGCTGCCAGCGGCGACACCACTGGTAGACCAGCGGCCCGTAGAGGTGAACAAGTTGGTTCCAGGCGTCCTTGTCCTGGGCCTGCACGCGCTCCAGCAGGCTCAGCGACGTGGAGCCGGGCGCCTGGGACCGTTCATTGACGTGGGCGCTGGTCATCTCGATTTTCAAAGTTCCGGCTGGATGCCCAGACCACGCAGTTGCGCTGCCAGACGCTCGTTGCGTTGCTCTGCCTCCTCGGCTCGGCGCAACGCCGTTTCCGCGCTCAATCGCGCCTCGACGGCTTGTTGCTGCGCCTCGCGCCGTTGCTGATCGAGCTCGGGGAACGTCAGAAACGGACTGCCATCGGGATGAAACAATTGCAACCCCTGCTCTCCCAATTCGAATCGGATGCCCAGCCGCGGGCTCACCCAGCCGGACATGTTCGGAATCTCGACCAGCTCATCGCCGCGGCGCAACCAGCCATCGAGCGTCAACCGGTCGGGATCGTACACATAGTACTCTTCGACCTTGTAGCGCTCGTAGAAGCGGAACTTGCGGATGGCGTCGTTGAGCCGATTGCTCGGCGAGACAATTTCGAAGACCACTTGCGGCGCAATCCCCTCCTCTTCCCACTGGCGGTAGGAGCCGCGGTGCCCCGGCGGACGGTCGAAAGCGACAAGCGCATCCGGCGCCTGGCAGATGGTCGGCTCCCCTTCCACGGGATACCAGAGCAGATCGCCGGCGACAAACACACGCTGGCCCTGGTACTGCAACGCCAGGTTCTCCTTGATCGTGACGATCCACTGGAACTGCAGCGTGTTGTCGGCCATGGGCTTGCCGTCGCTCTCGGGATACACGACCTTCGAGATGGTGGGGGTGCTCATGCGCGCGTCCCGCTCGTGCTGATGGTTGCCGGACTATCCCGCAGTATACTCCAGCCTTTCTCAGACTGGTAGGCTTGAGCGCCGTCGTTAGCCCGACGCGCAAGCGAGGGATCAATTGTCCCTCGCTTGCGCGTCGGGCGAACGACCGCGTGTCGACCGAACGCGGTGCTTCGAGTCGACGAACGACGAGATCATTTGGCGATCTTCCTTGGTCGCGCAGAAACGGGTTTGCACCCGTCCTACCCCAGCTTCTTGACCGACTCCTTGAAGATCGTCACGCACGCCTTCACGTCCTCCGTCGGCTCGTCCTCCTTGGCCTCGTACTCGATCGAGATGGAGCCGGTGAACTTCACCTCGCGCAGCGCCTTGAGGATGCTGACGATGTCGAGCACGCCGCCGTCCTTGCCGTAGATGACGTCGACCTTGCGCTTGTTGTCGTGGTCCTTCAGGTGCAAGCCGAAATTCCGCGCGCCCATGATCTTCACCTGCTCGGCGACGTCGAGCTTCTTGCCGACCTGCGCCATGCGGATCAGGTGGCCGGTGTCCAGGCAAGTGCCGATCAGCGGGTTATGGTCCTTCACCGCCTTCATGATCTGCTCGGCATCCGTCCAGCGCGAGCCCGGCCCGTGCGGATGAATCGCGATGGCAATCTTGTACTCCTCGCACAGTTTGTCGAGGCTGTCGAACGCATCCACCGTCGGATCGGCGCTGATGCTCTTGACGCTGATCGACTTGGCGAAGTCGAAGACCTTCTTGTTATTGTCGTGGTTCTTGGAAAAGGCCTCGACGCCATACGCGTTGGGCGTGATGCCGTATTCCTTGCAAAGCTTCAGCATGGTCGCGAGCTGCTCGGCCGAGGCGTCGCGCGGGATCTGCTGCTTGCCGTTGTAAAACTCGCCGTAGGAGACGCCGCACTCCTTCATGCGCTTGAGGGCCTGCTCCAGGTTGAACTTGCGGAACGTGTAGCTCTGCACGCCCAGCGCGAAGCCGCCGAAGGGATCGTCCTTCTTGTCGTCGGCGGCGAGGGCGGGCAATGCGCCAAGGCCGAACGCCACGGCAGCGCCGGCTTGGAGGAACTCACGGCGATTCATGATGCGTCTCCTGCGGGGATGGAAGTCCATGGATGAACGAGCATTTGGCGTAACACGACAGCGCGCGCGTGTCAAGCGCCCGGAACGGCTGGGGTTCGTTGAATCGAAGCGTGCTCGTTCGCCACACGGTCGTTCGCCCGACGCGCAAGCGAGGGACAATTGATCCCTGGCTTGCGCGTCGGGCTAACGACCGCGCTCACGCATGCAGAAACCGGTTTGCGCCCTGCCCCGCTCGCCGTCCATAGAGTGGCTCCAATCCCCTGCCCTCCCTCTCCGGATGCAACCACTTCGCGGAAGCCGTGCTTTCTCCTCCCTTGGGCCACAAATCCGCCGTTTCGTCCGTTGATTGACGGTGGTTTCCACCCGTTACGCCGGTTTGGTGACGGTGGTATCCGTCCGCGACCTCTCGTCAGTTGACGGACGCTTCCCACCGTTTCATCCGTTCGTTGACGGACGCTTCCCACCGTTACGTCCGTTAATTGACGGCGGGCTGTTGCGCTTCGACCTAGGCGACGGCACCAGGTCGGCGCATGGCGCGGCAGACATGGAGAGCCTCCACGACAGGAAGGAACTGCGGCAGTACGCTGCGCGATAGGAACGGCGCGCATCCTCGCTGCATCCACGATGCGAAAGCGCTTCAGCGTGAAGCAAGATCAATTTGGACAGTTGGGAAACAGTTGCTCCCAGCGGCGCCGTTACCGAGTTCCGCGGCCCAACAAAGTGGACCTGGACCTTGCCCCACGCATTGGCTTTCGCACCGAAGGTGCTGGCCAGGACAGCCCAGGGCCAGCGAACGCAGTGAGCGCCGCCCCGGGTCAGCGGCCCCCCCTTTTGCGTTGCACGCTGAAAGCGTGCGGCAGAACGCCAGGACCGCCTGGCATGTGTGGTACGCGGTTTCGAAGCCGCACGCTTTCAGCGTGCAATTCAATGAAGACGCATTCAACCCGGGGCGGCGCTCGCTGCGCGAACTGGCCCCGGGCTGTCCTGCCCGGCACCTTCGGTGCGAAGGCATGTGCCGTCCGACTATTCCCGATTCCTGCCGGCACCGCATCCGGCGAAGGACGCCGAGGCCGTCACCCGATGGCGGCGCGTTGACGTGCCTCGGTATAAGCGGCTTCGAGGTCGACGCGGATCGGCCCCTCGACGTCGCGCAGCCACAGCGGCAGCGCTGGCAGAGCGTCGCCCACGGTCAGGGTCACCGGCCAGACGCTGACTTTGTCCTCGTCGCCCCGCCGGAAGGGCCGGTAGGCGCTGGCATAAGTCGATGGCGCGCCGGGGAACCGAGGGGCGTTGCCGACGATCAGTCCAACCATCTCGTCGTGCAGGTTGCCGCAGCGCTCCGTCACGACGTCCACGACCATCAGGCCGATGCCGGCGTTGAGATAGTTCAGGCACTTCATGGCGAAGGCCCGGCGCGCGGCGGGGCGTGCTTTATTACTGGGGCTGACGAGTTCGATGGCCCCCACGAGCGTCGGCCCCGCATCGGTGTTAATGACCAGCACCGTGAACTCCGCGGCAAACACCGCGTCCATTTCCAGAGAAGGGGCCGGCGGCGACCAGACTGGTGCGGCCAGCGTTGCCACGCCGCCCGACGCGGCAGAGGTCGGGCCAGTCGCGGCCCCGTTGGTGGGAAGTCGGTCCGTCGCAACGTCCACTTCAATGCGCCCGTGCGAGACCTGCGGCTCGGCAAAATGTCGGGGCGGGAGCAGACCGGCGTTGAGCTGCGCGGCGAGCGAGGTGGTCCAGTGGCTGTGAAATCCCTCCCACTTCCGCGTGTCGCTCAGCGGTGGGTGGAAATGATCGAGCAGCGGCATCGAGATGTCTCCGGGTGCCGTGGGAGCCGGGTGCATTCTACCCGTCGTCGCGGCTTCCCGCCAAGATGGCGAAGGAAAGTGCCATCTGACCGAGGCCGAGGCGATCGCCCGCAAGGGTTTATTGCGGCCCAAGCATTGATAACGGCGGCGCGAATGGAAGCGGCCATGCGTTTGCGGGCCGCGGGCGAGAAGGCAGGTTGACTCTACCGCTTGGGGATACCTCGACAAAGCAGTTCCGCGAGGAAGGTGGCGGCTGCGGGGTCGGTCCGCACCGCTTGCCAGTCAATAAATGCAACTTCGGCCCGCATGACATCGGTGTCGGCTTCCACGTGCGCGACTGCAACTCCGGCATTGTAATCTGCCTGGTGCCTGGCTTCCTGAAGTGCGACGAATTCCGACGCGACATCCTGGAGCCCGCGCGGCACAATTTCCCCGGCGGGGGTGAGCAGCTGTCCCGTGGCGTCTGGGATCAGCTTCCTGTAATCCTGGCAGACGTTTCTCATGACCTTGTGGTCGAAGGCGCGTGCGATTCGAGGGCGCAACGTGGCGATTGCCACAACCTGAGTCGTGGCTTCATGGATCAATAGGTGAAAGAGGGCGTAGTACGCGGTGGATATGCCGCGCCGGAGGTCCGCCTCGACGGGCGCAGCCGGATTCCGATCCACGAGATGCCTTGCCAGAGCTAATAAGTCGTTGTGTAACGGCATCGCCGGGCGGGCTCACGCGGTCTTGTGTTCCTTTACCGTGCGCATCCGGATGTACGGCCACCGGTCGATTCCAAACGCGGACAGAGCGTTGTGGATCTCGCCGTTCAAATCCCTTGCCACCCGGCCGAATTCCTTGCGCGGCGCACTCTGCTCGTCGGCGAAGAGCGTCACCCAGACCGATGGATCCCCGTCCGCGTTGCTCCCGAACTCGTAGTCCCAATTCACGAGCCAGGGCGGGAATTTCACCGTCTTGACGGCCTCCTCCACCTTGCTCCCTTCCCGCGGCGTCGGGAGGTGCGACTGCAGGATCGATAAGATTTTCGCAAAGGCTGCCTTGGCGGTATCGAGTTGCTCCGTCGTGGCCGGCGCATCGGGTGGTATCTGACGCGCCACATCCAGGAATTCGCCGACGGCAGCCTTTAGCTCGTTCTGCCGGTTGGTGCCAAGCTCCGGGAAGTCGTCCGCGTTAAAGCCCGCGACCGACTTCGGCGTCAGCCAGATCGCCGCCCGCGCGATCATTTGCTCAAGCGCATGGGGATCGATGTTGGAGCCGTCCGTTTGAACCAGAGGGTGGGCGAACAGATTGCGCGCGATACGCAACTTGCCGAGGAATTCTTGTTTCGCCATGCTACGCTCCTGCGTGATTCTCGACGCGCCCGCCCACCAGTGCGGCCAGGCGTTGTGACACCGCCCGCCACGGCAGAGGCAGGACCGGACGCGGCCCCGTTGGTGGGGCGGTCCGTGGCAACGTCCACTTCGATGCGGCCGTGCGACACCTGCGGTTCAGCAAAACGGCGAGGCGGGAGCAGACCGGCGTTAAGCTGCGCGGCGAGCGACGTGGTCCAGTGGCTGTGAAATCCCTCCCACTTCCGCGTGTCGCTCAGCGGTGGGTGGAAATGATCGGGCAGCGGCATGGAAATGTCTCCGGGTGTCCAGTGCATTCTACCCGTCGTCGCGGCTTCCCGCCAAGACGGCGAGGGCGAAAGCCGCACCTGAGGTGGTTGACGGAGGACGTGGAGACCAGAAGACGGTGCTTGTGTGCTACGCTTTCGATAGGAATCGCGGTAAAATGAGCAGGGTAGTGGAAGACATCCACGCTTTCTTCGAGGCGCCGCCCAGGCACGCAAGGAAGAGGAAGTCATGAAGTTTTTCACGCCAGAGCTGCTCGCCCGCTGTCGGTCGCTCGATGACGATGTTGCTGAAGCGGCATCTCAGGAGTGGGATCAAGCTCGCGCCGCCTACCGGCTTCGGTTCAAGGCCATCCGTGCGAGCCTCCCGGTTGGTGCCCGCCGCCTCTTCGCGCGTGCTTCCCTGCACGATGCAAAAGTGATTGGAGTTTCGTTCGGTAAGAGGAAGGCCAACTTCTCCCTTCTCTTGCGACTGGAAGGCGCGTCAAGCCAGCCGGGCGAGCTTCTGGAGTTGAACTATCATCCGGTCGGCGGGCCGACGGGTGGAATATCATTCCGGAGGCACCCTCAGGTCGCCCAAGGCGCCCCCGAGGCGTTGTGGGTGCTCTACGATGAGTTTGACCTGAAGGAGGAACTCAACTTTTTCACCCACTCGATCCTGATGACTGGTGGTTACGAACTACAGGTCCGCTTCCACTCCCTCCGCTGCCGAAATGTGGGAGAGATTGTCTCGCCTCTTCAATTGAGCGAAGAAGAACGAACGTGGCCGCTCGCATCCAGGAAGACGAGCATTTTCTGACCGTCGCGCGCTATGTCGAGCGGACTCCTCTACGGGCGGGACTGGTTGGCCGCGCCGAGGACTGGCGCTGGTCCAATCTGGGCTAGCGGCACCGGCGCAACCCGCAGGCGGAGTTGGTGAGGCTGCGGCAAGCCGTGACGCGGGGGGCACCGTACGGTAGCGAAGGATGGCAGTAGCACATCGCGGTGCGGCTAGGATTGCAACACACCCTGAACCGCCGAGGACGGCCAAGAAAGAGCAACCGCGAGTTGTCCTGAAATATGTCCGCGTCCCCGCTGCGTCCCGAATGCAATTAACTTAAGGCGAGCGGGGCGTGAAAACGCCCGGGTTTTGGACTCTCAACCGGGGCGTTTACACGCCCCGCTCGCCTTAAGTTAATGCCATTCAGCTGCGTCCCGTTTTCTCTCCCTTTTCTCTCCTGCGCGTTTTTCTTACCGATTTGCACCTAGCGCCTGGCCAACTGACGCGCTGTAGGGTAGAGTGCTAGGGTTGGAGATCGCATCGATTCCCATGAATCTTGCCCGGTGCAACGTCGATGTACGACAGCCAACGCCTCAAGTCCCTGTGTGCACCCTATCAGTCGCCGCCTTGCGTGGTAGGCAAGTCGCAGTTCCTCTGCGCAATCCGCGGCTGGGCGACCGTCCGCTGGATGATCAACAGCCACACACCCTCGCTCCAGGATAGGGTGAACCGCGGTCGAGACTTCATGGTCATCACCGGCGACCTAGCGAAAGCGATCAAGCGCGAATCGAAGCCGCTTCCCCCGAGCGAGGCTGTAACGGCAGCCAAAGCGCACGCGGCGAGGGGGCCTTCGTGATTCCCAATGCCAAAGCACTTGTCGCTGACTTGTTCCGGGAACCCGATGGGTCCCCTATTCGGATCACGCGTGCCAAAATTGAGGAGCTGGCTAAAGGCCCTGTCTTTGACCACTACCGCCGCTGCGTAATCTATGGTAATATCTACTGCTTCTTCGCACTTTGCCTTTCTCCTTGCATTATTAGCTTAGTAATCCTTATTTTGCGGCTTGTTAGATTGGGCATCTTCAGGCAGTCCTTTCCCTACGGCATTGTGACAGGTGCCTGCCTGGGCATGGTGTCTATTCTATTACTCCTCAGGTCGTGCTACCTCTACCTGATCGCTAATCATTTTAACCGAAAAAGCCACGAACTGTTAGCATTGGCAGATGAGTATGAGAATGCCAGAGCCGAGGCAAAGCGCCGTCTTCGGAACTTAGTTGTCCAAAAAGCCAAGATCAATCGACGGCGAACCAAACTCGCCTCCGAACGTGCTCGCGTGACTAAATTAATCAACGACGTAATTGAGAGGATGGACAGGGAAATGCGGATCGCAGACGCAGAGTATCGGCTCTCGATAGGACACAGATAGTCCTATCAAGCCAGGCGTTGAAACCATGTGTCCTTAGGAAACGCGTGCTTCGAGGAAGACCATGAGCAACGACAAGACTGATTGGAGTCGAACAGAGGCAGCTCGAAATGCCCAAGCCGGACAAGGGTCCAAGAGGGCACAAGGGTCTGCTAAATCCGGTGCACTTGTGCCGGCAGAAACCGTCTCGCAGCTTCCCGTCCCAGCGACCCTTTCGGGAAACTTGCCCGGGGAGGCGCAACCGGGAGGTATCATTGCACGCTGGAAGTCGAACACGCTTACTCGAAAGGCGGCACTACAAGAACTTGAGGTTCGGTATAACGCCAGGCTTGATATAGTGAAAATTCAGTTGGAAGAGGTTGTCAAGATAGAGAAAACTCGTGTCGCGGTCCTCGGCAAGCAGTACCTGCAACAGCTTAATGCCGAATATGTCGAGATGCTCAATCAATTAGAAATGGCTAACCATAACAGTCGATCGAACCTTCTGCTGGAACTAGCCGACTCGACCGCCGACAAATTGCGGCAGGCGCAGGAAGCCGATTGGCCCCCAGAGTTAATCGTCCAAACCGTTAACAATTTGTTTGAGCTTCAAAAGAATGCAATGGCAAGAATCATGACCGAGTTTAAGGATTCTGAGAAATGAGAAATGAAAGATGGCTTAGAGGCCCCAAAATAATGGGGCGTTCGGGCTAAAACGGCGGGCGTTACTTCATTCTTTTAGAGCCTCTAGCAACTCTAAATGTTCTAGGCCGCGTGTGGCTGCCTTCGGCAACTACCCATCGGCTCATATCAAGCACGGGAAATGTTGCATGCTTACGAGTAGCGAGGAGCTTATGCACAATTCACGACTCACGCGACGACAGGTTCTGGAATTAGGAGCACTGGGCGTTTGCAGTAGTGTGCTCCTCGGTTGCGAGCAAAAGGAGTTGGGTAATGCTGCCGGTGACGCCATGATTACGATTGGCACCGTTATACTTAGAATCCCACATGCGGCAGGCAAGATTATTGGCACCTTATTGGTCAGTGCCGGAACTGCCTTGAAAATTACGATGGCCGTTCCTGGTGGCGGGACTGCGGAGGTCACAATCACGTTGACGGAGGAGCAACAGAAACTCATCAACCAAGCACTAAAGGAGGGGCTGACAGTAAAGGTGACTCAGTCTGATGGAACGAAAGGCACAGTTCCTGTCACCAAAAAGTGATGTTGGGGAAGCATTAGGTCTGGTGACTCAGCAATTTCTTGACCGCAATTATCTCATTCGCATTCCCCAGACGGCCCAGCAAACATGCCGCGAGCGCGGCGAGCCGGTAGCGGGTCCTTCAACGCGGGGACGAGAATCTTACGTACTTTTTCGTCGGCGTCCGCCAATGCGCTCAGCGCGGCAAAGCCAAGGTGTCAGGAACCGTTTCCAGGCAAGAAAACGGTTTCTGACACCTCCGCTTTCCCTCACCAGGACGCGGCGCAAATTGACCAGGCGCTCGCGATTGAGTGGCAGTGCTTCGACCGTTGCCCGACCGATGGAGGTCAGGCCCAGGATCTGCGTCACGTCGTCCGTCCAGGCAAACTGCTCCATCTACCCGCGTTGTTTCTCCCATCCCGCTGCCGTAGAATCACGGTTTGAAGACGAGAGCGGGTGAGGAGGTCGTCATGCCGCTGGAACCGTATGACTGGAACGTGGTGGTGCTGGGCCACTGGAACCGCGCGATCCTGACGCCGCAAGGCATTGCCTCCCGCCTGTTTCAGGTGCCGTCCGAAACGGAGATCGGAATCGAAGTGCCGATGGACGCCATCGGGCCGTTCCGCGTTTCGCACCGCGACCTGACCGTCATCGTCGAGGGCGGGCGATTGATGGTGGAGGCGAGAGAGAACAACTTCCCGAGCCTGGAGCGGGCGATGCGGGTCGCTCGCAGGGGCATGGAAAGCCTGCCCGAGACTCCCGTCATGGCGGCCGGGCTCAATATCCGGGCACAGGGCGCCGGGGAGGATGAACACCTCGGCCCGCTGATCAAGGCCACACAGCTCCGTTGGGACCGCGAGTTCGAGGGTGCTGGTTATCCAATCTTCCGCCGGGACGTTACCTGGGTCGCGGACTGGCAGGCGGGGAAGATCTCCGTAAATCTGAGCCGTGAAGATCAAGACCGTGTCCTCCGCGTGAATGCAAACTTCGAGCGGGCGGGGAACCGCGATGAGTTGATGACGTGGCTCGCTCGGCCAGTCGAAGAGGTCGAGGACCAGGTTCGCCGGATCTTCTTCGGCGTATTCGCACTCCAAACGGAGGCTGTGCAATGGCTGCGACGATGACTGCCGGTTCGCCAGGGACCAAGGAACTGCCCCCTCGACACGATTATCGGACCGTGACAAAGCGATGCCAATCGCAACGCGCGCGGACGCACATCGCTTTCCCCCAGCTGGCGAAAACCCCTCCGAGAACCGTGGGCGTGTCACAAACTCAGGAGGGCACGCTGAGAGGGAAGGGCCGGACTCAACAGCCCCTCGACTCAAAAGTGATCGGAGAGACGTCCGCCCCTTCGGAGGAGGCCATGCTGATGAACCTCCAGGATAAGGGCGCATTGGTTGCGACGGTCAGCGTCCCAACCGACGTGTCCGCCGCCGACCTCGTCGTACAAGTGACCAGTCAGCGGAAGGGGGGGAGGATGGCACCTGGAGAGGCGGCGGATCTCCTCTTCCCCTTCCTATTCGAAGGCACCGTATCCGACCGGCGCGCCGTCTTCGCGGCTCTGCGAAAGGTCGCGACCCCCGACGCACTGCTCGATACGGCGTTGCGTGCGTACCGACTCATCGGGCACGAGGACTACCTGAACCAGGCGGCGTCCCTGCTCTCGGGCTTCGGTGCGGCCGCTTGGCCGGCGATTTGCAAGTGGGCGCAGCTCGGCGGGGCCGAATGCGAGACTCTGGTGGAGACCGCCTTCTCCATTGAAGGCGTGCCGGACACCGAGCATCTGGCCTGCTTGAAGGACCTGGTCTCCAAGGGCGACCACAACACGCGGAGCCGCGCCTTGGGGGTGTTCCACATGCTCCCCAGGAAGGCTCAGAAGGAGTTGCTGGCCGTGATGGCCCGAACGGGCGAGTCGGATGACCCGACGCGGTCCGAGGCCGAAGAGCGTCTGGTCGAAGAATTCTCCTGAGCATCGCCCTCAGAAGCGGAATCGTGGGGCATTCAGTGGCGCGGACCCCAGTCCTGGTGCTCGATGCGCTATCTTATTCGTTTCGCAAAAGCAAGGCGGATGACTGGATCAATGGGGTTGGAGAACCTCGGCCCCTCTCGCAGAGCGTCTTTCAACCGCGGAAGCGGCACCGCCAGGCGGGGTCAGAGGTCTCCGACATGTCGTCGTACTGGGCCGACGACGAGATCGAGGAAGTGCGCATCGCGGCTGCCCATCTCCTAACCGAGCCCGAACCGAAGATCGAACTCCGCTATCTGGTCCGTATCCTGGAATCGGATGTGACGGAGGCGGGTCTCTGGGTGGAGGATTCGCTGCTGGGCGAGACCGGCATCCCCTGGGTCGACTTCCGCCACCGCGACATCGTCGGTCCCAAGGAGCATTTCGAGCGATTGGCGAAGATCATCCTGGAGCGGCTTCGAGCAGGACGTGACCGGATTCGGCGCATCGGAAGGGCCCAGTTCGAGGCCGCCTATCAGCACTTCGCGGCCCTCCCCGCGACTGCCCGGCTGACTCGGACCTCAGAGATCATCGCCTGTGTGGTGAACAAGACTCCCGTCGCGGATTTGAAATCCGACGTGGCGCTCTTGAAGGAAGAACTTGCCCGCATCACCATCCCGGAAGAGACCATCGCCCTACGTGCCCACTGCCTGGAAGAGACGGGACGGGGGACGGGATCCTGCGACCGGAACTGGACGAAGGCGGTGGATGAACTTCGCGATGTGTACGCGGACGAGTTTCTTCGCAAGCTCATTGCGAAGTGAAAGGTAAAGAGGGTTTTTTGCTGGGACGCACATACCAGGGGATGTAGCTACTCCGTAGAAAACATGTGGTTCCGGCCGGACGTGTGACCGCCCGGCTGGGTTGGCTAAACCGGGGCGTTCACACGCCCCGCTCGCCCACCAAGTCCAGTCCGTCCATCAAGGTCGCATCCCATTTCTTCCGTTCCGCCTCGACATCGGCCCATGCCTTCGGGTCGGCGCGCAGCTCGCCATAACCGGCATTGACGGCCGCCACGAGCATTTTTCCACCCCCCATGCCCGACGCCCGGCGCGCGAATTGACCGGCGTGCCGCCATCGGCGACAATGCCGGCTCGGTAGAGCGGTGGAGAATCGCTCCGATTGCGCGGTTCGTTGGGCGCGCGGTTTCGTCTTCTTCTTGCAGGTGATGGATGGTTGGGGACGTCGATTTGACCGGGCCACGCGTGGAGCGGTACCGGGAGTATCTGCGCTTGCTGGCTCGCTTGCAGCTCGATCCCCGGCTGCGCGGCAAGCTCGATCCGTCCGACGTGGTGCAGGAGACGCTCATCAAGGCACAGCAAAACCTCGACCAGTTTCGGGGCACGACCGACGGCGAATTGGCGGCGTGGCTGCGGCGGATCCTGGCCAATCACCTGATCGACGCCGGCCGTAAATATCAACGTGAGATGGTCTTGAACCGGTCCGTGATCGAAACCCTGGACGAGTCCTCCGCCCGCCTGGAAGCCTGGCTGGCGGCCGATGCGTCGTCGCCCAGCGAGCAGCTTGGCCGGCAGGAACAGCTCCTGTCGCTGGCTCAGGCCCTGGCCCAACTGCCGGAGGACCAGCGCAGTGCCATCGAATGGCATCATCTCAAGGACTGCTCGGTCGCCGAGGTGGCGGCCCTGATGGAGAAGACCGAGGCGGCTGTTGCAGGCCTGCTGCGGCGCGGGCTCAAGAAGCTGCGCGAGCTGTTGGCCGATGCGCCCTGAGGGACCCATGAACGATGCCGTCGCTGACGACCGCGAACAGCGCCTCGACGAGGTGGTGGCCGGCTACCTGAAGGCCGTCAAGCTCGGCCCAGCGCCGACGCGCCAGCAACTCCTCGACCAGCACCCCGACCTCGCCTTCGAGCTGGCGTCCTTTCTGGACGATCACGAAAACGTCGCCCGCCTGACCACGCCGTTGCGGAACATCTTCGCCACCGCCCCGGCGCCAACGGCGGGCCAGTCGATCGGCGGCTACCAGCTGCTCGAAGAAATCGCGCACGGCGGCATGGGCATCGTCTACCGGGCGCGGCAGACCGCACTGAATCGGCTGGTCGCGTTGAAGATGATGCGTTCCGGTCCGCGCGCCACGACCAGCGAACTCTTACGCTTCCGTGCCGAGGCGGAAGCCGTCGCCAACCTCGATCATCCGCACATCGTGCCGATCTACGAAGTCGGCGATTACGAGGGCCAGCCGTTCTACAGCATGAAGCTGATTGATGGCGGCAGCCTGAGCCAGCGGGTGCAAGGCTTCCGCGACGATCCGCGTGCCGCGGCCCGGCTCCTGATCGCCATTGCCCAGGCGGTCCACTACGCCCACCAGCGCGGCATCCTGCACCGCGACTTGAAGCCGGCCAACATCCTGCTCGATGCCCAGGGGCAGCCGCACGTCACCGATTTTGGGCTGGCCAAACGCGTGGAAGTCGATTCGAGCCTCACGCAGTCCGGCGCCATCATTGGCACGCCCAGTTACATGGCCCCGGAGCAGGCGTCGGGCCGCAAGGGAGCGATCACCACGGCAGCGGACGTGTACGGTCTGGGCGCGGTCCTGTACGAGATGCTCACCGGCCAGCCGCCGTTCCGCGGCGCCACGATGATGGACACGCTGCACATGCTCCTCGAGCAGGACCCGCAAAAGCCGCGCAGCATCAATCCCCGCGTTCCCCCGGACCTGGAAACCGTCTGCCTCAAGTGCCTGGAGAAGGACCCGGCCGCGCGCTATCCCAGCGCCCAGGTCCTGGCCGACGAGTTGCAGCGCTTCGTCAACGGCGAACCGATCCAGGCCCGGCCGGTCGGCAGCGTCGAGCGCGTCTGGCGCCTCTGTCGCCGCAAGCCGCTCGTCGCCGGACTGGCGGCCCTGGTGGTGGTGCTATGTGCGGTCGGCTTTCCACTTGTCACGGTGCTGATGCTGCGCGCCAACCGCCTCGCTGACGAAGCAAACACGAACCTGATCCTTGCCCGCGATCAGACCGAAAAAGTGGTCGAGCAGAAGCAGCTGGTCGAAAAGCACCTGGCCGAGGCCACCGCTAGCTTTCGCCTGGCGCACGATGCCGTCAACACGTTCTGCGTCCAGGTCGAACGGCACCTGATCCACATTCCCGGTTTGCAGGGCATCCGCAAGGAGCTGAACAACGCCGCCCTGGCCTACTATCGAGAGTTCCTGAAGCAGCGTGGCAACGATCCGGAGCTGCAGGCCGAGGTCGTTCGCATCCATTACCGCGTCGCGGCCATCACCGCGGACACCGGCTCCAAGGCGGAAGCGCTCCAGCGGATGCAGGACGTGCTGGCGATGTACGAGAAGCTGGCCCAGGGAGACCAGGACCCCGCGCGCTACCAGAAAGAGATCGCCGACGTGCTGCGCCGGATCGCCATCGAGCAGGCGGACCTGGGCCAGCGGCGCGAAGGCCTGGCCACGCTGGAGAAGAGCCGAGCCATCTGGGAACAGCTGGCGGCCCGCGATCCCAGCTCGCTGGCGCTCAAGGTGGAGCTGGCACGGACCTACAACAACCTGGGCGTCGGTATGGGCGTGGCCGGAAAGCCGGACGAGGCGCTCGGCTGGTATCAGAAGGCGATCGATCTACAGAAGGAGCTGGTGGCAGCCAAGCCTTCACGCGCCCAGTACGAGCGCGATCTGGCCAACTATTATGCCAACCTGGGCGGCGGCTATCAGAACCGCGGCAACAAGCACGATTACCTCGACGCCAAGGTCGCCTACGAGAAGTGTCACGAGATTCGCCAACAGACCTACAAGAGCAACGCCGGGGTGCCGCACGTGCAGTTCGAGCTGGCGCTCAGCTATCGCGACCTGGCCAACTGGCACCGCCGGCACGGCAAGCCGGACGATGCCTTGCCCCTGCTCCAGGAAGCGATCAAGCTGCTCCAGCCCGTCGCCGACGCCAGCCCGACCATGACGCAGTTCCAGATGGAGTTTGCCATCCTCCATCGCGACATGGGATTTCTGCTCCGCCGCTTCGGCAAGCGGACCGAGGCACTCGGCCATTTCGACAAGGCCCGCATCATCCTGGAGCGGATCGCGCACCTCTACGCGCCCGGCGCCCCCTTCCAGCACGACCTGGCCATGATCTATTTCGAGCTGGGCATCGGCTACGGCGACCACACCAAGCGGGACGAACCCAAGGAAGCCTACCGCAAGGCGCGTGCAGTGCTCGCCAAGCTGATCGTCGCGCATCCGGACAACCTCGATTACCATTACAAGTTCGGCCTGGCGAGCCACAACCTGGCCACGCAACTCGGCCCGCAAGGGTTGCTCGAGGATGCGCTGCCGTTGCTGCGCGAGGCGATCGAGCATCAGCAAGTGACGGTGCAGCGTGCGCCTCGTTCCCGGGCGTACCGCGATCTCCTGACCGCCCACTACGCTGTCTTTGCCGCATACTTGCGCAAGCTCGGCCGCTGGAGTGAATCGGTCGCCGCCACGCAGGATCGCTTGAAGCTCTGGCCGGACAGCGGCACCGAACTCTACCAGGGCGCCCGCGACCTGGCGCTCGCCGCGTCCGGCGTCGGCCAGGACAAACCGCAGCTTTCGATCGCCGAGGAGAAAGAACGCACCCGCTATCTCGACCTGGCCATGACGGCCCTGAAAGACGCGGCGGCTCATGGGTACAATAAGGTGGATCAAGTCCAGAAGGACCCGGCGCTGGAGCTGCTAAGGCCGCGCGAGGATTACAAGCAGCTTGTCGCGGAGATGGCGAAGAAGGCTCCGAAGCCGTGACGACCTACGAAAGCGAGCCAAGCAATGACGAAAATACTGCACGGCGTTGTCCGCGGCAAAACCATTGAGCTGGAGCACGATACGGGCCTGGAAGACGGCCGAAAGGTCGATGTCATTCTGCGGGCCAAAGGACTCCCTGGCCCACCGCCTGGCTGGAAACCAGGGAGCACAGTAACGGCGGCAGGAATGATGGCCTCATGCTGGACTGAGGAAGACGACCGAATCCTTGAGGAAATCCATCACGAGCGCAAGAAGGAAACCCGCCGGGAGATTCCCGAATGAGTTTCCTTCTCGACACCGATCATCTGTCGGCCCACTTGCGCCGGCCCTCTGGCCTTTCTCATCGGTTTGTCCAGTATTCGGGCCGTCTCTATACGCCAAGCATTGCCTTGGCGGAACTATTCGTGTGGGCGTATCGTCGCCCCGATCCGACCGCTGCGCTAGCATCTATCGACACAATGCGGTTGCATGAGGTGAATGTCGTCGACTACGACACCGACTGCGCCAAGGAATTTGGACGAGTGCGAATGGACTTGCGACGGCAGGGTATCGAAGTCCCGACGGTCGACTTGATGATTGCTTCCGTTGCTCTCGTCCATAATTTGACGATGGTCACGCACAACACGGCGGATTACCAGTACGTCCCCGGCCTGCGACTGGACGACTGGCTGCTGCCCTGATTGACCCCAGACAAACGCTGGTTGAGGCCGTTTTCAGGCAAGCCTTGGTGCGGTAACTGGAGGCCTCGTGGATGCGATCAACAGGAGGAGCGCATGAACGCGAAGCAACGGGACATTGTGCAGTGGCTGCAAGAGCAAGAACGGGAAGAGGTGCTCAAGAATCCACCGGCGCCAAAACCGCCACTGGATCAGCCGACGATCCACTGGACCGAACTCTCCGAGGCCACACCGGGCCATCGGGGCGCCACGGAATGGAACTTCTACCGGAAGCAGGTCGGACGCCTCCTCGGCGAAGGACACGAGGGCCGGTGGGTGCTCATCAAGGGTGAGGAGATTTTTGGCATCTGGGACACCGAGCAGGAAGCGAAGGCAGCACGGGCGCAGCGGTTCATGATGCAGGATGTCCTGCTGCGGCAAATCCTTGAGCGAGAACCGGTTCTCCGTGGAGGTGGGTATCACCGCACATGGCACGCTTGACATTCCCGATCGTTCGGGCTGGCCTGGTCGTCGATGTCATGATCAACCTGGAGGCGTCGGTACTCGTGCCGCTGAGGTCGAGCGGCGGAGGGCCGTCACCGGTTCCGGGCAGGGGACTGATCGACACCGGCAGCGACATCTCAGCGGTCGGATGGCCAATCCTCCAGCAGCTGGGGATCCCGGTGCTCCGTTCGACGTCGACCCAAGGCATCGGGGCTTCACTCGCGGTCAACCTGTACGAGGTTAGTCTCCACATCCTGGATGCGCAGAATGTCGGTCTGCCCTGGCTGTCACACCCCTCGCTTGTCGTGATGGAACTGGCTTCCGTGGTTCCGTTCGATGCTCTGATCGGGATGGATATCATCCAGACCTGCACAATGCTTGTGGACGGCCCGGGCCATCAGTTCATGCTCGATTTCTGATCGAAAATATGATTTGCGTCGCGCACCCCCCGATCACCCCGTTTCTCTGCCCTCTTCCCAGACGAGTCATTCGCTCTTGATCTCGGCGAGGGCTTCGGCGGCATAGGTGAATGCCACGCGCGCCACGCGACGATTGCCGGTGTCGCAGACGTAGACATGGTTCTTGCTTACGCCCACCGCCATGGGCCAGGCAAACGGGATGGGGGACGTGCTCACCACCGGCTTGCCGTCCTTCGAGCCCGGCGACACGTACTGGGAGTCGAAGTTGCCGTAGGTGCCGAAGCTCTTCACTTCATTGCCGGCGTTGTCGAGCACGGTCACCGAGTGGGTGACGACGTTGGGGAAGTAGAGCCGGCCATAGCGGTCCAGATCGAAGCGCGGCACACGGCAGACGCAGACGGACGAATTGGCGCCGTAGCCGCCGCCGCTGAAGGAACCCACGCCGCTGTAAACCTTCTTGGCCCCGGCGACCACGCTCTTGTTAGACATGACGACCTTGGGCAGGTCGCCCACCGGCTGGTCATCGCCGCTGCCGGTGTTGGTCACGGTGCCGCCTTCGGGACCAAATTGGACGATGGAACCCGTCCACGTCTCGTAGGCCGGGTCCTTCGCGAAGCCGGCCGGCGTGCTGGAATCGGCCGGGCGCAGGCGCATGCCGAGGTAGATGTTGCCCTGCAGGTCCACGCGGATGCCGCCATTGGAGACCGGCAGCGGGCCGACCACGGCGCTATCCAGCTCCTTGGGCATGCCCCGTTTGTAGCTGTCCTCCTTGATCTTGCCCTTGAGATACTTGCCTTGCAGCGGCTTGCCGTCGCCGCCGAAGCCGCCGAGGAGATACTTGTTCCAGTCGTACATCCACGAGAGGTAGGTCTGCCCCCGCGGACCGACGCCGATGCCGTGCTCGCTGAAGCCAATGCCGTAGCGGCTGTAGATGTAGGGCGACAGCACGTGCGTGCCCGTGTCCTTGAAGGGCGCCGGCGCCAGGTCGCGGGTGAGACGCTCAAAGGCGCCGCTGAACCCTTCGCCGGTGCGGGCATAGAGCAAGCGGTCGTAGCCGACGCTGACGTCGGTCATCCAGTAGGTCTTGCCGTCCTTCTTGAGCAGGCCGCCCTTGCCGGTCAAGCCGTCATAGCGCCACATGCGGTTGACGCCGTCGCTGGCGTAGACCTCGTCGCGCTCCCAGTCGACGGCGATGCGGTTGAAGGCGTCTTCGGATTCGGGCGTCGCCTTGAAGCTGGTGGCGACTTCGGTGAATTTCGCGCCCTCATCGGCGAGGCAAACCACGCTATCGCCGGCGGTGACCCAGATCACGCCCTTGCCGTTGGCCGTGCCGAAGGCCAGGCCCGGCTCGCCCGTATTCTTGAGCGGGTACTCGGCAGCGACCTTGGCTTCCATCCCGCGGCCGACGACCTTGAGAATCTTGGCGGGCGGCTTGCCGGCGCGCGAGACCGGCAGCGAGCTGACGTACAGCGTGCCGCTCTTGGAATCCACCAGGACCTTGTCCGGCCACGGAACCTTGGACGCACTCACCTTCTTGCCCTCGGGGCTGATTTCGACGACCTCCTGGTTGACCAGGTCGCCGACGAAGACGTTCCCCTTGGCATCGACGGCCAGGCCGCCGGCGGCCGTCTTCTTGTCCCAGGCGCTGGGCATCCAGTACGGCTGCTTCTCGAAGTCCGGGAGGGGCAGGTCGAAGAACGCCACCGGGTCGGCGTCCGGCTTGGAGGTGTCATGGCGATACACGCGTCCTTGCGGCCATTTGGCATCGACATCGGACGGCTTCTTGCCGTCGTACACGGTGCCGGCCACGTTGGAGTAGTAGAGATAACGGCCATCGGGCGAGGCAGCGACCTGTGCCTTGAGCCAATTTGGGCTCTTGAGCTGTGCCTTGGCCGACCACATGGCCAGAGGCTTGCTCTTCACGCTGCCGTCCGGGTTGAAGCGATAGATGGTCTTCCCGCTTACCAGGACCACGCCGTTCTTGGTCGACGCGCTCACGATCTGAGCACTGTCGCTGCCCCAGGGGTAGAAGCACGGATTCAGGCTCGAGTGGTTGCGCGCATAAAACGCCTTGGCCTTGTCGTCCCACCGTGCGATGTCGGGCAGGGCGTCGGGCTTCAAATCGCTGGGAAAGGGCAGCAAGGTGCGCTGGTAGGAACCGTCCGGGTTGAAGACACGAAGGGTAATGGTGTTCTGATTGGCAGGCCCCTCGAAGGCCATGACGTACAGGTTGCCGGCTTCGTCGGTGGCCAGGGAATTGGTGGTGCCGAAGCGGTACGGGTCGGCGCCGATGAAGCCGCTCAGCTTGGCATCGAGCCCGGCACGGACACGCACCTTGAACGGACCGCCATGCGCCGGCTTGCCAAAATCATCCTTGCCGTCCCATTCGAGCGACTGACCCAGCCCCTGCTTGAGCGGTTCCGGGGGCGCGTTCTTGGCGCCAAGGACGCCCGCCGCCAGGTGCCGGACGACTTCTCCCTTGGCGTCGAGGACGGCGACTTCCACGTCGGCGGCGCCGGAGACGGTGAAAGTGATCGTCGTCTTGTCGCCGGACCGAGTAGCAACAGGCGGCTTGCTGAACGAGATTTCCGCCGCTTGCGTGACGGCGACGGTGGAGAGACAGACGAAACCAGCCAGCAGGTAGCGCATGGTTCGAGACCTTCACAGTGGAGGATTCCAGGCCAGCTCGGGCAAGCGCGAGCTCACAAGTCCGTATCCCGCTGCGAGCTGGACGCAGGGCATTCTACCGCCGCGTGGACGGCCCATGCGCACCGAGTGTTAAGGCACACAACTTGTATTTGTGTCAATGAGGTCGGAAATTGACCCGAACTCCGGCTTGGGAATGCACAGCCGAGAAGCTCCCGCTTCTCGGAACAGTACGCAGCCAGTGGAGGCACGGCTGCAAAGCGGGACGGCGTTTCACGGAGCGGAACTCGCCAGAGTTCCGAACGGGATGCTGTCGCACGGAAGTCTGGCGACTTCCGCTACACGGCGCGCGACAGCCCGTTTTGCAATTCGTTCACAGGCTCTACCGATCCGGAGCACATTCAAGCGGGACGATTTCCTCATCCGCGCGTCGGGCCGGCAGGATATGATGGCCTGCTGCGATCATTGTTGGTTCCGAAATCGTCGAGGAACACACCATGAAGTCGGCGACCCTTCTGCTCGCCCTTGCCGCCGCTACGATGGCGTGCGCTGCCGATGATGAAGCATTGCAGGCAAAGTACAAGACCATCCTGGCGGAAGCCAGGAAGCAACGCGACGCCGATCTGGAGAAAGAGCAAGCCGCGCTTGCGAAAGCGAAAAAGAACCTTGCCACGGCCAGGGCGAACAAAGCCCAGGCAGCCGAGATCAAGAAATTGCAGGATCGCGTCGATGAACTGAACCAAAGCGTCAAGGAACTGGAAAACACCAAGGTCGTCCTGCCCAAGGTCCAAGTCAGCAAGCTGACCGAGGGCAAGATTGCGGTGATCGTCGGGGCGACGGACAAGCCCTGGACGCCAGAAGTCAACCGGATCGTGGATGAGAACAACGCGGTCGTGAAATGGGGCGACAAGTTCTACTGGGTTGAAACGCCGACGAAAGACATGATGGAAGGCAAGAAACTTGAACTCGTCAATCTGTACGAACTTTCGGGCACCAAGACCTACAAGACCACACTCGGCGGGACAAACACGGTGCCTTTCTTGAAACGCTTTGTGCTGCCCTAGGACAGGCAGGGCGTTTTCTTGACGACGCCACCGTCGCCCACCTCGCGCACCGCCGCCGATCGAAGCATCTCGCGAAAAGCAACACTTCCTGCAACACGGACCTTCTTATCTCCCCGACAACAAAGCGCTTGCGGCTGATCCTCTGAATCAGACGTGCGACGTTCCCCGTAAGGGTAGAGGGAAGCGAAAGTTTTTTCCCCTCTCTTCCGGACCGATCCTGTCGTCTTCATCCGCAAGCGACGTGCGATCGGCGCCATTCCAACTCATGTGTCCTGCAGAAGGACCGCTGCATTCTCTTGAGGGGAGTTCGCCCGTGAAACAAATCCTACTGATCTCGGTGGCAGGCATATTCGCCATCACTGCCGAGCGAACGATGGCGGACCCCGTACCGAAACCGCTTGTCGCGTTCGAGGCAGACGCGGAGCGCGTCTCCTGCGTCGCGTTCAGCCCGGATGGGAAGATGCTCGCCACGGTGGGCGGCGACCGACGGGTAAGACTGTGGGAGTCCGCGACCGGCAAGGAGCGCCTCGCGCTTCCTGAGCGCGACGCCATGTGCGCGGCGTTCAGTCCCGATGGCCGGATCCTGGCAACCGGCTGCAGCTACAACGCGGTCCGGTTGTGGGACGTGCTCACGGGAAAGGAACGCGCCACGTTGTCCGGCCACGGGTGTACCGTCTATTCACTGGCGTTCAGTCCCGACGGCAGGATCCTGGCCTCCGGAAGTGCCGATGGTACGGCAAAGCTGTGGGACATCTTGCCGCCGGGCGTGTGCGGCTACCCCGGTGCGACGGAGCGCGCCGCGCTCAAGGGCAATCGGCAGTACGTCTTTGCCGTCGCTTTCAGCCCCGATGGCAAGACGCTGGCCACGGGGGCGGGAGACAAGAACATCAAGCTGTGGGACGTCGCCACGGCCAGGGCGATTGCCAGCTTCAAGGTCGAGGGAGTGATCGCACGCCACCTGGCCTTCAGTCCGGACGGCAAGACGCTGGCGTCCGCGACCTGGGCTCGGACCGTGAGCTTGTGGAATGTTCCGGAGCGCAAGGAACGCGTGGTTCTTCGCGGGCACGCGGATAACGTCTATTCCGTGGCATTCAGTCCGGACGGGAGAACGCTGGCCACGGGCAGTGGCGACGGCACCGTCAAGGTCTGGGACGCGGTCACCGGTAAGGAAGAGCAGCTTTCCCTGCGCGGGCATTCGGCGGAGGTCCTGTCGGTGGCGTTCGCGCCCAACGGAAAGGCGCTCGCTTCGGGAGGCTGCGATAAGAACGTGCGATTGTGGCGCTTGCCCCTTCGCGATTGAAGCGACCCGTGCCACCCGCCAGGGAGCAGGTTGAGCCCTCGCGTGAGAGAAGCAAACGGTCTACGTTCCGCAGAATGTTTGGTAGCTGCCATCATCGAGAGGCGCGTCTTGGTACTTGGCCGTCTCGGCCGTCGCTTCATACGGGGATGCCAACGCCGCCAGCAGTTGATGCGTTGCCGACAGGTCGTCACGATCCTCGGCGGCAGAAAGGGCTTCCTCCACCCGCTGATTCCGCGCGATGACCGCCGGGTTGACGGTTTGCATCATGGCCACGGCCGAGGCCTTGGGCCGGCCGTCACGACCGAGTCGATGCTGCCATCGCGCGAACCACGCTTGGAAGTCCGGGTCCCGATATCGTTCGCCGGACGGCGGCGCCTCCGACGACAATTCGCGGAAGGTGTTGGTGAAATCAGCCCGAGATTTCTGCATCCAGTCGAGCAGCGACTGAATCAACTCGACGTCGCCGGTCCCGTCCGTCTGAAGCCCCAGCTTTCTCCGCATCCCGGCGAGCCAGTACCGCTCGAACCGGGCTGGATACTCGCCGAGGACCTCCAGGGCGAGGGCGACCGCCTTCTCTTGCTCGGGATCCAGGAGCGGCAACAGGGTCTCGGCGAAGCGGGTCAGGTTCCACTGCGCGATCCGCGGTTGATTGCCATAGGCGTAGCGGCCGGCATGGTCGATGGAACTGAACACCGTATCCGGGTGGTAAGCGTTCATGAACGCGCATGGGCCGTAATCGATGGTCTCCCCGGAGATCGCCATGTTGTCGGTGTTCATCACTCCGTGAATGAACCCGACCATTTGCCACCGGGCAATGAGCGCGGCCTGGCGGTCCATGACCGCGCGGAGGAACTCCAGGTACTTTCGCGAGGCGTCGACCAGCTCTGGATAGTGACGGTCGATCGTGTAGTCGGCCAACAGCCGCAGGGTTGGCTCGTCCTGACGGGCCGCCAGGTACTCGAACGTGCCGACCCGGATGTGACTGGCGGCGACGCGGGTCAGGATCGCCCCTTTCAACGCGGAAGCCCGATAAACCGGCTCGCCGGTGGTGACGACCGCAAGGCTTCGCGTGGTGGCGATGCCGAGGGCCGCCATGGCTTCGCTGATGATGTACTCGCGCAGCATGGGCCCGAGGGCGGCGCGGCCGTCGCCGCCGCGCGAGAACCGCGTCCGCCCTGCCCCCTTCCATTGAATGTCGACGAGCCGGCCGGAAGGCGTGCGGTGCTCACCGAGGAGAATGGCGCGGCCATCGCCGAGCATCGTGAAGTGGCCAAACTGGTGCCCGGCATACGCCTGGGCGATCGGCTCGGAACCGCCCGGCAGCTCCTGGCCGGCGAACAGGGCCGCACCGGCTTCCGGCGACATCGCACCGAGGTGGAGACCCAGTTCTTCCGCCAACCGGTGGTTCAAAATCGACACGCGCGGGGCCCGCACCACGGCCGGTTTGGCCGGGGTGAACAGGACGTCCGGCAAACGCGAGTACGTGTTGTCGAATCGCCACCCGATCGTGTCGGGGTCCGCGATCGATGCAGTTGAAATGTCCATCCCGTTCCTCAAGCGATGCTTTCTTTGAGATCCTCCCCCAATTATAGGTAGTGGGATGTGTCGGGGCGGAGCTCGCCCCCGAAGAACCGCTTCAGGCGCGCCACCCGGTGCTGCGCTTCCCAGAACCATCGCCAGGCGATCTGGGAACATCGCTCCTGAACTGGGCCGGCGTTTCCTCCCGCGGCGACATACCCCGCCGGGAACCAGGTTGCCAGGCGGCGCAATGTCCTTTGCGCACAGATGAGCAGCGCCTCTCCATCTTTTTTTGGTTTGGACACGAAATCAGTGCCTTCAGAGGCGTGCCGTTGACTTTATCGACCGAAATGCACCCCAGTCGTTGTAAACGCGGACTTCCGGCGCAGCAATTGCTACCCAGTGGATGAGTTTCGCTTTCGCAGCCGAGAAGACGGGGAGTTCGTCCATGACTGAACCGCCGCTAACCCGTCGGGGGAATGCAAGGCCTTACTCATCTCAAGGGCGGACATTGGCGCTTTGCGTCGTCGGCCTGGCACTCGGCCTGGCTGGCACTGGCTGCGAAGGACCAAGTCCCGGCGGGCGAGGCGAAGGCCCCGGCCGCCGGCAGCAGAAGCTGGCGCTAAGTCCCCAGGAAGAGCTGACCCTCGGTCGGCGGGCCTACCAGGAAATTCTCGGCAATCCGCGAGAGTACGGACATGTTGTGCCAACAGACCGTCCGGAGTCCCGGCGCGTGCGCCGCGTGGCGGAACGCATTATTCAGGCTGCAGGCATCGAACCTCTGCAGCGAGAAATCAACTTGCGCCGCGGCTACCGATTCGAGTGGGAAGTGAACGTCCTCGGCAAGGATGAGATCAACGCCCTTTGCCTCCCGGGCGGCAAGCTGGCGGTCTTTCAGGGGATCCTGCGGGTGGCCCAGAACGATGATCAGCTGGCGACGGTGCTCTCCCATGAAATCGCCCACGCGCTGGCCCACCACTCCAGTGAGCGTGTCGCCCGCGAGGAGATGAACCGCGGCGGCATGGGCGGCTTTTGGAATAAGGCCTACGACCGCGCCCAGGAATCCGAGGCCGATCACATCGGTCTATTTTTGATGACGTTTGCAGGCTACGACCCCAACGAGGCCGTTCGCTTCTGGCAACGGATGCAACAGGCCGCCGGCGGCAGGCAGCAAGTCCCGGAAATTCTCTCCGATCATCCCAGCGATGAGCGCCGCATTCAGGCGCTGAAGGAATGGGTGCCGAGAGCCAAGGCTGCCAAGAAGGCCTATGACGAGGGCCACATCGCGCCCGCATCGGGCCGATAACGAGGCAGAAACCGCCTTTTACTACAGCGATATTTTGCTCTTCAGCCTTAAGGAGTAATGACGAATGCCTAAGGAATGACCAATACCCAATGACGAAGGAGCACCATTGCCTGATCGTCCGCTGCTGGAATCCACCTGAAAGGATAAGGTTTGGGCCATTCGTCATTGTTTAGTGGGCATCCAAGAATAACGTCCAAGTTTCCGGCATGCCCGTCCGCAACATCTGGCTACTCAGAGAAATTTAACCACGGATGACACCGATAACACGGATAGAAATGGCAATGATTCCAGACCTGACCGCCTCATGGATCGCTGCTTCACGTAGCGGTCTTTATCCGTGTGATCCGTGTCATCCGTGGTTCAATTTCTTGATGGAAATCTTGGAAGTAGTTTTTGGACGGCTACTTAGACATTCATCCGTCATTAGGAATTAGGTTTTTGAGTATTTGCATTCCGCTCGATGTGGCGCGGTAGTACTTGCCTGGGTGTTGTTGCCTTGCAGTGAGATTTCTCTTCCCCAACGACCGGAGTAACCGACATGAGCGATGGCGGAGGTTTGGGCGGCGGTGGCTTCTTCGGTGCGGGACCGGCCAACATGGGCCCACGAGGCCAATTTGGCGCCTGGCCGAGCTGTGGCTGCAGCAGCATCTTTATCATCCTCGCCGGAATACTACTCGTGTTTGGCGGCTGTCTGCGAATGCTCGGCCAGTAGGTCGGTCCGGAGCTGACAACGTCCGCCAACCAAGGACGACTTAAACTTGCCATTTTTCTGGAGAGCCATCCATGCGCGCGCTATGTGGAGCGATCATTACCGCCGGGGCCTTGATCGGCCTGGGCCTGACAGCCACTGCCTTTGGCATGCGGTACGGCCAAACCGTGGGCCTGGAGCGAAACAGCCAGGGCGAGGTTATCCAGCTGCACCTGTCGCAGATGGACAGACCTCTCGTCTTCGTCCTGGTATTCTTGACCGCGATGGCGGTCGTCGGCCTGGGGATCGCCATCCTTGGACTGGCCTATCATCACGAGCGCCGGCTGCGTGAACTGCAACGGGAACACCCCCCGGAGTCTCGTCAGCGGCTGACGGTCTAGCTGAATGACGAATGGCCGAACGCCCGACCGCACGGTCAGAAAAGTCCGTGCCGCTGGATCATTTCAGGCACGGACTATTAATACAAGGTGGATGGGCCGTGGTATTGGTCCTTCCTTGGTGGACATCCAAGAATAACGTCCAAGTTTCCGGCATGCCCGTCCGAAACATCTGGCTACTCAGAGAAATTGAACTACGGATGACACGGATAACACGGATAGAAATGGCAATGATTCCAGACCTGACCGCCTCATGGATCGCTGCTTCACGTAGCGGTCTTTATCCGTGTGATCCGTGTCATCCGTGGTTCAATTTCTTGATGGAAATCTTGGAAGTAGTTTTTGGACGGCTACTTAAAGGAGATTAACAATGCGCGACACAGCACCAATGGACGCGCCCAATACGAAAGACATGCCGAGCGAGCGGCTGCCGACAAGTCCAAACGAACCCGGTCATGGGCTCCCCGTCGCGCCCGGGAGTGAAGGCCTGGTCAACCCGGCCGTGCTCCAGCCCGGTCCCGTCGACCCTCTGGCGCTGCCGACGGCTCCGCGCCCGCCGGAACCGAAAAAGCCATGAAGGCGGCTCCGCTTTGCGACGGCGTTTGGCACAGCCCTTGCACCAACCAGAAGAGAATTGTGTCTCTACTGGACCTGTTCACAATCGGAGGTTGCCATGAACACTCAAAATCCGCGCATCACGATGCCCGAAGTCAAGAAGCAATCCGAAGGCGTTGCCGGAGCCGTCAGCGAGACGGCGGCGAACGTCAAGGACAAGGTGAAGGACACTGCATCGTCCATGGTGGAAACCGCTGGTCGCGCCTGGGAAAGCACGAAGGAAGCAGCCCAAGACTTCGGTTCCTCGGCCGTCGATAGGGCCCAGGACTTTCAGGGCGATGTCGTTAGCTTCATTCGCCGCTACCCGATGGCCTGCATCGGAGGCGCGCTCGGAATTGGGTTTCTGTTGGGTCAAATGGCCCACTTCCGCGAGTAAGGCCACGGTCCGGAATGCCATCCACTTAAGCGAGCTTTCCGTGGCACGGACATTTCTGTCCGTGCCTTTTCCCGACCGCACGGCCAGAAATGTCCGTGCCAGCGGAGCCGTATCTCCTGTGGCTCGCCTGAAGTTGATGGCATCCGCCACGGTCCGGTTCTAAACACCCTGCCGCGCACAAGAGTGGAAGAGACACTCTTGCTCGCGCGGCGGGGTTGCGCTCTTTTTGTCTGTTCGGCGATCGAAATACATCCTCTTTCGACTTGGTCGGCCAAATAATTGAACTACGGCTCACACGGATAGAATTGGCAATGATTCCAGACCTGACCGCCTCCTGGAGCGTTGCTTCGCGTAGAAGTCTTTATCCGTGTGATCCGTGTGATCCGTAGGTCAAACTTTTGACGGACATCCTGGAAGTAGTTTTTGGACGGCTACTAAATAGGTAATGACCAGGTCTACTTCTTCGGAATTTGATGAAAATGGCCTCTTTGCCAATTTGTCCTTGACATACATCTTATCCAATTTTACTATTCTGACTACAGGGCTATGGCAGCCATTCCAATTTTCTTCCTGATGGCCTTCTTGCATAGACCTAGGTTTTCCCCTTCCCAACTCTATTAGGAGGTTTGCCACATGTACAGCATGGTGCTGGCTGCTGCGCTCATCACGAGCCCAACCATCCCCGATTGCCACGGTAGCAGGGGTTGCCACGGTTGCCGCGGCGGCTGCTATGGCAGCTGTTACGGAGGCGGCTGTTACGGAGGCGGCTGCTACGGAGGTGGATGCTACGGGGGCGGCTGTTACGGAGGCGGTTACTATGGCGGCTGCTACGGTGGCGCGCCGATCTATGTTCAGCCCGCCGGCATGGGCGGTGAAAAGATGCCGCCTCCTCCGCCCAACGGCAAGAAGAAGGGTGAGGAAGAAACTTCCATCGCACCGGCACGGCTGATCGTGGAAGTGCCGGCCGACGCCAAGATCTTCATCGACGACAAAGCGACCACGAGCAGCCAAGGCGTGCGGACGTATTTGACCCCCGCACTGGATCCCACCAAGTCCTACGCCTACACCGTTCGCGCGGAACTGACCCGCGACGGCAAGACCTTCACCGACAGCCGAGTCGTTCACGTCCAGGCGGGACAGGAGAGCCGTGTCTCGTTCGCCAAGCTGGCGAGCATGCCAACCGAGGGCCAATCGGTGGCGACAGCTGGACGCTGAATCCGCCGTTTTCGCCAACCCACCAAGGCTCACGGGCGTTCAAGCGCCCGTGAGCCTTGTGTTGTTTTGTACCGGTGGCCCGAGGCAGCGCCCCCTGCTCTTTCGGGCCTCACGATACCAATCCAAAGAGAGAGGGATGCCGAATTCCTCGCTCACCCGCTCACCCTTTGGATTCGTATAGCTGGCTTGTCTTTATGCAATTGTCGGCACGCTGGTTGCATACTGGCACCTCACGCACCGAAGGAGCCATCCAGGAATAAGTTCGTATTTTTCGTAGGACGGATTTCCAATCCGTCCGTATCTACCGGACGGATTGGAAATCCGTCCTACGAACTTATTTTTTGATGAGTTCTAAAATGGAGATGGAGATTCAATCATGGCGCGTTTGCTCATTTCAGTCATCGCCACCATCCTTGTCTGTTCGTCCGCCTCGGCCCAAGAAGGGCGAGTGGAGCTTCGGCTCATTGACAAGTTCCCGGATGACTACCTGGGCAAGACGGTCGAAACCACGGCCTGGCTGTATTCCGATTTCCTGAACAAGTCTGACGTGCTGGCAGGCTATTACACAGTCGCCATCAACGACAAGGACAAGAACCTACCCAGTTACGGGACGTCTTCGGGGCTTGTGCGGGCACGCATGAACTATGTCGTTTCCAAGGAACAAGCCAAGCAGATTGTCAAGGAGATTGATCGCGACGTTCCAGGAAAGCGGTCCATCAAGATCGCGATCACCAAGGAGAACATTAACGGCGTGCCGTATTACATTGGCCGCATCGTGGAAATCAGCAAGTAGGATGGCCGTTGTCCATCGTTCTGGAGTGCAGCCGCGGTCTGGTCGAAAATCGGTCACTTGGCGCCATGAGGAGCATGCCGTGAATTTCTCTTCGAAGTCCGAATTCACCGCCGCCTTGGAGGGCCGCCTGCAGGGCTGTGGCGTCTCCTTCGATCCCGTCCGTCTGGTGGCGTTTGTCGTGGACTACTGGCCGCTGATGCGGGAAGACCTGGACCTCGAGGTTTGGGCCTGGGCGTTCCTCGAAACCGTCGGCGACGCCCTGCCCCGGTGTACCTGAACGGCGAACGGGTTTTGTGGGGCACGGTTGGTACGTGCCCCATTTTGAGTGAAGTGGCCACCGTTCAGCGATCCTGGTCATTCAGCCATTTTGGCGGGTTCTCCGCACGCCGGAACTGCGCCAGCTGGTCGAGCAAGGACTCCGCGTCGGTCGCTTCGATCAGCAGCGACCGGTGATGCGGACGTATGAAGCCGTCCTGCACCGTTCGATCCAGCCACGAGAGCAGGGACGAGAAGTAGCCGGCGGTGTTGAGCAAGCCGACCGGCTTGTCGTGCAGGCCGAGTTGGCTCCAGGTCAAAATTTCAAACAGCTCGTCGGCGGTCCCGTAGCCGCCTGGCAGTGCGATGAAGCCGTCCGCCAGGTCGGCCATCAGGGCTTTGCGCTCGTGCATGGTGGCGACGACGTGCAGCTGCGTCAGGCCGGCGTGGGCCAATTCCTTGTCGACCAGGGCCTGAGGGATGACCCCGATGGCTTCCCCGCCGGCTTGAAGGACCGCATCGGCCAGGACACCCATCAGCCCGATGTTACCGGCGCCGAAGACCAACCCCAGGCCCCGGGCCACGAGAAGCCGGCCCAGCCGTTGCGTCTGCTCGGCGTACTCGGCCTGCTTGCCCGCGCGGGACCCGCAAAACACGCACAACCGCTGCATGAAAAACCACTCCTCCAGAGCAATCCGGTACTATTGCCGGCCGGGAAGATGATACCATAGGGAATCGTGCCGGCAGTGCGGCTGCACCATTCCTCGAGCAGGAGGCGGTCATGGACCACGTCCTGGAACGACACAGCAGTGAACTGATGATCCTGGTCCTGTCGGCAATGGTATTCGGCACCTTGGTGGTCCTGGTGCCGCAGTTGCTCCGCGCTCATCATCACGCCCAGGTCAATTTGCACACCGAATACATGCGCGCCGTGGAGGCCGGGCAACCGTTGCCGCGCCGCGACGATCGTTCGCGCGCCGCCGGTCGGGCCACGGCCCTGGTGCCGATGGTCGTTGTTTGCACGGCCGGTACGGTGACCTGCTTCCTGGCGGCGTACAAGACGGAAAGTCTGTTCTCGGTGGCGCTGGCGGTGTGGTCGGTGGCCGGCGTCGTCAGCTTGGCCGCCATCACGGGCGGCGTGGCCCTGATGGGTCGGCTGGCACAGCTGGAACTGGGCCGCGACGACGAAGAAGAGCCGCTACCGCAGCCCGTGCCGCCTGAAAAATAACACCAGTTAGTACTCCAGCGCTACATTCCGCGCAACGTCTGTAGCCGCAGGCTTCAGCCTGCGGCGTCGCCGGTGCCGTACATTCACCCCGCAGGCTAAAGTCTGCGGCTACTAATCCTACAGCGCTCCATTGCATGAAAGGATCCGCGCAACGTCTGTAGCCGCAGGCTTCAGCCTGCGGAAGGGTGTCGCAGGCACCGTACACGCACTCCGCAGGCTGAAGCCTGCGGCTACAGACTGTTCCGGTGAATCGTGCTTCCAAACCAGCGCTGTAGTATTAGAGGAACTTCTCGGAGCCTCGTTATTGGGCAGAGCCCGGTGAAGGGCGTGTTTTCTTCGGAGGCGGATGCATGATCGGGCGAACGTGTGCGCGAGTGACGGCCCTGCTGGGCGTCGTGCTCTTCCTCTCCACCGCGGTTGCCGCGGACCCGCGGCCGCTGGAGTTTCGGCTGCGGTTCGACAAGGCGCAGAGCGACAAGCCGTTCACCGGCCGTGTCTACGTCCTGTTGACGAAGCAGGACACGAAGACGCTGCCCGGCGGCTTCAACTGGTTTCAGCCCGAGCCGATCTTCGCGCGCGACGTGAAGGATTGGCAGCCGGGCGACACCATCTCCATCGGCGCCGATTCGCTTGGTTTCCCGAAGAAACTTGCCGAGCTGCCGGCCGGGACGTACTCGATCCACGCTGTCATGGACTTCGACCGCGGTGATCGGAGTTTCACCACGGCGGACGGCAACATCCACAGCGCTCCGCTGCGCAAGGAGCTTGATGCCCAGACATCCGGGCCGGTCGAATTGGTCCTCGACAAGGTGTATCGCGCCAAGGCGCTGCCGGAGAGCGAGCGCGTCAAGATCGTCGACATCCCGAGCAAGCTGCTCAGCGACTTCCACAAGCGGCCCGTGCGCCTGCGCGCGGGTGTCGTTCTGCCCAAGAGCTTTGCGACGGACCCTAAGAAGCAGTATCCGGCGCTGTACGTGATCCCCGGCTTCGGCGGCACGCATGCGGGCGCCATCGGAGCGGTAGCACGCAATCCGACGGAGATTGCCGGTGTCGAGATGCTCTACGTCATGCTCGATCCGTCTTGCAAGCACGGTCACCACGTTTTCGCCGATTCAGACAACAACGGTCCCGTTGGCCAGGCGCTCATTGCCGAGCTGATCCCGCACATCGAGAAGGAATACCGCGGCATGCGCGATCCCGCGGCCCGGTTCCTGACTGGCCACTCGTCCGGCGGTTGGTCCAGCCTGTGGCTGCAGGTAACGTATCCCGATTTCTTTGGCGGGGTCTGGTCCACTGCACCAGACCCCGTCGACTTCCGCGACTTCCAGCGCATCAACCTGTACAAGGAAGGCGAGAACATGTTCACCGATGGCGACGGCAAGCCACGGCCGATCGCGCGTCGCCAGGGCAAGCCGGTCCTCTACTACAAGCCGTTCAGCGACATGGAAGTGGTCATGGGCCACGGCGGACAGTTGGCTGCGTTCGAAGCCGTCTTCAGCGCGCGCGGCGCCGACCATCGGCCCAAGCCGCTGTGGGACCGGACCACCGGCAAGATCGACCTCGACGTGGCCAAGAGCTGGGAGAAGTACGACATTCGCCTGGTGCTGGAACGCAACTGGAAGACGCTCGGCCCCAAGCTGGCCGGCAAGCTGCACGTCTACATGGGCGGCGACGATACGTTCTATCTCGAAGGCGCCACCGCACTGTTGAAGGACTCGCTGAAGATGCTCGGCAGCGACGCGGAGGTCGAGATCATCCCTGGCAAGGACCACGGCAACCTGATCGACCAGGCGCTGCGCGACCGCATTCACAAGCAGATGGCGGAAGCAGCCAAGCGCGTCAAGAAGGAATGAGAGTCCTCGTCCCCAGGCTCCGGCTTGGGTACGTAGCGGAACTCGCCAGAGTTCCGAACGGGATCGTGTCGCACGGAAGTCTGGCGACTTCCGCTACACGGCGCGCTTCATGTCCTGTAGCGGAACTCGCCAGAGTTCCGAACAGGATCGTGTCGCACGGAAGCTTCGTAGGGTGCGTCAAGCGTACTCGCGCGGACGCACCGGAATGCAGACGCGTCGGAATGATCGTCCAGCAAGGGTCGGTTGCGGTGCGTCCGCGCGAGTACGCTTGACGCACCCTACGACTGTAGCACCGCGTTATATCCTCCGCTGCTGGCCGCCTCCTGGAATGTCCACGCGTCATTCTGGGAGACACCCATGATCCGTGTTGTTATCGTGCTGTGTGCCTGCTTCTGGGCATCGGTCATCGCGACGCTGGCAGCGGGTTCATCGATGAGCTCGTCGCCGCTGTCGCCAGCCAATTTGCAGGATGCGGTGGTGTTCGGCGGGGTGTGCGGCTGCATTGGCACCGTGCCGGTTGCCGCCGTAACGGCCTGCGTCGGTAGGAGCTCGCTGGTGGCCGTCATCGGCATCGGCAGCCTGGCGGTGGCGACGCTGTCTGGCCTCGCCTACTTCGTCCTGGCAGCCGCCTGTGTCAGCTGCTGAATGGTCCCTCTGTGCGTCGAGCGGTCCTTACCGTAGGATGTGCGAGTGAAGCGCAGACTCATGCTTGGCCTGTTCTTGCTGGCTGGTCTAGGCGTGCTGGGACTGGCCGCCATGAGCTTCTTCTCGCGCAAGCCGACTAACCTGGGCATTGTCGACGGCCGCCTGGCCGACTGTCCCGCCACCCCCAATTGCGTTTGCACATTCGCAACCGATGCCGAACACGCGATCGAGCCGCTTCACTTCGCCGGATCGCCCGCGGAAGCGTTGACGCGACTCAAGTCCATCCTCGCCGCCATGCTGCGGGCCAGCATCGTGACGGCGGACGAGCGTTATCTGCACGTCGAGTTCACGACGCTGATCTTCCGCTTCGTCGATGACGTGGAATTCCTGATCGACGCGGATGCGAAACGGATTCACTTCCGCTCCGCGTCCCGCGTGGGCCGATCCGACCTGGGCGTCAATCGCCAGCGGATGGAGGCGATTCGCGCGCAGTTCGAGCGGAAATGAAGGCCTGGCGTTCGGGTTTGCCCACAGCGCCCACGGTCATTACACTGATCGTGCGTGCGTCCAAGCTTCGCACTCCCGCGATCGTCGAGAAGCATCATGCAGCCTGCCAACCGTCCGGCGTCGGTGTTCGTGATTGCCGTGTTCCATTTCATCATTGGCGGCCTCGGGCTGCTGTGCAATTGCTACGGCATGGCCACGCTGGCTGCCGGCGGCGACGGGACCTTTGGCATGGGTGGGGGCGATCCGCGCCAGGCCAAAATGCAGAAAGACATTGCAGCGATCATGAAGGCAACGCCCGCTTATACCTTGGTGCAGGTGGCGGACACGGTGGGCGGCCTGATCCTTTCCGGCGTGCTGCTGCTGGCAGGGTATGGCCTATTGAATATGGAACCGTGGGCCCGGTCGGCGTCGCTCTGGTACGGGACGCTGTACCTGATCCTGAAAGTCGGCGTGGCGTTTTATAGCATCCTGTTCATGTTCCCTGCGTTCGACCAGGCCATGCGAATCGCCATGACGCAATCCTCCGGCGGCGCGATGGCGGACCAGCGAGCGCTGGACTTCGCCTTGTCCATCGCCAAGATCGGTATGTTTGTAGGCATGTTCATCCCGCTGATCTATCCGTTCATCGTGCTGCTGGTGATGAACACCGCGGGCGTGAAAGCCGCGTTTGCCGGCGCTCCGCCGAGTTCCGAGCTGCCCGAGGAATCGCCACGCTTCGGCGACCCGTTCGGCAAGCGACGTGAGGAAGGGCCGGGACCGGACGATCGCTTTCGCAAACCGCCGGACGAACATCTCAAGGGTTGATGGCGGCGCGAGCGCCTTCAGAATCGGGCGGGCGTCATTTGCTTTTGCGGGACACGGAAGCTTGTCGATCCACTCGTCCCCCGCTCGCTTTCTTGTGCTTTTCCTGCGCTGCCCGCTTCGCGACCGCCGCCATGTTTACGTCGGCGTAAGCGCACCGGGTTTCCGCCTTGGGCAAGGAGTCTCCGTCGAGCACCATGCCTTCCAGATGAAACTCCAGGGCCTCTTTCATTTGCTGCTTCACCTCTTCCAACGTGGCGCCCGTGGCGACGCATCCGGGAACATCAGGGGCGTACGCGGAGTAGTTGTTCTTGCCCTTTTCGATCAGGATGGCATAACGCATGATTTACCTCAGCTGAGCCCCGCTTGGTTCAAAATGGAATTCAGTGTCTTGGGTGCCAGACTGTCCGAGAGCCTGCCCGGCACGGTTACGCTACCTCGCTTCGAGGCGTGTTTGTACTGCCGGTGACCGCTCCGGCTTCGAATCCGGTACCAGCCGTCCGCTTCGATCAGCCGAATGACTTCTCGGACTTTCATCAGGAGAATACCTCGGGGAACGCCACGACCAACGGCAGCCGCTGGGACAATTGCTGCCGTTCCACGCTTTCCACGAATTCTTCGCCTTGAACGCCCCGTTCGTCCAGCAGCTGATTCGATGGAGGACGGTGGATGCGGCCAGGACGCCCAAGGGTTGCATCGGCCGACCAATTCGACGAAGCTTGAATGTTACGCAGTGGCCTGGTTTGCAGGCCACCAAATCGGACGAGCACATCAATTGGCGCCCCTGAGAACGCCAACCAATAAGGAAATGCGCGATGGGCGAAAAGCCAAAGGAAGCACCGGCCGACCCACATGCCACTGTGCCTCCGGATGACGAAGCGAGCGGCCACTTCTCAGACGCATCGGAGGGTACTTTCGCGACCTGTCCCTCGGTCGCTGCTCGTCCTTCTGCTGAACGCGAGGATTCGCGGGCGGCAGACCCGTCGACGGAGACGGATGCACTTGGAACCTGCGCCTCCGGTGCGGCCACGCCTGCCGCGGAGGTTCCGGGGACGTCGACCGATGTGGACCCATACGCGACCAAACCGCCCGCCCCCAGCAGCCAGGCCGCGGGGACGCCGGCACACTCGACCGAGTCGACCGCCCACCATGGCGGCTCGCGCTTTCGGATTCTCCAGTTGCACGCCAAGGGCGGGCTGGGCCAGGTCTCGGTGGCCCACGACGACGAGCTACAGCGCGAAGTGGCCCTCAAGGAAATCCAGAATCGCTATGCCGACGATCAGGAGTCGCGGAGTCGCTTTCTCCGGGAGGCCAGGATTACCGGTGGGCTCGAACATCCGGGCATTGTGCCGGTGTACGGACTGGGGCATTATTCCGATGGACGCCCCTATTACGCCATGCGCTTCATCAAAGGGGACAGTCTCAAGGAAGCGATTGACGGATTCCATCAGGCGGAGACAACCGACCCCGGCCAGCGTTCGCTCGATCTCCACAAGCTGCTGGGCCGGTTCATCGATATCTGCAATGCCATCGCCTACGCCCACAGTCGCGGTGTTCTGCACCGGGACCTGAAGCCGGGCAACGTGATGCTCGGGCAGTTCGGTGAAACGCTGGTGGTCGACTGGGGGCTGGCCAAGACACTCGCGCAGCCGGAAAGCGGTGCTGGGCCCACCGAGCTGTCGTCGCGACCGCTGGATACCGGCGACGTCACGGCCACGCAGATGGGCCGCGCCCTGGGGACGCCGCAGTTCATGAGTCCCGAACAAGCCGCGGGTCAGATGGATCGATTGGGGCCGGCCAGCGATGTTTACAGTCTCGGTGCTACGCTTTACTGCCTCTTGACCGGTCGCGCTCCCTTTGAGGGCCAGACGGTTGCGACGATTCTGGAAAAGATTCCACGGGGCGATTTCCCGCCCCCGCGCCGTGTGAAACCCAGCATTCCCCGCCCTCTCGAAGCCATCTGCCTGAAAGCAATGGCCGTAAAGCCCGAAAGCCGCTACGCGACGGCTCAAGCCCTGGCCGACGACGTGGAAAGCTGGATGGCCGACGAACCGGTCACGGCCTGGCGCGAGCCCTGGTACATCCGCGCCCGGCGCTGGATTGTCCGTCATCGCACTCTGGTGACGGCATGCGCGACGGCAGGTGCAGTGGCCCTGGTCAGTCTGGCGGCGGTCCTCATGGTGGTGCGCGTTGCCAGGGAACGCGAGAACCAGCGCGTGGCCGCGTTGCGGACGGAAGCGCGGCAACTCATCTACGCGGGCGAGGCGGCCGCGAAGGTTCAGGACTGGCAGAATGCCAACCTTCAGCTTTCCAGCGCTCTGGCCCAGATTGGCGACGAGTCGACACTGGCGGACCTGAAGCGGGTTGCCGAAGACCTGCGCGCACAGGCGCTGCAACACCTGGAAGCAATGGCCGCACGGCGCCAGGCCCAGGAGCAGCACCAGCGGTTCACCCGGAAACGAGACGACGCGTTGTTCCAGTACGGGACCCTGTTCACCAGCATGGACCTTCAGGCCAATTTGCAGACGACCGGAACCGCCATCAATGACGCACTCGGCCTGGTCGGGGCGACCGTGGATTCGAAGGAGCCCATCGTCTGGAATGTCAACTACAGCAAGGCGGAACGGGCGGAGATCATCGAAGGTTGTTACGGCCTGATGCTGATCCTGGCCGACGTCCAGGCCCAAGCGGGATCCGGACAGCAACCGGAGAAGCAGAAAGCGGCCATCCAGCATGCCTTGCAGATTCTGGATCGCGCGGCTCAGGTGGGCACCGCCAGCCAGGCCTACTATTTGCGCCGGGCACGCTACCTGGACCTGCTGGGGGATGCCCAGGGCGCCAAGGTGGAATCCGATCGTGCGCAAGCCGTGCAGCCAGTCCATGCCGTCGATTTTTTCCTCCTTGGCGATGAGTGGTACAAGCGCGGCCGTTTGACGGAAGCGATCGTGGCGTTCGACCATACGCTCCGTTTGCAGCCGGATCACTTCTGGGCCCAGTTCTTCCTGGCGCTCCGTTACCTGGAATCGCAACGCCCCGCCGAGGCCAAGGCCAGCTTGACCGCCTGCTTGAGCCGACGGCCGGACTTCCCCTGGCTCTATCTCTTGCGGGGCATCGTTCATGGCGGCACCGGGGAGTTTACCCTGGCTGAAGCCGATTTCCAGCAGGCACTGAACCTGGACCCCAGCCCGGAAGCCTGCTATGTCCTGTGGATCTATCGCGGCGGCATGCGAAATCGGCAAGGAAAGCTCGATGAGGCCGTGGCCGACTTGCAGCAGGCCATCGCCTTGATGCCCGACCGCCCCCAAGCCTATGAGTCCCTGATCCAGGTTTACCTGGCCGGGAAGAAGTGGGACGAGGCCGAGGCCCAGCTGAATCCGGCGGCGCGGCGCTGGCCCAAGGCTGCCTCCGTGCACCGACTCCACGCCCGGCTGGCCCTGGCGCGCGGTGAC
Source organism: Gemmataceae bacterium (assembly GCA_019752375.1). Classification (GTDB taxonomy): domain Bacteria; phylum Planctomycetota; class Planctomycetia; order Gemmatales; family Gemmataceae; genus JAIEMG01. The sequence goes on along the minus strand of JAIEMG010000049.1, from coordinate 5,544 downwards.
GCGCCGGCCGCGCTGCGGCATTTCGAGACGGCCATCCAGCGCCAGCCGCCGGGAGCCGCCGACGTGGCGGACGATCACCTGGAGCGCGGCCGCATCCTCTTCGCGAACAAGAAGTATGGGGAGACCGTAGAAGCGTGTGCCGCGGCCTTGCAGTTGCGTCCCGACCATACCGAGGCATCCCTGACCCAGGTGCGTGCGTTGCTGGAACTGCACAAAGCCGCGGAAGCAGCCAAGGCGTGCGATCGCTACCTGGAAAAGGGACCGCCGGTGGCGGAAATCTACCGGCTGCGCGGCCGGGCGCGCAGTCAGGCGGGGGACCACGCCGGAGCCGTGGACGATTTCTCGCGCTACCTGGTCGCCGGGCCGGACGCCGACATGCTCGTGGAGCGCGGCTGGGAGTATTTCGAAGTCCAGGCCTGGAGCCTGGCACTGCGCGACTTCCAGGAGGCCTTGCGGCTGGACGCGGACAACGAGTATGCCCTCAATGGCCGGGCGCTGGCACATGCTTACCTGGGTCACTACCGGGAAGCGGTCAAGGATGGCGAAGCTGCCCTGCGCCGGGCTGCCGATTCCTCGGTGCGGAATTTCAACATCGCCTGTGTCTATGCCCTGCTCGCAGCGAAGGCCGCGGTCGATGGGAAGGAGCCCGATCACCAGAAGTTCGCGGGCCGCTACCGCGAACGGGCAATGGAATTGCTGCAGAAATCCCTGGATCTGCAACCCGAGAAGGACCGACAGTCCTTCTGGCGCGGAACGGTGCAAACGGACAGTACCCTTGACTCGATCCGGAAAGACCCCAAGTACGTGCGGTTGGAGGCGCAATACGGCCGGTCTTCCCCTTGAGAAAACTCGTCAGAGTCGGTGAACATGGATCGAAAGTGCTCTGTAGAAAGCCTATTTTTCCCTCGTGACCGGGCAGAGCCCGGTAACGCACTGCCGGCGAGGCTCTGCCTCGCGAACCCTTCCCTGGCTGGATCGGTCGATGGCGGCTCGTTCACTGCCGCGAGGCAGAGCCTCGCGGACCGTGCGTGACCGGGCAGAGCCCAGTCACGAGAACAAGGTTTTCTACAACGCAGATCGAAGGGCTGTTAGACTTGGTGGGGGCGTCGCCAAGGGGCGCGGGTTGCTACCTTAGAACTCATCCAAAAATAAGTTCGTAGGACGGATTTCCAATCCGTCCGGCAGACACGGACGGATTGGAAATCCGTCCTGCGAAACGTCGAGCTTATTCTTGAATGGCTGCTTACCGAAATACCGAAGAATGCTACCTGCCTTGTGCACGGTTCTGTCGACGTTGCGTACCCGGCCCTCCGGTCTGGTCCGTGAGCCCTTTCGTCGCTATCTTCCCATCTTCGAGCAGCTGGAATGCCGGAACCTGCTGGACGCCACGATGATCCAGCTGGACCTGTCTGGATCCGGTTTCGCTACCGGCGACATTGGCCAGAATGTAAACCAGTTCGAGTTCCGGGCCACGGTGACGGGCAGAATCTCGATCTTCATGCATTCCGAGCGGGAAAGGATGCATGGTGAATTGACCTCCGGCATACCACTTACCGAGTTCCCCCCCGATGGTAACTTCCCCATCAAGGGGACACCGGTGCCCTCACAGATCGCGAGTGCGGAGGACTCCCTGCTCCAATTCGATGTGATAATTGATCAGACCTACCAGTTTTATGCCGCGGTGCCGGGACAAGCCGGCCTCACCCAGTTCGACTATGGTGGAGCCCGTGGTCCCTATCAGTTGTACCTGTCGACAGAGACGAGCGATTTCTCCGCCACCACCCCGCACGTGATCCCGCTCGATGCGTCAGGGTTTGGGCTTCAACTGGGAACCATTGAAAAGCCGGAGGACCAGGATTACTTTGCCTTTACGGCGTCGGCGACGGGGCAAGCCTTTGTCCGAGTCGGCGGAGCCGTCAATCAGGAACTGGTCTTGAACACAGCGCCGGGCCAGACTTTCGGAATCCTGGTCTCCGGCGCCGGGCCCTACGTTCTGACGGTCCGAGCCGTCGCGGACGACTTCCCGGCCGCCACCGTCACCACCGTCAAACTCGATGGCAACGGCTCCGGGAGTCAGGCGGGGCGAATCAACGTGGGGCGAATCAACCAACCCGACGATGTGGACGCGTTTCGCTTCACGGCCCCGAAGACCGGCATCATGACCATCACGATGCAGGATGATTGGTGGCGTTTCACGGGCCAGCTTTCCGTCGCGCCTGTCTCCGTGGACGCGGTGACCTACGACTTCACTGGCCCACAGAAGCCATTCGGCGTCGATTACCCCCGCATTCTCCAGTTCCATGTCGACAAAGGGGTGCAATACACCGTCCGGGTGTCGGGTGTTGCGTCGGGCGCTCGGCAAGGCTCTTTCACCGCGAATCTCGGCCTCAGCGCTAACTATGAGCTTTCCTTTACCATGGTCGAGGACGACTTTGCCGACGTGCCGCGGCGTGCGCGCAACATCCGCCTTGAGAATTCCTCCGGCACCCCGGAAAGTTCGTCCGCCACCGTTTCGGGCAGCATTGAAACCCGAGGAGATCAGGACTGGTTCAAGTTTACCGCGCGGGAGGACGGGTTCGTGCTCGTGGCCTTGAGATCGATGCAGGAAACCAACATCCAGGGCCGGCTCATTTTTCCCTCGGAGACACCGCTCGCGGTAATCGATGCTGGGCCTACCAACAGAACGTGGGTCGAAGCTGGAACCAATGTCTTCACGAAGGTCGGGTACGCGGCACTGACACGCGACGAGTATGTGGTGATCCAGGTAACACGGGGCGAGACTTACGAGTTTGCGGTTTCCGCCGACCAGGATACCATCGGTGACTACACCCTTGGGCTCGCCTTCTACAACTCGCCCGCCGTGGCATCTTTTTCTTACCCATCGTCCGTGGATGACACGTTAGATTTTTCTATCCCCGCGGCGTCCATATCATCCCCCCCGGTTTTGTTAACGATCGGAGTTACGTTTCCTGGTCAACCTGAACGTGCGCTCGGTGGTCCAGCGGTAACCAATACCCGGCTGGTGGGGTTCCCCCTTCCGCCCGTACAGACCGGCACCACGCCGCCCATTGTAACGGTTCCGAGCATCCCGTCGACGGTACCGAACAGCCAGCCAGGGGCGCCCGTCGTTCCGTCCGCGAACGGCACGGTCTCTGCCATTGTGACCGAAGCGGGCGGCCCGTCGACTCTGGGCGGCCAGTCGCCCCCGATCCCCAATTCCCTGATCGCGACCCTTCTCATCGTTGCCGCCCGCGACAATTCGGTGCGGTCCAATGACGGTGCCGTTGCCGCCCAGAAGACGTCGGATGTCACGAGGACCCTCCTCGCCTCCCTCCTCGTCGGCGTCATTGCGCCAGGGTCCGGAGGCGGCGACGCCGAGTCAGCGCCGCTGATCAGCGGGACCGTGTTTGCAGACCTCGACGGCAATGGGCAGCGGAACGAGGGTGAACCCGGTGTGGCTGGTGAGAAGATCGTCCTGGAGGTGCAGAAGGACGGCGCGTATGTCGTCATGGGCACGGCGGTCACTGACGCCAAGGGTGGTTTCGCCTTTGCGGGCGTCACTCCCGGCGTCTATCGTGTCTGCCGAATTTCCCCGGCGGGTTCGAGCTTGAATCTCACGACCCCCGTCAGCTATGCGGTGAAAGTGACCAGCGACAGCAAGCCCCGGGTCCTCCATTTCGGCATGGCGGCCAAGCGCGGCAGGCCGCTCACGCGTCGCGATCTTCCCAGCGAGGAGGAGGCCTGCTCCGAGGACCTCGACCGTGCGGTGCAGGATTGGAACGAGGAGGCAGCGACTCTCGCCCCTCTCGATGATCGCGAGCCTGACCGTTCCACGACTGACTGGGGACTCGGCCTGCTCTGCCTGGCGCCCGCGGCCATGCTGAGCATCGCGAACGGTCGGCAAGGCGGGCCAGCGGACGAGGACTGCCGACCGACCGCGCGGCCACAGCGTTGACTCCAGTCTCAGTTGCTTCGCGGTCGCTTCCAACCATTCGTCACTGCCGTAGGACTCCACGACGGATCACTTTCAACTCGGCCGCACCGTTCCAGAGCTGCCAGCGCTTCGCGGGTCAATCGCGCCTCGGGAGCGCCGGCCGGCAGTGTCTGCAGTATCCACACGCGTACCTCGTGGTCGAAAGGGCCGCTGCTCGAGCTGCCGCCACGGCCGATCGGGTCGATCGCGTCAATGGCCCGCTGGCACATGCGGTCCGCCGATCCTCCATATGGTCATCACGTTCCAGCTCAAAGAACGCTGCGCCGAAAACCCGTTACTCCGATTGCGTCCATACGCCCTTCACGCCTGCCGCCGTTTCCCGGAGTAACTGAAACTCAGCCTCCCCAAGTTCCTGGTGGAATTTGCACCCCACGCTGCACTGGCCTGTGTCGTCCGCGGCGGAGGCGTGGACCACTCGGCCGGTTAACACCGTAGCCTGTTCCGCGTTGGGCACGCATAGACTAATGGTAATCGGCGTGCCGGGCGCGAGAGACTGCGCGATCGTCAGGTGGAGACCGTCGCGGGAGAAATCTCGGACGCGGCCCCACCACCAGACCCGGTCCTTGCCGCTCGCCCCGGCGTCATAAGAGGCGGGGATCCGACATCGATACCGCCGGCGAGCCCGGCGCTCCGTGGATTGCAGAGTTGCGGACATGATACTTGCCCTCCTGTTGCTCAAGAAAGCAGCAAAAGTGATGCCATCGAACCGGCGTGTCCAGTCCGCATGTTGCGCTTTCGTTTGCGGTTGGGCGACGGCTTTGTCGGCCGCGCCGCCGCATCCTTCCGCGGCTCAGCCCGCCGCACGGCCGGCACGGACACCGCGACGACGTTGGGAATCCCCGTCCATTCCCGTCTTGCAGCGGCATCGTAGGTGCTGGCATAGGAAGCCAAAATCGTGCCGCTGCCGTCGCGCTGGATCTTCGACACCAGCCGATTGCCGTCGTAGACATTGGTCGTCGTGCCGATGAGTTGGGTGCCGGCCAAGTTGGAAAAGGGAGTTGGAAAAGGGGACATTCATGTTTATTGCTGATTCGCGGGCGAATCAGCAATATTAACCCGGCAAGAAAGTTACTCAAACGGGCTATGAGAAACACCGGACATTTTCTCATATGACTCTGATTATCTTTCATGCCGGGTTAGTAAACATGAATGTCCCCTTTTCCGGGCGAACTCGTGGAGAAGCGCTTTCAGAAGCGTTACAAAGAGTTCTGCTTCCTCATGCCGTCCGAGTATTTCGTTCTTTGGCATCTGCCGGAGGACGAGAAATGGCAATTGTTGGAGCGGCCCGTATCGCGAGCCGAGTTTCAGCGGTGGCCCGTTCTCCCTTCTGAGGTGTACGAGGGGTGCAACTGCTGATTCTACCGGTGTTTTCCAGTGATTTTGAGCGAAAAGGGGCGTTTTTCGATGAATTAATGCCGTCCGGCGCAGCTGAAAATGCGCATGGAGCATATCCTTGTCGGTAATCACACACGACTCGGAGTCTGCTCCATGCCGCTTCAAAATAAGGCCGCGACCACCTCTTGTCCAGTCACGCTTGCGGTTGTCCGTCA
>JAIEMG010000118.1 GCA_019752375.1 Gemmataceae bacterium | reverse complement strand
CGAGCTTTGAGAAGACCCTGAAAAACAGGGCATCTGCTACTCAAGCTCATCCTGTAGAATTAGCAGCTGCACCCGTTGGTTTTCTTGATGACACACGATGGGCAGGGCCTCGTGACGAGGGTTTTGGCTTCCGGTTTCAAATGCGCGGTGCCGGCCCGTGCCTTCCGACGAAGTGCGGAAGCACCACCGCCGCCAGCACAAACACGTTGTAGAGGCTACCCAGCCCGCCCAGGACCAGGCCCAGATAGGCACGGCCCTGGCCGCGCAGCGCCGGGTGTCGGTTGAGGTCACGCAGCGCCATCACGCCACACATCACGGCCAGCAGTCCGAACGCAAGTCCAAGGTAGGGCACGAGGGCAAGCACACCCAAGTAGCCGGCGGCCACGGCCCAACGGCTCTGATCGGCCGGCAGCCACCAGTTGCCCTTGCGTGCGTGCAATTCATCGGAGGGAAACTCGATGCTGCGACCCTCGGCCGCCTCCAGAAAGGCGCCGCAGTACATGCACTTGTGAGACGTTGCCTGGATGCGCTTGCCGCAGAATGGGCAAGCGCGCTTCCCGGTAAGAGTGGCCATGGGCTTCTCCTGGCATGGGTGACGTGCAAGGCCCGTAGCGTTCTTGCCGCGGGGACGATTTCACGCGCCGCCGTGGACGGCGCGCTTGATCTGCTGCACGAGGTTCTTCATCACGAAACCTTGCTCCGGACAGATGTCCACTCGGACGCCGTGGTGGCGCAGGTGGTCCGCCACCACGGGTCCGACGGCCGCGACTTTCACGTGTTTCAGCCCGTCGTTCAAAACGGTGTCCAGCTTGCGCTCGGCCGCCACCTCGTAGAGCCGATCGACCTGCGGAGAGCTGGTGAAGACCAGCACATCCACGTCCTTGCTCGTCAGGCCCTGGATCAGGTCGGCGATGCGCTCGCTATCGGCTGCCGGCGCGTAGACGTAAGGCAACACCGTCCGCACCGTGGCGCCCGCCTTTTCGATGAACTCCGCCAGCGGCGGATTGGCCGGACTGTAGAGCTGCACGCCCACCGTCCGTCCCGTCAGCGACTCTTCTCGAAGTACCGCGATCACGCCCTCCGTGGTCGGAATAGCGGCGACGACGGTCGGGGTCAGTCCGACGGCCCGCAGCGCTTGCACCGGCTTGGGGCCACGCGTCACGGTGCGTGTGCGACGGATCGCTGCAATGACGTCGTCGTGCGTCCCTTCCCGCTGGGCAAAACCCAGCAAGCGGCGCAAGCCTTCGCCGGTGAGCAGCACGACATGACTGAAGCGGTCCGCCACCAGCTCGCGAAGCCAGGCGATGACGGGTGCAGCGTCCGGCGCGTCCAGAATGCTGACCATCGGATAGCGCAAGGGCGTGGCGCCTTCCTTGACCAGCATGTCCGCGAGGTCTTCCAGTTGCCGGCCTTCCGCCAGGGCAACGCGACAGCCTTCCAGGGGACGTGTCATCGCTTCCTCTCTCACATCAGAATTGGAACGCAAGGGCGGAGAGGAGCAGGGTCGCCGCTTCGTGCGATCCCCAGCGCCTTTGCGCGAACTCCCTTTTACCCTACAACGAGGAGTATGGGAAGAACGTGCCTGGACGTGGCGGGCGAATGGCGTTTGACGCCGGAGCGTGTGGCCGTCCATCGGCCCACGGCCACCGCAGTCGTTGCCGACCTGCATCTGGGCTACGACCAGGCGCGGCAGCGGCGAGGCGAGGCGGTGCCGGGGCGTTCCCTGGAGAACTGCCTCACGGCACTCGGTGCCGTGGTGTTTCACGAAGAGGTCCGACGACTGGTCATCGCCGGCGACCTGTTCGAGGAGGGCCGCAGCGGTGCGTCCAACGTCGCTCCGTTGCGTAAATGGCTGGAAGACAACGCCGTCGAACTCGCCGGCTTGGTGCCCGGCAATCACGATCGAGGACTGAACGATGCCCTGCAGCCGGTCTGCAACGACGGCGCGCGCATCGGCCGCTGGTTGATCGTTCATGGCGACGGAAAACTACCGCCGGGACCGCTGGTTCACGGCCACTTCCATCCCAGCTTGCGCTTGCCGGGCCAGGCCGCAACGCCGTGCTTCCTGGTCGGAACCGACCGGTTAGTGCTGCCGGCATTCTCCGCCGACGCAGCAGGCGGCAATGTCCTCAAGTCCCGTCGGTGGAAATCGTTTCGATGCTGTGCGATCGCGGGAGACCAGGTACTCGACTTCGGTCCGCTCGGCGATCTGGGCGCCCGAATGAGCAGGCACGCAGCAAGATTAAGCCATTAGCCCGACGTGCGAGCGCGGAGTACTTCATGCCTTGCTCACGCGTCAGAATGCAAAGGACGAGTTCGAAGCGGTGACCCGACAAGGTTCTATCCCAGCGGGTCGGAAAACCCACTTGAAGTACAGGACGGGTGCGGCCGGCACAGCCGGCCCTACAGGAATTTACGCCGGCAGGGTCGGCCGGGTATCAGACTCCCGTGGTGGCGGTTGGTCGGGAACTGAGTCACGGCCAAATTTGAACCAGCCCTGCAACGAGGTCGTGGTAAGGAGAAGGGACGGTGCTCAAGCCTTTCAGGCCACTGCGGCTCGTGGTTGTCGGAGCCGTGGTCGTTGTACTACTGCTCCTGATATCGGTGCTCGGCATTGTTCTGGTCAGGGATGGCAACGGGGTGGACGCCGAATCGGCCGTCGGTGAAATTCGCGCCGGCATGAGCGAAACAGAAGTGATCCAGAAGCTTGGTCCTCCCGGCGATTACCGCGTCCTGTTCGCCAGGCGCCGTGCGGAACCCGGCGATCCCGGTGGCTTCCCCGAGGAAGCGTACCGGCGACGGTGGGTGTTCAACAACGGCAAGGTGGTCATCGGCTTCGACAAGGACAAAGCCGTACTGACCAAGTTCTACTTGCCCATCGACTAAACCACGCTGATCAGGCCGCGCCGGAGCGTTTCGGCTGCTTTCACTCCGGCTGGCTCCGAAAGTCCGTCGGCGACTCCCCCGTGCAGCGCAGAAACACCCGGCTGAAATACGATGGACTCGAAAATCCCAGCTTGCGGCTGACTTGCTCCACGGTCAGTGACGACGAGCCGAGCAGCCGTTTGGCTTGCCAGATCTTGAGCTGATTGAAGTACGCCATGATCCCGCAGCCGTAGGTCTCCCAGAAGATCTGCTTCACCCGTGTCGGACTCAGGAACACCTCGCGGGCGACTTCCTCCAGGCTAACTCGGTCGCTGACTCGTGCCAGCAGCAGTCGACGAATCTGCTCGGCAACATCCGTCTGCAATGCAGGATCTTCCGGGGCCTCGCCCATCAGCTCGACGATGCGGCCGATCAGGGACAGGAGCATTCCGGTGGCGGCGGCTTGCTTGCGCGGGCGGTGGGCCATCAGGTAGTCGGCGATCTGCCAGAACGAGTGCTTCAGGTCCTCATCCTGGGCCGCGTTGAAACGGCGCAGGCCGCGCACCAGGCGGGACAGGTCGCGCACGCATTCCTTGACGCCCGTGGCCGTGGCCCACGCGCCGGGATGGCGATGGTCGATCAGCACGCTGAGGTTGGCGGCCATGTGGGTGCCGGGGTTGCGCCAGTGGTGGCGCCTGCCCGATTCCACCAGGAAGAACACGCCGGCGTCGAAGACCTGTTCGCCGTCGGCGCTCGCCAGGACGAGGGGGCCTTGCAGGCAACCGTGCAAGGCCACGCACGGATGGCTGTGGCTGCCGGTCACGGTCCCGGGCGGCAGGTGACTGGAGTGCAAGAAGACGAAGGGCCGCGGCGTGGCGCGGTAATAGGCGACGTGGCTTTCGTCTTGCGACGGCTGAATGAGGTCGCGCGGGAAGTCCAACATCTCCGGGGGCGGCCAGGGCGAATGGGCGGAGGGTCGTTTCATCGCTTTTCAGCCAGTGGGGGCGCTGGTGTAGAGCGGACGCAAATTCTGTAGGGCCGGCTATGCCGGCCGCGCCATCGCATCGGCGCGGCCGGCACAGCCGGCCCTACAGAATTTCATTCGCGTTTCATTTACTGCTTCGGCGGCACCGGCGGCGTGTAGCCGGGCGAACCGTTGAACGCCGTGAGCACCTTGCCGTCCGCGACGTTCCAGATCTTCACTTCGCCGTTGTAGCTACCCGAAGCCACCTTGGTGGCGTCGGGGCTAATGGCGACCGAGAAGACGTGATCGGTGTGGCCGGTCAGGGTCTTGGTCGCCTGGCCGGCGGTATTCCAGATCTTGGCGGTATTGTCGACGCCGCACGTCGCGATGATCGGCTGCTTGGGGTGCATCACGATCTTGAGCGCGCCCTTGGCATGGGCTGCGGTGGCCCCCAGGCCCTTGCCGTCGCCCGTGGCGTTGAAGCGGCGGAGCTGGCCGTCTTCGCCGACCGAGAAGCCGACCTTGCTGTCGGGGCTCACCACCACGCCGTAGACGGACTGCTGATGATCGGGGAACGTCAGCACGGATTCCTTGGCCACCAGGTCCCAGACCTTTGCCGTCTTGTCGCGGCTGCAGGTGAGCATGTGCTTGCCGTCGGGGGCGAATACAACGCCGAGCACCCAGTCGGCGTGGTTCTCGCTGGTCTGCTCCAGCTTGGCCTTGTCGACGCCTTCGGAGATGTCCCAGACGCGCACCAGACGATCGCAGCCGCCCGCGGCCAGACGCTTGCCGTCGGGGCTCAGCGCGAGGCAGAGCACTTCGTCATCGGTGTCCACCAGCTGGGCGAGCATTACCTTGGGATCGTTGACGCCGTCGACGAAGGCGACGTCGTTCTCGACCTTTGGCTGGCCGCCGTTGATGTCGTAGAAGCGGACGTCGCCTTCCTGCCCCGGCCGTGAGCCGGCGACGACCAGCTTGCCGTCGGGCAGGAACAGCATCGCCTTGGCGCGTTCCGCCCGAGTGGCGATGCGCTTTTCGAGCTTACCCGTCGCCACGTCCCAGACCGTCAACTCGTGATGGCCGCCGACGACCAGCTTGGCGTTGTCGGGCGTGAACGCCAGCGAATGGATCATGACCGGGAACTTGTACGCAACCTGCGGCGCTGGCGGCTTCCAGCGAATGCGCAGCTCGCGGAGCAGGTCTGCCTTGGGATCGACGTCCACCTTGGCGCCTTCCTTGATCCACTGCTCGACGATGGCCATTTTGTCCTTGGGCAGCGGGTCGCCGGCATCCTTCGGCGGCATGCGGCGAGCGGTCGTCGTCACGATGCGCTTGTACACGTCGCTCTCGTCGGGCTTGCCGTTCACCAGGATGTGCGAATCGTCCGATTCGTTCTCGCCGCCCTTGAGCATTGCTTCGATGGTGGTCATGTCGAGCTTGCCCTTGCGCTTCTTGGCATCGTGGCAGCTGAAGCAGTTTTCCTTGAAGATCGGCGCCACCTGGTTGATGAAGCTGATTGGGCCCTTGGGCGCCTGGGCGACGACGGTCGGAGAGGCAGCCGCGGTGGGCGGCTGCGCGGAGCTGGTTTCCGGCGCCAGCATGAGCATGGCAACCGCCAGGGCCGAAGCAACGACAGCGCACAGGACGCACAAGCAAAAGCGGTGAGATCGCAGCATGGCGGATCAGGCTCCTTGGGGGGATTCGGGCGCCGTCGGGGTGCCGCGCAGCCGAATGTGGCAGCCGGGGCAGTAGTCGCCGTTCAAGGGCATTTCGTCGAGGCGAAGGTCGCAAGCGGGGCAGGTGTACTCCGTGGGGAAAAACTCCTTCGACTTCTTGATCAGGTAGCCGAGGACCCCCATCGCGCAGAACAGAAAACAAATAACGAAGAACGCCAGGACGCTGCCGCGGAACATGAACAGGAACCAGCAGACGACGTTAATCACGCCGGCGAAGCCGAGGCCGATCATCATCACCATGTAAATGGCATAATGGCGCGTGTGCGTCTCCACTCGGCGGCGGTATTCATCGCATACGTCGGGCTTCGGTTCACCTTCCGGGGCACTCTCCGAGTAATGGCAGCGTGGGCACGTCATTCCCTTGGCGACGATCGCCCCACACTGGGGGCACTTGTCAAAATAACTGGTCACAAACGGGGCCTCCAGCGTTCGTGTTCAATTCCGCCTCGCTCGGCGACTCCCTTCCGGAGACGCCGTGGCGACCGAACCTATTTAACAGCGCGCGCGGCGCCGCCTCAATAGTTGAACAAGAACTCCCGCTTGTTGAACAGCACCCACATCACGTCCTGCGCTGCCTTGGCGCGGTCGCCGGCGCTCTCGAAATACTTGAGCATCAGCTCCATCTCGGCGGCCTTCGGCAATCGGCACAGAACCAGCAGGTACAGCTCCTCGACAACCTGCTCGTTCGTGATCTTCGGCGTCGCCAGCAAGCGGGCCAGCTTGCCGCCGGGCGAGGCGATGCGGTCGGACAGGCTCTTGCCGTTGATCAGGTGGAGGGCGTGCGTCATGCTCGTTTCGTCGAAACGCTCGCAAGCACAGCTGGAGTCGCCTCGCGGCCGGCCGAACAGGTCGAGCATCTCTGCGGTCAGCTGTCGGTCCGGCAACTGTCCCGCCCGAAGGCCGCCGTTGGGCATCGACACGGTGCCATTGTTGCCGATGCGGCCCCGGAACGTCTCGCGGATGCCGGTCGCCTGACTGACGGTGTCAAAGAGCTGTTCCGCCGTCAGACGTCGCGGCAACGCATGCGAGAAGTTCTGCCGGTCTTCCTGGTTGAACCGGTTGATGCGGGCTGCCAGCTGGTACGTCCGCGAGTTCAGCATGGTTCGTAGGATGTGCCGGACGTCGAAGTCGCGATCGACGAAGTCCTTGGTCAGCGCGTCGAGCAAGGGCGCATTGACTGGCGGGTTGCTGGAGCGGATATCGTCCACCGGATCGATGATGCCCTTGCCGAACAGGTGGCTCCACAGGCGGTTGACCGTGGCCTTGGCGAAGACAGGGTTGTCCTTGCGCGTCATCCACTCGGCCAGCTTCTCCCGGCCGTCGTCCTGAGCGCCAATCGGCACCACGCCCGCGTCGAGGAATTTCGGATTCAGCGTCTCGCCCGTGGTGGGATGACGAGCCTGGGCGGCGACCTCGTTGCGGTAGATGATCATGTCGTCGCGGCGGCTGCCGGTCTTGCGGCCGACCTGGGTGAAGAACGCGGACACGCCGTAGTAGTCCTTCTGCACCCACTTCTCGAACGGATGATCGTGGCACTTGGCGCACATGATGCGGACGCCGAAGAAGACCTGGATGGTCGCCTCGGCCGCGTCTTCAGGATTGGTGAAGACGCGCCAGTAGTTGGCCGGCGGGTTCTCGGCACAGCTACCGTCGGCCGTGATCAGCTCGCGAGCGAACACGTCGAAACGCTTGTTGGCCGCAATGCTGTCGCGCACCCAGCGATGCATGCCCCAGGTGCCTTTGTCGCGCAAGAGGTCAAACCGGTTCTTGAGCAGGTCGCCCCATTTAAGCGCCCAGTAGTCGGCATGCTCCGGCCGGTCGAGCAGGGCGTCGATGAGCTTGGCCCGCTTGTCGACCGCCTTGTCTGCAGTGAATGCTCGGCACTCTTCCGGCGACGGCGGAATACCAATGACGTCGTAGTAGACGCGGCGAACGAATTCCTCGTCGCTGGTCAGCTCCGAGGGCAGGATCTCCATGTGCTTGAGCTTGGCATTGACCAGCTTGTCGATGGTGTTGTTCTCGGCCGGATTACTCCAGGCAAAGGCGGGATCGCGTTTCATGATGACCAGGTTGCTGACGGCGACCATTTCGCCATAGCGGATCATCAGGGCCGCTTCGCCCTTGTCGTGCATCTTGACCAGGCCGGATTCATCGACCTCTGCCGCACGTTCGTTATTGCTGAGGTAGCGTGCATCCTCAGTGACATCGCGCACGCTGCCGTCGCTGTAGCGAGCCAGGACGAGAAGTTGCTGCTCCAGCTTCGGCTCGGGGAAACTGCGCAGCTTCGGAAAGACCTCGATGCCCGTCAGCCGCGGAGCGGTGGTCGTGTCGCTGCCGGCGCCCTCGGCAATCCAGCGCTTGAGGACGTTTGCATAACTGCTCTGATACTCGAAACGCTTGCCGCCCTCATGGGGGACGACTCCCGTTGGCTTGAGGACGAACAGGCTGCGATCGGCCTCGTTGAAGTTGAGCCGGCGTCCCTCGGTACCGCGCGTCAACGTCTTGAAATCGCTTGCCGGATCGTAGCCGCGCAATGAAATTTTGAAGCCCTTCTTGCCGCTGGCCGCACCGTGGCATGCGCCGGAATTGCAGCCCGACTTCGCCAGGATCGGCATCACGTCGTTGGCAAAGCTGACTTGTCGGCGCTCGGCGGACTTGACCGTCACCGTCACGCTGGCGTTCGCATCACCAGCCGAAACCTGGATCATTGCTTGCCCGGCGCTCTTCGGCGTGACGATGCCCTGTAGGCTGACTTCCGCCACCGCGGGATTGCTGGAGGTGTACCGCACCGTACGGCTCAGGTCGCGATACGAGCCATCAGCCAGCTTGCCGCTGACGAGCACATGGTGTCGATCGTCCCCATGCATCAGCGTGATGGCGGCGGGTTCAACGGAGAGTTCGGCAACTCTGTCCGGTGCTTGAGCGGGCAACGATCGGGCTGCAAAAAGAATGACGCCAACGGCAAAAAGCGTGGTTCGGTTGTTCATGAGAGATTCCCCGGAGAGAGAATCGGTGGGAAGTCAGGTGGGGCCGCATCCTTCGTGGGAAGGCACGACAAGGAGAGAGCAATTAAGCAAATGAGATTATAAAGCGAGCGGGAAAGAGAAGGCGAGAGAAAAAATGAAGGAAGTTTAATCAGCTAATCACTAATGGACTGGCGAATCAACAAATGTCGGGTCGAATGAAACCGCCGCGGATCGAGATGCCTCGACGGAAGGCCGCTGGTTTTCCTGCCGGCTTCAGCCGGCTCCCCATCTGCCACCACCTTCAGGTGGTGGGAGCAGATCATCCTTTCGGCACAGCCGGCTGAAGCCGGCAGGAAGACCAACGGTGGCAACTCCGGCGGGGTTTCCAACGAACCTCACAGTTATTGATTCGCCGATCCTTAATCAATCAACCAATACAAGTGTACCGCACCGAAATGCGGCGGTGCTCAGGCCAGTCAACGCTTCTCCCGCAGCAAGGCCGTCAAGCCTCCGCCTCCGCACACGTTCATCGACGTCGTCAGCGACACGCGCCGGAAACTGTTGACCAAACAGCCGGACGAGTTCTTCGCCTGAGCCAAGATCGACATGGACGGTACGTTGGTCCCGACCACTGCGGAGTGCAAGCCAGCGGCCATCGCTTGTTTGAGGCCTAGGTCTAGAATCATCTCTGAACGGGCGCATACTTCGCCACGATGGCTTTCGCCGACCGCAGCCCATCCACAGCAGCACTGACGATGCCGCCCGCGTAACCCGCGCCTTCTCCAACCGGATACATCCCTTCCACGCCGGGCGATTGCCTGCTTTCGTCGTTGCGCACGATCCGCACCGGCGCGCTGCCACGCGCTTCTGGACCGACCAGCGATGCGTCGGCCAGAAAGCGGCCGTGCCAGCGTTTGTCCATGATCGGCAAGCCGTGCAGAAGGGCGTCGCGAATCAGGGGCGGCACCAGTTCCGCCATGTCGGCAAGCACCAGGCCGCGCGGGTAGCTGCTTGCGGGCTTGTCGCGGGAGACGCGCCGCTCGAGAAAATCGTGCGCCCTTTGAATGGGGCAAAGGTATTCGCCCCGCCCCATCTCGTAGGCGCGGCGCTCGTAGCCGGCCTGGAGCCGCACGCCCGCCAGGACGTCGTTCCCGCCAAAGGCGTCGACGGGCACCGTCACCACCAAGCCGCTGTTGGCGAACGGCGAATCGCGTTTCGACAGGCTCATGCCGTTGGTGCAAAAGTAACCGGCTTCCGAGACGCTGGGAATGACATGCCCGCCGGCGCACATGCAAAACGTGAAGAGGTCGTGTGGCCCTCGCGCCACCAGCGTGTAGTCGGCGGAACCGAGCTTTTCTTCCAGACGTGCCGAGCCGTACTGCACCCGGTTGACCGCTTCTTGCGGGTGCTCGATCCGCACCCCCATCTGGAAGGGCTTGGGCACCATCGGAATACCGCGTGTCAGGAGGGCGCGATAGGTATCGCGAGCGCTGTGGCCGATTGCCAGCACGGCAACGTCTGCCCGCAAGTAGCCGGACGACGTACCCAGGCCGCGCAGCCTCCCGTCGGCAACGTCGAAGTCCTCGACGCGACAGGAAAACCGCAGTTCGCCGCCCATCGCCTCGATGCGCTGGCGAATCGCCTTGACGACCGCCGGCAACCGATTGCTGCCCAGGTGCGGACGGTGATCGTAGAGGATGGACGGCTTGCCCTTGCACTCGGCGAACAGCTCCAGCACCCGGCGGACGTCAGGACCAGTGCCGCGACAGGTCAACTTACCGTCGCTGAATGTGCCCGCGCCGCCCTCACCAAACAAATAGTTGCTTTCGGGGTCAAATGCTCCGCCGGCATCAAATGCGTGGACGTCGCGAATCCGGTCGCGCACAGCCCGGCCACGCTCCAGCACGATGGGCCGGTACCCCTGCTGCGCCAGGAAATAGCCTGCCACCAGTCCGGCGGGACCGGAGCCGATTACCACCGGCCGCTGTGCCAGGGGCCGTGCGCCGGGCGGCGGCATGGCAAAGGGCGGTTCCTCGTGCAGCTCGACCACTGCCTTGCGCGAATGCGTGTTCCGCGCTCGCGTGACGATGCGTGTTTCGTCCTCGGCGACGTTCACCTCGGCCGTGTAGACGAAGTGAAGCGAGCCCTTGTCGCGAGCATCGAGACTTTTGCGCAGGATGCGCCAGCGCGTCACGTCGGTGGGATTCAGTCCCAGGACACGCGCCAGCTGGCCGACCAGTGCGGTTTCAGACTCGTCCAGACCCAGACGGACATTTGAGACGCGGATGGACATGGATCACGATTGGCGAGCGGGGGCAGTGATGCCCCCGGTTGTACGAACAACCGGGGGCATCACTGCCCCCGCTCGCCAGGCCCCGTTATTACTTCTCCACCTTCTGGATCTGTTCTTTGTCGAACTCCACGCCGATCACGGCGGTCGCCGACACGTCCTTGTCATCGTGTTTTACCAGCCCGCGGCGCAGGTGGACGCGCCAGAGGAGCTTGCCCTTGTGCGCCCGCAGCATTGTCGTCACCGGGTCCTTGGGCTCGGTGACGATCACCGTGCTGGAACTTTCGCCCGGCTTGAGGATCTTGCGGTCCTGTTCCTGGCCTTCGATATAAGAGATGCGCAGGTTGTCGTTTCCCGCGGAGTTGAGGCGATCATCCTTGCGAAGCCGGGGAAAGGCGCCGCAATAACGAATGCCGTTCACGGTCAAGAACGTGTACGGCATGATGTTCTCCGAATCGGTGCGGTCGCGCCACTGATAGTCGAAGGCCGCATCCGTGGGGCGGAACTGCGTACCCTTGGAGACATTGGTAAAGTCCAGGTGCAGCACCAACGATTCCTCTTCTTGCGTATCGCGCTGCGCCGTTGGACTGTTCGGATCGTCAAGCCGGTTGCGGAAGGTGACTCGCTTCTGCTCGACCTTCTTCGGCGTCACTTCCAGGTCGCCGATCTTGATCGGCTTGCCCAGTTCGGTGATAAGGTTGGGCGGCAACTCGGACGTCGGCACGATGCGGCGGTAGACCTGGACATTCGCCTTGCTGGCCTTGGGGTCGCCGGTGTCGGGGAGCTGCTCCATCGGCGAGCGCGGCGCGTTATAGAAAGCGACGGCGTACTTGATGGCCAGCAGCATCATGAGCAATGCGAACGCGCTGACGCCGATCAGGGAGTAGATCAGCATCATGTTGGTGCTGCCGGCGGTCGGCTTGACGTTCGAACGCAGCGTGCCGGGTGTCCCCTCGGGCGCTGCGTTGCCGGACCACTCGCCGGGCGCTGACGCCACTGCGGCGCCCGCACCGGCCATCTGGGGCACGCTGCCGGGGCGGCGGTCCGACACTGCGGCGGCGGCATTGTTGGACATCGCCGGTGCCGTGGCGGACAACTCCGGCATCGGCGGCAGACCGGGCGCGTTGAAGACCGTTGGCTCCAGCTGCATGTTGCCGCGGGCGGGCTCCGGCGGCATGTCGATCATGGGCTTGGGCGGGCTGCCGAACAGGTCCTCGTCGATGTGTTCGCCGAAGATGCTCTCGTGTTCATCGCGTCCAGGCGGAGGAGGCGACGAAGGGAAACCTGGTCCGGCCGGCGGACGAGGCGGCGTAGGCGCAGCGGCCGGCGCGGGTGCCTGGGCGGGCGCCATCACCACCTGTTGACAGTGGGGGCAGCGCACCTGCTTGCCCAGAAAGGCACTGCTGACGCCCATTACCTTGTGGCAGTGCCCACACTGGAAATTCACCGTCTGCATAAGCGCAAGTGCTCCTCATTCGATGCCGGGGCGTGCCGTCACCCCTTGAAGTTCGTTCGCTGTCGCATGACAAAGCCGCCACCAATCGACGGCGGCCAGCCCACTGTCTGCCTCACGGGCCGATCCTGACTGATGAAACGCCACGGCCAGGACAGGTACTGCCAGCCGACGCCGAAGCTGCTGCACGTTGGTCTGCTCCGCCAGCCCTTCCGGCGGTGTTGTCTCGCTGATCACGACGCCCGCGACCCGCAATCCGCGTCCGAGCGCCACCTCCACAGTCATCAGCGTATGGTTCAGCGTGCCCAACGACCGGCGCGCGACGATGATGACGGGCAATTCCAGCGCCGCAGCCAGTTCGGCTACGGTCTCCCGCTCCGTCAATGGGCAGAGCAAGCCGCCGACCCCTTCCACGAGCAGCGCTTCACCCGGGAGAGAGCGGCTGCGCACGGCAGCTGCCAGATCGCCGATGCTCAGCGCTCTGCCGTGCAGTTGCGCTGCCACTGCCGGCGCCACGGGCTCTGTAAAGAGATACGGCGTCACACGGTCGAGCGGTTCACGCAGGTCCACCGCCTCGGCCAGTCGCAGCGCATCGCCGCAGTCTTCAAGGCACGCGGCGCCGGTCGCCACCGGCTTGCACACGCCAACAGGTCGGCCTTGTCGCCGCAGCAGCCAGGCCACTTCGGCAACCACATGCGTCTTGCCGACACCCGTGTCCGTGCCGGTGAAAAACAGTCCATTCATGACTGGCCGCGGTTCAGCGCCGTCGCTTCGATCAACACCGGCCCGGAGTTCCCAACTGGTTGAGGGTATTGTAAAGCACGTCGCACAGGCGGTCCAACAAAGAAAGGTCGATTGCCAGCGGCGGCATGACGACGATCACATCGCCGAGCGGCCGCAGCAACACCCCCTGCTCCCGAACCTTGCGGCAGACCGCCGCCCCGGTCCGCAGCGAGGGCGCGAACGGCCGCCGGCTGGATTTCTGTTCCACCAGCTCGATGCCCGCCATCAGTCCCTGCTGTCGCACGTCGCCGACGCACGGCAACCTCGCCATCCGCTCCAGATGCGCACGCAACCTCTCAGTTTTCGCCGGCAGCTGTGCGATCAACCCGGAGTTTTTCATCAACTCGAGGTTGGCCAGCGCGACCGCAGCCCCGAGCGGATTGCCGGTGTAGGTGTGCCCGTGGAAGAAGGTCTTGCCGTCGCCGAGGAAGGCGGAGTACACCTCTTCCGTCGTCAACGTCGCGGCCAGCGGCAGATAACCGCCGGTCAGCCCCTTGGCGAGGCAAAGGAAATCGGGCGTCACCTCTTCCCGCTCGCAGGCAAACAGCGTCCCCGTGCGTCCGAACCCGACTGCCACTTCGTCCGCGATCAGCAGCACCCCGTGCGCCCGCGTCGCGTCACGCAACTGCCGAAGATAGCCCGCCGGCGCAGGAATCATGCCTGCGGCGCCTTGCATCAATGGCTCGATGACGACCGCAGCCAGCGTGTCGGCATGTTCGCGCACCAACTTCACCAGCTGTTCCAGGCAGTCGATCTTGCAACTCGACCGCTCCAGCCCCAGCGGACACCGATAACAGTGATGTTGCGGCGCGCGGATAATCGGGAACAAGAGCGGAGCGAACAAATTGTGAAACCGGCCGATATCGCCGACGCTGACATCGCCCAGCGTGTCGCCATGATACGCCCCCGTCAGCGCCAGGAACTTCGTCTTCCGCGGCTGGGGCTCCGGACATTGCCGCCAGAACTGAAACGCCATCTTCAGCGCGACCTCGACGGCCGTGGCGCCATCGTCGGAGAAGAACACGCGTGTCAGCCCCGCCGGCGCCAGCTCCGTCAGGCGGCGCGCCAGCCGCACCGCTGGCACATTTGTCATGCCCAGGAGCGCGCTGTGGGCCACCTGCTCCAGCTGGGCACGAACGGCCGCGTCGAGCTCCGGCACGCGATGGCCGTGGACGTTGCACCACAGCGACGACGTGCCGTCGATGTACTCCTTGCCGTCGAGGTCGACGAGGAGGCACCCATGCGCTTCCTTGATGATGAGTGGCGGCTCGGCGGCGTACTGCGCCATCGGCGTGAAGGGATGCCAGACGTGATCGCGGTCCCATGCTTCGAGTTGCTGACGCGACGGATTCATGGCATCTCGTTCCAACGAACCGGTCGGTTCTGCCTCACCAGTGGTCCAGACTCGCCGCGGTACCTGGCGCACGAAGGTTCGAGATCAGGTTACCGAAAGCGTCGATGAAGGCCACTTCCCCGCCTCGCCTGCCGTTCGGACCGCTGCCCAAACTCCAGCCGTGAAAGGGAGCCATCGAGTTGCTGCCGCGAGGGATTCATGGCATCTCAGTCAATCAACAGGACGGCCACGGGGGCGCCGACCTTCACATTTAAGTAGTTGGCCGCATGGCCCTGAACGACTGCCACCTCCAGCATTCCCGTGCTGGAAACCAGGGCCACCAGCGCCCCGGGGTCGGCTTCCCCGTAAGTCCGCACTCGCCGTGGCACGGGGTGGCCATTCACCTCAATGCGAGCGGGTCCGTCTCCGAGGGTCGTCGCGGGAATGTTCGAGATCAGATTGCCGAAAGCATCGATGAAGGCCACTTCCCCGCTCCATAGGGACCGTTGCGGGTCGAAGTGTGGGACCGGCGTTTGGAGCTGAACGTAGGCTGCAACTTGGGGACCGAGTTGGTCCGCCGCGATGCCGAGGCTCAGGTGGGCTGCGACGGGCGCCAGGATGTCGCGTCCGTGAAACGTGTTGCTGACCGGCTCGCGCCAGTAGCGGCGTTCGGTCAAGCGGCGTACATGCGGCAGGCCCAGGCGGCCGAGCGCGGTCCAGCAGCCGTTATCGGGCACGAGCAAGCGATGGCCGCTAATTTCAACGTAGAGGAGCGAACGATCGGTACCAACCCCTGGATCCACGACCACGATATGGATGACGCTCGGCGGGAAGTACGGAATGGCCGCGGCAAGAAAGTGAGCTGCGTGGCGCAGGTCCTGCGGCGGGACCTGGTGGCCGAGATCGACGATCCGCGCAGTCGGGTTGATGCTCAGGATGACGCCCTTCATCGCGGCAACGTAAGGCGACGCTTCGCCAAAGTCGGTCGTCAGGGTGATGATTGGATCGGGCATCGGCGTCAGCGTCCCAGGACCCACGTGCTCGCAATGGCCAGGCACGCGATGATGCCTAGCACGATCCACATTGGTTGGCGGCCCCGCGTGTCCTCGCGCGAGACGTAGTTCTCGCAGTAGGGGCAGATCTCGCTCTCCTCGTACTTTGCCTTCCCGCAATAGGGACACGGAGCGGTGCCGTCGTCATCGTCCGAATCGGGCTCGGGATATTCGGACTCGTCCAGCAAATCGTCTTCATCATCCCTGTCGTCGCGGTCGTAGTATGGCATGGCGATCTCCTTGGCGCGAGGAAGTGATTGTTCGTAGTTCCGCCATCAGGCGGTGGGTCCACCGCTTTCCATGAGACCGCTTTTGTCAAGCTCCGTCGCCGATTTCTCTCGTGCCGTCGTGCGGGGGCGGACCGTCAGCGGCAACGTGACTTTGGCGATTTCCCTTGAAGCGCGTCCAGGTTCCGCGCCGCGATGGTCCGCAACCGCGCCGGCGCGGTGCTGAACCCCAACTTCCATTCGGTCCAGTCCAGCTCGAACGCCAGATACAAAACCGCCGTGTTCGTGGTAGACTGCGTGAGGGTCGATGCCATGGCAAGCTTCTCCACGGATTCGTAGTGGGACTTCCTTGACGGAGCTTACCAGCAGCGGCCTTTTCCTCTCATAGAATCTGAAGGCGGAACTACGAACAAGTGCAAAGGCGCCCCTCTCGGGCAATCACTGACGGCAAGGTGCCCCATGCCCGATGACAAGCAACCGCTGCTCTTCCCGCTCGACGACGAACCCGCTCAAACGCCCGCGAAGCCCGCCGCGCCGACGCGACGCTCCCGACTCCTCGGCGCCGTCCTCGGTGCCGCCATCGGCGATGCGATGGGTCATCCGACCGAATTCGTCGGCAGCTTCGACGCGATTCGCTCGCGCTTCGGTCCCGAGGGCGTGACCGGCTTTCGTCTTTACTGGGACCGTGACGACCAGCACTTCGCGCCTTACACCGACGACACGCAGATGGCCGAGATCGTGCTGCGCTCGCTTCTCGAAGAACACACGGACCTCGCCGCCGCGATGAAGCGCATGGCCGAAGGCTTCGTCCACTGGGCATCTCACCCGCAGGGCGGTCATCGCGCTCCCGGCAATGCGTGCATGGCCGGCTGCCGAGCTCTGGAACGTGGCGCACACTGGTCGGAAGCCGGCGGCGCCACGGCGGGCGGCTGCGGGTCCGTCATGCGCGCCTATCCGTTCGGTCTCGTCTTCGCCGACGACCTGGCGAAGGCCGAGGAATGGTCGGTGGCCCACTCGAAGCTTACGCACCGCGATCCGATTGCACTCGCTGCATCTGCGGCGATGGCGGTGGGCATGGCTCTCGTCCTGGCGGAACGCGATCCCGCGTGGGTCGGCTCGGAAATGGTGGCAGCGGCGTGTCGGTACAGTGCGCGAACGGCCGTAATGATGGCCCAGGCGATTGAAGAAGCACGCAACGGCACCAAGCCCGAGGTGACACTGCAACGGCTCCAGGGCTGGGCCGCCCACGAGGCGATCGCGGCGGGCCTGTACGTCTTCACGCGCCATCCCGACGATCCGCGGACCGCGATCCTCGAAGGCGCCAACACCCCCGGCGACAGCGACAGCATCGCCACCCTGGCCGGCGCCCTGGTTGGCGCTCGCTGCGGCATTGACGCACTGCCGGCAGAGTGGGTGCGCGAGGTTGAGCGGTCGACAGAACTGACCGAACTGGCGAACCGGATCGGATGAAGTGCAGGCTGCATCACTTCGCCGGTGGTTTGCGCATGCCGAGGTATTCCACCGCGTCGTTGTGCATCGTCTCCAGGCCGGCGGCGACTTTCTCGATGATCTCGATGGTGCGGCGGTCGTCTTCGCGATCCGGCTTCAGCACGCGCATCAGCTTGTTCAGACGGGCGTCCAGGGTCAGGTTGCCTTGCAGCAACTTCTGCGGGGTAAGCATGTCGCCCGCGTCCTTGCAGGTTTGCAGCGCCCTCTGGGCTTCGGGCAGGCGGTCCTTCATCTTCTGCGGCACATCGAGGTTCGGCCAGACTTCGTAGATGAACCGGCGGGCTTTCTCGTGCTCCGGGCTCTTGATCGTCCAGGCGCGTTTCAGCTCGTCCACTTCCTTACGAAGCTGCGGCTGGTCCATCTCGGCCAGGGCAGAATCGTAGACGCGGATCGCTTCGGTGTAGTTGCCTTCCTTGACGAAGTTTCGGGCCTGCAGCACCAGGCTCTTGAACGCCTGCGACTTCGAGTCGTTCTTCAGCTTGACGATGATCTCGTCCAGGTCATCGGCGAACTTCTTCAGCTCGTCGCGGGCCGACTCCAGCTCGCGGATTCGCTGGTCGCAATCGGCCAAGGTGACCTTGGACTTGGGCGGCAGCTTCACCACCTCTGCATTGAGATTCGTGCGCTCGGCGCCCAGCTCCGCCAGGTCCGCCTCCAGGCCCTTGACCCCATTGCGGGCCTTGAACAGTGCCTGCTCGCGCTCAGATTTCGCCATCAGGGCGCCCAGCTCCTTGCGCAGATCGTCTTGCACCAGCAATGTTTCGTTGAGGCGCTCCAGCAGGCGTTTCTTGCTGGCGATGGTCTGGGCCAGGGTGTCGCCCTGCTCCTCGATGTTGACCTTTAGCACGGTAACGCGGTCATCGAGGATCACGACCGGCACCTGGGCGATGACCTTCTTGCGGAACAGCACGCGGACGAACGCGATGTTCTGAAAGCGATCCTCGGTCTGGAGCAGCCCCTCGGTCCGCGTGCTGCCCTGGTACTTGAAGTCTTCGCGTTTGTCGAAGCCCTGGCCGCCCGTTTCGATTTGCAGGTTGTCCTGCGGCAAGCCCTTGGCATCCACCAGGCGCAGGCGCAGCGGTCCCTCGGCGGTGCCGAGCTTCAGGCAGCGATAGCCGAGCACGTTCTTGCCGTCCGCCAGGCGCGAGTCGTCATCGGCGTAGCGGTTGAAGAGCCTGCAGACGATGGTGCCGTCCTTGCCGACCTCCGTCACCTGCAAGTAGGCTTCCGGCACCCGCGCCGTGCTGACGCTGTTGCCGGTCCGGCTAACCTTGGCGATGGCGAAGAGGTCGTCTTTCTTGACCCAGCGCTCGAGCGACGTGCCCAGCGCACCGCCCTTGAGGACCATGTCCACGCGCTGGCCGTCCTTCTTCACGACGGTGCCGACGAGTCCCAGATCGCGATCGACGAGCAGTGCCGCAAGCTTGGCGACAAGCTGGCGGTCGTCGGTACGAGACCGACGAACGATCGGGCTGCTGAGTCCGGTCAGGCCGTCGTGCTGGGCGGCCTGCACGTCGTACTGGTTGTCCACGTAATCCACGAGCACGAAGTGAGTCTTGATCGGCGTTCCGCCGGCCTTGCTCTTGTCGAAGCCGTCGATGACTGCTTGCAGGCCCTTGCGGTCAATGTCCTTGAGCAGCGGGTGATCGTCCACGACCTCGACGATGCCGAGCGGACCGAGGGACGCTTGCAAACTGTCGCGCAGCTCGCGTTTGAGCTGGTCCTTGAACACTGGCGTCAACAAGCGATGCGGGGCGACGCGCAGGACGACTTGCAGGTGGTAGGGCTTCTTGACCTCGGGGTCGAGCGCGGCCCGAGATTCACCACAAAGGCACAGAGAACACAAAGGAATGCAGAAGAAATAGAGGAACCAGAGATGAAGACAGCGCTTCATGCCCTCGTTACCGGGCTCTGCCCGGTAACGCACTGCTTGCGAGGCTCCGCCTCGCGTTTCCACTCGAGCACTAGGGTTGGTCCGACAAATCGGGCCCCGGTCTGTAGCCGCAGGCTTCAGCCTGCGGAAGCGGCGGCCATTCCGCAGGCTGAAGCCTGCGGCTACAGACGTGGGAGCATTCACCGGACAGGCCCTCGATGCAATTCCTGCCATCGCGACGTTCGCCAGGCAGAGCCTGGAGGGCAGGGCGTTACCGGGCAGAGCCCGGTAACGAGGAAAGGGAATGTTTTTCATGGGTTTCTCTGCAGCGGGCCGTTATCGCAAACTTTCCAGGTCCGTGAAGAACAGCGGATACGTCTTGGCGACGCATCCCGGGTTCTTGATGACGACGCCGGGCACCTTGAGGCCGACCAGAGCCAGACTCATGGCCATGCGATGGTCGTTGTAGGTCTCAATCTCGGCGCCGTGCAACGGTCCCGGCGCTATCGTCAGGCCATCCTCCAACTCTACCACGACGGCGCCGAGTTTGCGAAGCTCCGCGGCCAGCGCGGCCAGGCGATCCGTCTCCTTGTGGCGAATGTGGGCGACGTTTCGGATCGTCGTTGGTCCGTCGGCAAAGCAGGCGATGGCACCGAGTGTCATGACAGTGTCGCTAATGGCGTTCATGTCCACATCAACGCCGTGCAGCGGCCGGCCATGAATGGTAATGCCCGACGAGCACTTCTCGACGCGACAACCCATTTCGGCGAGGATGTCGACGAAAGCGACGTCGCCTTGCAGGCTGTTATTCGGCAAGTCGAGAACGGTGACGCGGCCGCCGGTGATCGCCGCGGCCGCGAAGAAGTAGCTGGCGGCGGAGGCGTCCGGTTCGATGGCGTATTCATCGACACCAAAGCTCCGAGACAGCTCCGACTCGCCCGAGAAGGTGTAGCCGTCAGTATGCGTCCGCCAGGTGGCTCCCCAGTGGCGCAGCATTCGTTCCGTCATCTTGACATAGGGTTCGGAGACAAGCGTGCCTTCGACGCGCAGTGTCAGCGGCGGCTCGGTGCAGAACGGGGCGACCATCAGCAGTGCGCTCAGGAACTGACTGCTGATGTTCCCGCGGATGGTGGCGCCGGGGCCTCGCAGCGATCCGGTCGATTCGATGACGACGGGCGGACACCCATTGCTGTTCTCGCTGGATGCGTTGATGCCAAGATTGCGCATCGTTGTCAGCAAGTCTTCAATAGGTCGCTCTCGCATGCGCGGAACCCCATCGAGGCGATAGCGCCCTCTTCCCAAGGCGCACAGCGCGGTGAGAAAGCGCATCGTGGTCCCGGAGTTCGCGACAAAGAGATCGACGGACGACGCGGGGATCCGTCGATCACTGCCGTGACAGGCCACCTGAATGTCGGGCCAGCACGCCTCGATACGAAAGCCAAGCTGCTCCAGGCTCCGGACCATTACTTCCGTGTCTTCACTTTGCAGCGCCCCAGTGAGCAAACAGGGCTTTCGCCACGATTGCAGCGCCGCCAGCACCAGGGCCCGGTTCGTGATGCTTTTGGACCCGGGCACCTGCACCGCGGAGGACGGCGGTGTGCCCAGCGAGATAATTTCCAGCTTGTCGGGATAGGTCACGGCAGCCTCGACGTTCACGCGGACGGCGCTTCGGGAGGGTTGAAGAGCTTGGACACACGAAGCTTGAAACCAGGCAACACCTTGCCACCGTCGAGCGAATCTTCGATGCCAAGCACCGTAGGCTTCTTGAGCGACGTGTAAACGGCGACCGTTTCCTTTCGCGGGTCGATTTCCCATACAAGGCTGGCGCCGTGCGTGAAATACTCACGCCGCTTGCGGGCGATTTCCTTCTTCGTATTGCTTCGGCTAATGACTTCCACCGCCAGATCGGGCGATACCGATGGCACGGCCGGCTTGCCCTTGGGGTAGCGTTCCCAGCGAATGAAGGACAGATCCGGAGCGAGAAGCAGGCCAGGCATCAGGCGCAAAATGGCCGATTCGCCGAGCAACCTTCCCAGGTTGTGCTTCAACAAGTAATCCCTCAGCCAGTAAGACAACCAGAGTGCCAGGTCAGACTCCTCGGCTCCCATCGCCTTCTCCACAAGAACGCCGTCGACCAGTTCGCACAACCGATGCCCATGTTCGGTGGCATGAATCGCGTCCGCCTCGGTTGCGGTCCCCGGCGGTGGCTCGAGGATAATGCGTTCAGCGGGAATCATGCCGAAGTGGCGCCGCAGCTGGTCCATCGACCACGTCGGCGACGGCTGGATGGGGTTCAAGTTCATGACCGACCTACCTCTCGTAGCTCACCCGCATCAGAAACAGCCCCGACGCCGGCGCCGTCGGTCCTGCTTGAATCCGATCTTCCGCCTGAA
Source organism: Gemmataceae bacterium (assembly GCA_019752375.1). Taxonomy (GTDB): domain Bacteria; phylum Planctomycetota; class Planctomycetia; order Gemmatales; family Gemmataceae; genus JAIEMG01. The sequence continues at coordinate 22,537 of JAIEMG010000118.1, read as the reverse complement.
GGATCGCGGCGACTTGCGATTCGTGCCAGTGGCCGCGGCCGACGTTCATCAGCGTGCCGGCGATGGAACGCACCATATTGTACAGGAACCCGTCGGCTTCCACGTCGAGCCAGATGTACTCGCCGAAGCGGTTGACGCTCAGGTGCGTGATGGTCCGCACGCTCGTCTTTCGGTTGGGCCATTCCGTCTCGAAGCTGTGAAAGTCGTGCTTGCCTTTGAGCGGTTCGGCGGCGCGGCGCATCGCGGCAACGTCGAGCACGTGCCGGCTGCTGGTGCAGTAACGGCGCAGGAACGGACTGGGCACCGGGCCGTCGTGGATCACATAGCGATAGAGCTTGCGCTTGGCGTCGCGATTGGCGTCGAAGGCTTCGGGCATTTCGGCGGCGTCGCGCACGACGACATCGGCCGGCAACCGGGCATTGACGGCCCGCGCAATGACTTCAGGTGAGTGAACGGTTGTGGTGCGGAAGTTGACGACTTGCCCAACCGCATGGACGCCGGTATCGGTGCGGCCGCTGGCGTTGACGCGGACGCGCGGTTCGCCGGTCAGCTTGGCGATGGCCTGTTCGAGGGTTTCCTGCACGGTACGAAACCCCGGCTGCGTCTGCCAGCCGGCAAAGTCGGTGCCGTCGTAGCTCAGAGTCAGCTTGATGTTGCGCATGAAAAGACTCACCGCAGAGAGCGCGGAGAAACGCGCAGAGCGAAGCCAGGCTTCCTCCTTTGCTCTCCGCGATTCTCCGCGTTCTTTGCGGTGAGTTCTCTACTTCTTTGGAAGCCAACCGCGCTGCACGAGCACCTCGGCGATCTGCACCGCGTTGGTGGCAGCCCCCTTGCGCAGGTTGTCGGCCACCACCCAGAGGTTCAAGCCATGCGGCACGCTGGGGTCCTTGCGGATGCGGCCGACGAACGTCTCGTCGCGGCCCTCGCACTGCAGCGCCAGCGGCACTTCGCCCTTGGCGTAGTCATCGACCAGGATGATGCCGGGTGCCTTCTTCAGGGCCTCGCGGGCCTGCTCGACGGTGATTGGCTTGTAGAACTCGATGTTGACCGATTCCGAATGGCCGATGCGTACCGGAACGCGAGCCGTGGTCGCCGACACCTGGATGGTGTCGTCGCCCATGATCTTGCGCGTCTCGCGGATCATCTTCCATTCTTCCTCGGAGTTGCCGTCCTCGCCCAGCTTCCAGTCGTGCGGCAACACGTTGTTGACGAGCTGTGCCGCATGAGCCTTCGCCGCCGGCATCGGTTCGCCACGACCGTGCGCTACCAGCTGGGCGTCCAGTTCGACCAGGCCCGTCGCGCCCTTGCCGCTCGACGCCTGGTAGGTGCTGACCACCACGCGCTTGATCTTCGCCAGATCGTGCAGCGGCTTGAGGGCCACGACCATCTGGATCGTCGAGCAGTTCGGATTGGCGACGATGCCCTTGGGGATCTTCTTGAGCGTGTCGGCATTGACCTCGGGCACCACCAACGGCACCTCGGGGTCCATGCGCCAGGCGCTGGAGTTATCGATGACGATGGCGCCGGCCTTCGCGGCCATCGGACTGGTCTCGCGACTGACGCCGGCCGGCGTGCTCGACAGCACGATGTCGACGCCGGCAAACGCTTCAGGTTTAATCGGCTCGACTTTGTACGACTTACCCTTGAACGTGATCGTTTTACCCGCGCTGCGCTCCGACGCCAGGAACTTGATCGAGCCCAACGGGAAGTTGTGCTCGATCAGGACTTGCCGCATGACTTCGCCCACCGCGCCGGTGGCTCCAACGACTGCAACGCTAGGCTCCACGAATCAGGTCCTTTCTAAAAAAGAGGGGGGAAACATCGATCAAATCAGTATCGAGGAATACGAATGGCTTGGCAAGGCTAACCGACCGACCGTTGCAACTTTGAACTGGTTAACGGTCTCGAAAATGACGAATGCCGAAGTCCGAATCAATGACCAGACCCCAATGAACAAACTTCAAAGCGACATGTGTATCACTGGAGCTTGGTCATTGGGACTTGGTCATTCATTCGTCATTCGACATTCGTCATTCCCTAGGACTTGACCTTTTCCAGGTCCATGCCGAACTTCGCGGCGATCGCCGCTACGAAAGCGCGGTGCTTCTCCGGGCATGCCGTCTGCCAAGCCTTGAGGAAGTCCGGCAGCGATTCCGAGTGGCCCTTCTTGGCCTTGGGCAGCCAGGCGATCGCTTCCCAGTGCTCCGGCGTCTTCTCGAACACGGGCAGCAGCTGCACAGCGACGAGCGTGTTCCTGTCGCGGTCCTCGCCGGTCCGGACCAGGTGTCGGGCGTTGGCTTCGTACCACTGGGGCAACGTCATGCCGTCGGGCAGCTTGGCCTTGCCGATCCGCGCCTCGGCGTACTTGCGATGCGCCGGGGCATAGCGCTTCCACGAAGCCGGCGACGGATCCTTGCTCCAGGTTTCGGCCATGCGCCTGAGCACGAAGAGTGACGCCACCTCGCAGACCGTTTCCTCGAACCACTTGTTCTGGTGCGCAACCTCATCGTAGCTGCTGAGGATGTGTCCGAACTCGTGGGCAAACTGGTAGGCCCATTGCGACCAGAGGTTGTCGCCGGTGTCGAGGCGGACCCGGTATTCGCCGTTCCGACCGCGGTCGTAGAGGCTGATCGGACCGCCGACTGGCTCGACAAGGATCGGGTTCAACGACCGCTTGGGAAAATAGACCCACAGTTCGTTGGCAGTCGAGACAAGGATGTCGCGCACCGTCTCCTTGCTGTTGCCCCAGGCGTCGTGCGTTACGGGACGAATGTCGAGCTCCCGCGGTTTTGGTGCGTCGGCTTTCTTTTCATCGGCGGCAGGGCCGAGTGAAGTGGCCAGAGACACTGCAAGCATCGCTAGCAATCGCTGTCGCATGGCCTTCTCCGATGGAGGCAAAGAAAAAGGCGCAAAGGAAAGCACGAACCCTCCCTTGCGCCTCTGTGCTCTGCTTCACGCCTCCTTAGCCGACCTTCTCAGGCACTTCAAACCCCTTGCGGTAATCGCGCGTCAGCAGCTTGTTCGCCTCGGGGTTCTGGACAAAGGTCTCGCCCTTGCCGTCGAGCACCAGTTTCTGGCCCACGCGGTACTTCTGGTCTTCCAGCTTCAGGCCCGCATCCTTCGTCAGGTGTTCCCTCAGCCGGCTCAGGGCTTCGGTTGCCACGTCGTCACCGGCCACTGTCGTCTTTTCAGTCAATGGTGCGCCCGCGCCGACGCGGTAGGAGAGGTTCGCCAGGTGGCACAGGGCGCTGGAGTAGTGGCCTTCGAGGATATCGGCGTTCAAGTCCTCGATTTTGCGGGTGCGCATCGCCGCAATGAAGTTGGCGAAGTGATCGCCGCCGCCCGGACCGCGCTTGAGCGCGTCCATGTTCTTGACCTGCGGCAACTGCTCCGGCTTGTCTTCCTTGCCCTTGGGGAAGAACTGGTTGTTGGCGACCACGCCCTGCTCGAAGTGGAACGTGTTGCCGACGTGGTTGACCGGCTTTTCGGGAATCGGCTTGTCGCCCTGGCCGGGGAATGGGCTGCGGCTCGGCAGGCCGCGCACTTCAAACAGCAGCTTGGTCTCGCCATAGTCAAAGACGGTGACCTGGCTGTTGGCGGTCTGACCCTGGTCCTCGTAGCCAAAGCGGCCGCCAACACTCATGACGCTGCGAGGCAAGGTGGCGCCGGGAATGGCCCAACGGGCGATGTCCATCTCGTGCACACCCTGGTTGCCGATGTCGCCATTGCCGAAATCCCAAAACCAGTGCCAGTTGTAATGCACGAGGTTGGCGTGGAACGGCTGCTCCCTGGCCGGCCCAAGCCACAGGTTGAAATCGACCTGTTGCGGCGGCGTGCCAGTCGGCTTGTTGCCGATGCTCGGCCGCAGCTTGTAGCACAGGCCGCGCGTGACCAACAACTTGCCGAACGTGCCGTCCTTCGCCAGCTGCGCGATCTTCGCCCCCATGTTGCCGCTGCGGCTCTGGGTGCCGTGCTGCACGATGCGCTTGTACTTGCGAGCCGTCTCGACGGCGATGCGTCCTTCGTGGACGTTGTGGCTCATCGGCTTTTCGACGTAGACGTCCTTGCCGGCCTCGCAGCCCCAGATCGTCATCAGCGAATGCCAGTGATTCGGCGTCGCGATGCTGATGGCGTCGAGTTCCTTGTCCTTGAGCGCCTCGCGCACGTCCTGGACCGTTTTCGGCTTGTTGCCAGCGGTTTCAAAACGCTTGGTGTACTTGCCGAAGGTCCGTGTATCGGGGTCAATCAGGTACGTGATCTGCACGTCCTTCATCTTGAGGTATGCATCGATGTGAGCGCCGCCACGGCCATTGATGCCGGCGACGCCGACGCGGATGACCTCATTGGCGCCCAGGACGCGGCCGGACGACTTGGTCCCGGCGATGGTGATGGTCGCGGCGGCAGCCAGCTGCTTCAGAAAACGACGACGATTGACGCGGGCCATGCGAAGCTCCTTTCGGAGAGCAAAGGGCCAAGGTGGGAGGGTTTGCGAGATGGTGTGACTATAATCCACGTCGCAGAAGGCTGCAAGGATGTGCCGCGCGGTTCATTTTCCCAGCAGGTAAAGGCGCACCCGGTTCAGTGCCAGCTTCGCGGTCCGGCTCTGGACCTCTCCACGCGTGCCCATCCAGCTGTAGCTCATTGACGAGCACCCGCCTTCCCAGGCCAGGCCGACGAACACCAGGCCGACCGGTTTGTCCTCGCTGGCGCCTTCCGGCCCTGCGATGCCCGTCGTGCTCACCGCAAGGTCGGTGCGGAAGCGAGTCCGACAGCCCACTGCCATCGCTTCCGCGACCGGGGCACTCACCGCACCGTGTTCTTCAATCAGGGAACGCGGCACGCCGAGCATCTCGACCTTCACCTCGTTCGTATACGCCACCAAGCCGCCACGCAGCACGTCGCTGGCGCCGGGAACGCGTACCATGCGCTCCGCGACCTGGCCGCCCGTCACGCTCTCCGCGGTCGCCAGCGTCTTGCTCTTGTCCCGCAGCATCCGCACGACCACGTCTTGCAGTTCCTCGTCCTCGACGCCGAAGACCAGCTCGGCCAGGCGTTCGCGGATGGTCTTTTCCACGGGCTCAATGATCCGCTGGGCCTCGGCCACGTTGGCCGCATGAGCCAGGATGCGTAGCGAAATGACCGCGTCCGCCACGGTGATGCCGACATCGGGAATGTGACCGCGTTTCGTCAAGTCGGGGACCTGCTCCTCGACGGCTGACTCGCCGGCGCCGAAGCAATTGATCTTGCGCTGCACCAGAACGCCGCCGCCAATGTTCATCTTCAGGAGCCGTGGCTTCACCTGCTCCTCGAACATCACGAACATTTCGGACGGCACGCCCGGCATGCAAGCGACAAGGCTCTCGCCGATCTTCATCCAGACGCCGGGCGCGGTGCCGCAGCGGTTGAAGATCGCCTCGGCGCCGACCGGCAGCAGCGCTTGCACCTGATTGCGTTCCGGCATGGTGCGATTGCGCCTGGCGAACATCTCCTGGATGTGCTCCAGCGACGGCGGGTGCAGCACCAGCTCGACGCCCGCGACCTTCGCCAGTGCCTCGCGCGTGAGGTCGTCAAGCGTCGGACCGAGCCCGCCGCTGGCAATGACGAGCCCGGCCCGCTGCGTGGCCAGGCGAAAGACGCCGACGTTGTCGTCGATGTCGTCAGCGACGGTGGTGTGAAAGGCGACCGGCACGCCGATCTCGGCGAGGCGGCGGCTGAGCCACTGGCAGTTCGTGTCGAGGTTCTGACCGCTCGTTATCTCGCTGCCGATGGAGATGATTTCGGTTTTCATGAAGTGAGTTTAGACGATGGCGTGGCCTCTGCCCAGGCGCTACAGAGCACCCGCCCGACTCCGGCGAGCGTCGAGGCGTCAGCCCGACGTGGACGGCGACCCGAACGCGTTGAGGACCGTCAAACGACACGTCTTGAGTTGTAGTAAAACACGTCGGGCTAACGCCCCGACGCTCGCCGGGAAGTTGTTGCCCTCGACGCTCGCCCAGGTAACTCAATCCGACTTCCTACTTGCCCGCTGCATGCACGTCCACAAACACATCCACCTGCTGCCCCACGTACAGCGGTCTGTCCCGGGCGTCGATCGAGTAAATCACCTGGAGCACGCGGGTGTCGACGCGTTCGGTGTTGTCGCCGGTCAGCGACTTCTTCGGCACCACATAGGGCTCCACGCGCACGAACGTCAGCGGCAGCTGGATCTGGGCGTTGCCGCGCAGCATCGCTCGCGCCGGAGCGCCCGGCGTGAAGCGTGGGATGTCGTGCTCGTCGATGTCCACGCGCACGTGCAGCTTGTGAATGGCCCCGAGCATCACCAGCGGCTGATTGGAGGGCGTGCTGACGTATTCGCCGGGCCGCACGTTCACCTGGAGTACGTCGCCGTCCACGGGGGCACACACCAGCGTCCGCACGATTTCGGTCTTCGTCTGCTCGACCTGGGCGCGGGCCTGCTCGATGGCGGCGCGAGACACGGCCTTGTCCGGCGCCCAGGCACCGGCCTTCAGGAGCTCGTAATCAGCTTGCGCCTGAGCGAGTTGCTGCTTTGAAACGGCGAGCGACAACTGCCGTTGCCGCACGTCTTCCTGCGACATCGCCCCACTGGGCAGCAGCCGTGCGGCACGATCGGCCAGGTCCCTTTGCAAAGCGACGTTGGCCTCGGCAGTCTTCACCTTGGCTTCGCTGGGCGGTAGCTCTTCGGGCCGCGGCATGGCATCGAGCCTGGCGAGTTGGGCCTCGGCGGCGGCCAAGCTCGCCTCCAAGTAGCGCAGCTGGGCCTTGAGGGCACGGTCATCCACCCGGAAGAGCGGATCGCCCTTCTTCACCTTCTTGCCCACCTGCTCCACGGACACGTATACCTCAGTCACCACGCCCGGCAGGGCGGAGCCGACGGCAATGTTCTCCGTCTGCGCCTCGATGATACCGGCGCCGGCGACGGTCTTGCCGTAGGGCGTACGCGCCGGCTGCGCGGGCGGTTCCAGCTTCGATGGCTGCTGCTGGCCGCGGACCACGTGAATGACGGCAAACATCAGCAAGGCGAAAGCACTCACTGGCAGCAGATACTTGCGCAGCATGGTTCACCTCGACTTCCCGTTTTGAATCTCGATCTTGTCAATTTTCCCGTCCGTCATCGACACGATGCGATCGCCGAAACCGTAGACCCGGCTATCGTGCGTCACGACGATCACCGCCCGGTCCGGTTGCACGGCGACTTTGCGGATCAGTTCCATCACCGTCTGGCCCGCATGTGCATCAAGTGCCGCGGTCGGCTCGTCGCACACCAGGAGACGGGGCTCGTGAATCAACGCCCGCGCGATCGCCACGCGCTGCTGCTGGCCGCCGGAGAGTTGTGTCGGCAGCGATTCCGTGCGATCGGCCAGGCCCACTTGCTCGAGCAGGTTGCGTGCCCGCGCGACGGCCTGATGTCGAGGGTGTCGGGCGATGATGAGCGGCACCGCGACGTTTTCCGCAGCGGTCAACGCCGGCAGCAGGTTGTACTGCTGAAAGACAAAGCCGATGTTCTTGCCGCGAAAATCGACCTTCTGCCCACCCGAGATCCGCGTCAGGTTCGTGCCCAGCACGCTGACTTCGCCGCGCGTCGGCTCCAGCAGGCCGGCGACGATCGAGATGAGCGTCGTCTTGCCGCAGCCCGATGGACCGACCAACAACGCCAGTTCGCCGGCCGGCAGTTCCAGGTCGATGCCGTCCAGTGCCCGCACTCGCGTATCGCCGGCGACGAACTCCTTGGTCACGCCACGACATGAGATCGCGGAGTGAGTTGCGAGTGGCGGCGCCTGTGCGGTTGCCGGCATGGTCATGATCGCTGTGGACATGGAGCATGCTCCTTTGGCCGATCGTTGCAGACCGCCTTAAGGCGGAACTACGAACAAAGACAGACTAACCCCGGAACACCATCGCGGGCTCCAGCACCAGCACGCGGCGGATGCTGATCAGACTCGCCAGCGTGATGATCGCCAGCACGGCAATGGCGGTCAGCATCGGCACGTGCCAGGGCATGAAGAATGCCAGCGTGTGCGAGCTGCGTTGGGCCACTTCGCCGAACAGGGCGGCCAGGCCGATGCCCAGCCCGTAGCCGATGGTGCCGACCACCATCGCTTGCAGCAAAATCATGCCGACGAGCCGCGTGTTGCTCACGCCCATCGCCTTGAGGGAGCCGAACTGCTTCAGGTTCTCGATCGTGAACAGGTAGAACGTCTGCCCCGCAATCGCGCTGCCGACGATGAAGCCCAACGCCACCGTGATGCCGAAGTTTACCGGGATTCCCGTGCGGCTCAGGTAGTAATTGATCGTCTTCCAGGCGAAGTCGTCGCGCGTGTGGGCAGCCAGGCCAGTCTGGGCACGGATGCGATCGCACACCTCGTGGGCCGGCACGTTGGGATCGTTCTGGGCCAGCACGAACGACATGACCTTGCGTTCGCGCGGCACGAACAGCGTGGCCTGGCTGTAGCGCGTGTACAGGATCGGGAACGTCTGAAACGTCTGCGACGCCTTGCAGATGCCCACGATCACCGCCCGGCGGTCGTTCATTTCAAACGTCTTGCCGACGCCGAGCGGCTCGTTGGGCCACAGGTACTTGAAGCCAGCCTCGTCCATGATGACGGCGTCCGGCTTGCGCAGGTCGGCCAGAGAGCCGACGAGGATTTCGCGCGGCGCGCCCACCATCGTGTCGTCGTCCAGGCCGAGAATGATGCATTGCTGAAAGTTGCCGTCGTCGAAGCGCGCCCGCGCGATGTTCTTGTACAGCTTCACCGCCCAGGCCACGCCCTCGACGCCGCGCACGCGGTACAGGTCGTCGTCGTTGAGCGGCTTCACGTCGTCCACGAACTGCATGTTGGGGTCCATCACCCAGATCTCCGCTCCCTCGATGTCGCGGATCTGGCTGATGGTGTTGCGCATCAGGCCGACGAAGATCGACATCTGCTGGGCGATCAGCAGGCTGGCGAAGGTGATGCCAAAGATGATGCCGATGTATTTCATGCGGTCGCCGGTCAGCATCTTGAATGCGATCCAGTTCACGAGTGCACCTCCTTTGGTGCCGTCAGACCCAGCGCTTTCAGGCTAAAGTCGGCCACGTGTTCGGCCAGCACCTCGGCCGTGTAGCCATCGTGCTCGTTCTCCCCGACCACCAGCCGAATGACCGGCGCCCCGATCTTCTGGTGAAAGATCTGTCCGATGATGCTGAACCCAATCAGGTGCAGCTTGCGCTCGTCCACGTCTGGCCCGATCGCCTCGTGCAGGATCGACCAGAGCAGTCGATTGAGCGGCAAGATGAAGTCGCGGACCACACCTGCCCCTGCTTCGGACGGCTGCGCAAACTCCCGAAGCAGCAATTGCATCTGCCAGGGGTGCTTCTGGTTCAACATGTGCTGTGCGAGCAGGCGGATGTACTCGCGTAGCTTGCACTCCGGCGAATAGCCTGCTGGCCACTGGGGATTCGGCATCTGCGACAGCCCGCATTGAAAGGCGAACCGCAGCGTGGCTTCGTAGAGACGCTCCTTGTCGCCGAAGTAGTAGTTCACCGCAGCGATGTTCTTGATGCCCGCCTCTTCGAGGATTTTCCGTACCGTCGCTGCCTTGAAGCCGAAATCCGCGAAGACGCGTCCGGCTGCTTCGAGCAGGCGTTGTTCGGTTTCATCAGGCACGTCGCGTCTCCCCTACATCTCAATCGTCTGTTAGAAACAGTTGTTTTAGTCAATAGTAGCAAACGGATGTTTTATGTCAAGCGGATTTCATTCGAAAGGCGGAATCGACTTTTAATATCGACGTAAAGTGTTCATTAGTAATGTATAATGGAAATTTTATTTGCCGCCGGCATCGCGCAGTGTCTTCTGCCGCGACTATCCCGCAGCATTCCGAATCAGCGATCGACCATCCGCACTGGGCGTGCGGTGGGTTTGAATGGCGCCGTGCACGCCACGAATCGGGACACCCCTCCGCCACGTCTGTAGATTGATGGTTGATTCGTCGGACCATTTCCGTCTCAAACCGCATGGCATAGGAGTCACTCGTGGCTGCACCCCAGATGACCAAAGCACAGTGGAAAGCCGTCCCCAAGGCTCGCCGCAAGAAGGACGCCAAGGGCATTCGCTTCATCAAGGTCAAGGAGGGCGAAGAAGAGAAATTGATGGAAGTGCGCGTGTTTTCCAAGGAAGACCAGATCAAGGAGCCTGTCCCGGCGGAATGGCTCAAGTAATCCGTCATCCCGAAGACTTGCACGTCCTCTCGCGAGCCAACGGGTGGGGCACATTTGTAAGGTGCCGTCGGTGCGAAGCCAGGCACGTTACAAACGTGCCCCACAACCCAAGCACGAATTCTCAGTTGATTTCCAAGAGTGGTCGGCAAGCGTTCCGGGAGGGCGACCGATGCCTCGCATGTTTCTGGTGATGGCGACGGTGTTGTTGACCTGGACAGCGCCCGTGCTGGCGGCCCCTGGGCTGCTCGATTTCATACCCGACGATGCGGCGGGCGCTGTCGTACTGCACGACATCGCCGCCGTGAAAAAGAAGGGAGACAAGCTGGCGGAGGACGCAGAGCTACCGAAGGACGCCCGCCCAACGGAATTGTTCAAGGTGGTCTGCGACTTTCTGGGAATCCACAAAGGGATTGATGAATCTCGGCCCGTCGCCCTCCTCTACGTTCACAACAAGTACGGGGCGGACGGGGGGCGCAACCTCAATCAGCAACTCTCGCGTCTTGTGCTCATGGTGCCCTTCACCGATCGCGATAAGATGGGCGAGAATTTTGGACTCAAGGCCGGTGACCTGAAAACGGACAAGATCATCAAGGCCGACGTGCGAAACATCCCCGGGACCTTTGTTGCCGTTCGCGATGACTACGTCCTGCTCGGCACGCACGAAGCCGCGGTCCAGAGCGTCATCAAACGGACGCCGGTGACGAAGACCCTGCCCGCCGATCGTGTCCGTGCCCTTAACGGAGCGGATTTGCTGGTCTTCCTCAATCCCAAGGTCGCGGTGGAGTTCAATCTGAGCAAGGAGCTGGAGAACGAAGAGAAGCGCCTGGCCGACACCTACAAGGGCATTTCCGAGGACGACCGCCGGCAGCTGTTCGAGGCCCTGGGTTCCTTGCAGTTCATCTTTCTGGCCATGCGTTTCGACGATGGACTGCACATCAGCAACCTCAATACCTTCACGAAGGACCTGCCCGATTCGGCCAAGAAGTTTCTGACGCGCCTGGAAGGCGGTCCGGGCGCTTCCGATCTGGCCGGGTTGCCCGAGGGCGTCGTCGTCGCGGCGCAAGGCGCTCGCGGGGACGGTGCGCAGAGCGCCTTCCTCATCCGGCTCCTCTTTCATTATCTACTTCAGAATTCGCCGCTGGCACAGCGCGTGCCCTTCTTCACCGACTACCTCGACCCCTCGCAGCGATTGACCGTGGCAGGCGTGGTCGCGGAAGTTTGGAAGAAGCTGCAAGGGCACCGCGCGGCCATCTACCGTAACGCCGAGCCGACGAAACAGGGCTTGTTCAATGTCGTTGCCATTCTCGACACCAACGACACCGCGCGATTCCTCGGGGAGATCAAGCAGCTGGCGCGATTCAGCGGCGCGGGACCGATCGACCTGACCGACAAGACGGCAGCGAAAGACGACCTGCAAACCGTCAAGCAACTCCTGGAAGATCTGGACGACCGCCGCTTCGAAACGCGCGAAACGGCCTCGACGAAGCTGGAGCTGATCGGCGAGCCGGTGTTGCCGCACCTCGAGGCCTTGCTCAAGGCCAAGCCATCGCTCGAAGTGCTCCGCCGGGCCGAGGCGATCAAGTCGCGAATCGTGGCCGCGGCGCTGGAGCGGCGCAAAGGACTGTTCTCCGACGTCTCGCGGCGACTACAGCCGAGCTTCGACTATGTCGCTCGAGGAGAGAAGCTCGAAGGCGTGGAGGTGGACGTCCTCCACATCAAACTCGCGGACCGCGATGTGCCGGCCGCCAAGCACTTTCGTCAACTCTTTGGGCCCGACTGGAATCGCGTGCGTGTCGCCGTCCACGGCAAACAGGTCGTGCTGCTGTGGGGTTCGGATAGAACGCTTCTGCCCGCCGCACTGACGAACCTGAAGGATGGCAAGCGCGGGCTGGCCGATGCCAAGCACCTGGCCCCCTTTGCACGCGATGCCGACGCCGGCCGCAAGATCGAGTTCCATGCCGCGGTGGAGGCGATCACCGGATTGGCACGAGCGGAGGACCTCAAGCAGCCGGATGCGATGAAGACCGTCCCGGCGATCAGCTCGATGGCGCTCACGGTCGGCCCGGACCGAATCCAGTACGACCTGCGGTTGCCCGCCCGGGAACTGCGCTTCCTCATCAAGGAGTTGCGTTCACCCGCCCCCCAGTAAATGAGCGCCCACGTCGGAGCGGCGTCGTAGCCGCACGCTTCATTCAGCCTGCGGCTACGGACGTGGCGAAGGATCGCGTTGTTGCCAAGTCGAGCAAGGCGAAGGGATGGCCGCCGGCGCCATTGCATTAGCCCATCGCATCCACCGCCTGAATCAACGCCTTGATGTAGCCGTAGCCGAACGCGAATGCCTGTCTGCCATTGGCATCGCCCACCGTTTGCGGCATGTGGTCGGGCATCACCATGCCATCGTAACCCACTTCTTTGTAGACCTTCAGTGCCTGCACCATGTCCACGTCGCCCTCGTCGGGATACGTCTCGCGAAAGTCCAGAAACTTGCCCTTGATATTGCGGAAGTGGACGTTGAAGATCTTCTTGCGCGTGCCGAAATAACGAATCACGTCGAAGATTTCCTGACCAGGCTTCTCCATGCCCTCGCAGATGGTACCCTGGCAGAAATTCAGCCCGTGGTACGCACTGGGCTGGATCTCGATGAACTTCTTCAACCCGTCGACGCTGCCCAGCACACAGTGAACGCCGCGAAAGCCTTTGTCCGCCGGCATCGGCGGGTCGTTCGGGTGGCAGGCCATGCGCACCTTATATTCTTCCGCCACCGGGATGACCCGCTTGAGGAAGTAGGTGATGCGCTCCCATGCCTCCTCGGCACTGACCTTTCCAGCCTCCGTGAGCGTGTCCTGCTTCGCCTTGTCGAACACAAAGGTGCTGCAACTGCAGCCGCCGCGGCCCGGCGTGCGCTCGGTACGCACCACGCCGAGGATAGTCAGGTTGTACTTGAGTGCGGGGATGCCGGCTTTGCTGGCAGCACGGATCATGTGGCAGATCTGGTCGATCTCGCGATCGCGTTCCGGCGATTTGCCGAGCATGATATTTGGGTTCTCGGCCTTCGTGATGTAGGCGGAACTCAAAGGCAGGGCCATCATATCCAGCGCGATGCCGAACGATTCCACACGTTTCTTGAGCTTCTCCAGGTCCAAGACCGCCCAGCCGGTCTTGGGATCGGAGGCGGTCAGATAGCCGCAAATGTGATTGACGCCAAACTGGGCGAAATATTGCAGCATCTCGTCGCTGGTGGGTCCGCGCTGGCAGCCGACCTTCATCCGGGCTCTCGTCGGGGGCTGCTCGGCGGCGTCGATGCGCTGGGACAGGGCAGCAGCGCCGATTCCGGCGAGGAAACGTCGGCGATCCACGTCTGGAGTGTGTGGCGACATGGGGCCTCCATGGGAGAGTGTGGCGAAGGTCGACGGCGGAAGGATTGAGCAGCCTCACTGTATCGCGGGAACATGGTGGATGCCAGCGTCACGCCGCCATTCGGTGGGAAAGCCAGGAACCCCTCGTATTCCATCCGCGCGACGCGGCGGTTGGATGCCCGAAGGGCGAGAACGCGGCAGTGGAATGCTGATCGGGTTGCGGGTAGCATGGCGGAATGCTGCTGTCCTGGCAGGAGGTCCTCCCATGTTGGTGCCCGGCGCGCGGTGGTATCGGCGACCCGGCCGTTTCTGGCCCATGCTTGTGTTGCCGAGCCTGATACTCCTCATCGGCGTGGCGGCGCGTTTCTTGCTGTTGCCGCAGGCCGAACGGCTGGCGCTGGGCACCCAGGCCCTGGAGGGACTCGACCGGACCGAGATTCCAGCCGAAGAACGGTTCGCCAATGCGCCGCAAGAATTGGTCGGTGTCTTTGGCACCCATCCGGGCCGACACTGGGGACAGATCCACTGTGCGGTGTTCAGTTCCAACGGCAAAGTGCTGGCCACGGGCGGCGAGGATCGCTTCGTCTTCCTCTGGGACACCACGACGCTCAAGCCGACTGCTGTCCTCGAAGGTCAGTGGGATCGAATTGGCTTGATGGCATTTGCGCCGGACGGTAAAGGGCTGGCCTTGGTCAGCGGCCGGGGCGTTCATCTCTGGGACCTCGACGGCGATCGGCCGCATGAGGTGGGCATCCTCAATGATGATGGTCAAATCCGCGGCATTCATTTCTCCGCGGACGGAAAGACGTTGGTCTGGTCGCGGCAGGATGGCACCGTCCGCATCTGGGACCTGGCGGCGGCAACACCCTGGGAGCGGTTGAACAACAAGGCGGACGGCGAGGTCCTGGGGTTCGGCACCGCGCCGGACGGGAAAACGGTGGCCGCCTGCGCCAACGACCAGGGCGACCTCACCCGGCTCTTGCACTCCCTGGTGATCGGCTGCCATCTGCCGGGTGTGACGGCACCGACAGTCCTCGCCGGCCAGGCGCTTCCCCTTCACCTGGCCGCTCTGGCGGTGTCTTCCCGATTGATGGAAGAAACGGGGCACAGTGGCGCCGTGCGCGTCTGGGACGTGTCGAAGGAGGGGAAGTTACTGTCCGTCATGCGCGGCCTGGGCTATGTCCAGTCGATCGCATTTGCCCCGGATATCAAGACCGCCGCCGTCGTGGATGAATCGGGCACGGTCCGGCTTTGGGACCTGGCGACACGAAAGGTGCGCGGGAACTGCGAGCAGACCGGGCCGCATCTCGCCTTCGCCGCCGACGGCAAGACCCTGGCGACCAGCAGTCCCGGCGGCATGGTGCGTCTGTGGGACATCGAGCAACGTACGCCGGAGATCCGGTCTGTCCTGGCACTCCAACTCGGCGACAACATCGAGTGGATCAGCTTCGCGCCGGACCTCAAGATGGTCGTCACGAGCAGTGGCGGGTCGGTTCGCCTCTGGGAGATCAGCGGCGGCAAACCGCGAATGCAAGCACTGCTGCAAGGGAAGCAACGAACAGTCATGGCCCTGGCCTTCTCACCCGACGGCAAGACGCTCGCCGTTGGCGGCTGGTTCCCGCGTACCTCCGGGGGTGAAGGCAGCGAGGGCAGCGCCATCCAACTCTGGGACCTGAGCGGCAAGCAGCCGCGCCCACGCCAGCGCCTGGGAGGCCACAAGAAGGAAGTGACCGGCCTTGTTTATTCGCCGAATGGCCGCACGTTGGCCAGTGCCGGCGAGGACAACACGATCCGTCTGTGGGACATGACGGGACCGGTGAAGGAACGCGCTACGATTCCGAACTCCACCGGTCCAATCGCTTTCTCTTCCAATAGCCGCACGCTGGCGACGGCGATCGGCGGCACGATGTTCCTCTACAACGCCAGTGGCGAGAGGTTGGCGGAGTGGGCCAAGTACCGCGAGCCAAAAGAGCCCGTCTGCAAGGTGACCGCCCTGGCCTTCGCACCGGACGGCAACACGCTGGCAACGGGCACCAAGGGGATGACGGTCGATCTCTGGACCCTCGGCGGCCCGATGCCCGGGGAGCGCCTCACGCTGGACAACCACCAGATTGGTTTTGCCCTGGGCTACACGCCCGACGGCCGCTCTCTGGTCACCGTGGGCAGCGACAATATCCTTCGCGTCACCGACCTGGCCCAGGTGCCGCCCAAGCAGCGTGCGGTGATCGACAACATCACGGGCCCCGGAAACAATCTCGACCCGCTCGTGGCGATTGCCCCCAGCGGAAGAGTGGTCGCGGTGTCCGGACCGGACAACACGCTCGTGATCGTGAATACGTTCAACGGCAAGCGCCTGCACCAGTGGCAGTTGCGGGGCGAGTTTCGTTCACTGGCGTTCGCGCCGGACAGCCGACACCTGGCCGTCGGTAACGGCAATGGGACCGTCTACATTTTCCGCCTGGCGCCGGCAGCACCAACCCGCTCAAACAGGCCGGACACGGCGCCACGCGAATGATGAATCGATGTCCAATTCCGCGTTCTGGCAGGAAGTAATCCGAAACCCGACCGGGGAGCCAATGTCCGAAGCGCACGAGCGCTGGATAACCAAGGATTCCAGAGATGAAGAACCTCGCGATCGCGATTTTGCTCTCCGGTCTCTTCGCGTTTACCGCGGATGCAGCCGATTGGCCAATGTTCGGCAGCGATGCCGGCCGGAGCGGATACACGGCCGATGAGTTGTCAGCCACTCTGTTTCCGCAGTGGACCTACCACGCGACCCACGCGCCGATGCCCGCCTGGCCGCGCTCGGACCGGCAGCCGTTTGATCGTGCGTTTCAACCGGTAATCGCGGGCGGCACGCTCTACTTCGGCAGTTCGGCGGACGGCAAGGTGTATGCCCTGGACGCGGCGACCGGCAAGGAACGCTGGTCGTTCTACACCGGCGGCCCGGTGCGTTTCGCGCCCGCGGTGAGCAAGGAGCGCGTCTTTGTTGCCAGTGACGATGGCTTCCTCTACTGCCTCGCCGCGGCAGACGGCAAGGTTCTATGGCAGAAGCGCGGCGGGCCCGACGGGCGGATGATCCTCGGTAACGACCGCATGATCTCCGCCTGGCCGGCCCGCGGCGGTGCCGCGCTGGTGGGCGACGTGGTCTACTTCGCGGCCGGCGTCTGGCCTTCGGACGGCATCTACTTGCACGCGCTGGATGCGGCGACCGGCAAGCTCCTCTGGGTGAACGACAAGTCGGGAGCGATCCACATGGCCCAGCCGCACGGCGGCGCCAATGCCAACAGCGGTGTTTCGGCGCAAGGCTATCTCGTGGCCGCGGGCGACCAGCTGCTCGTGCCCACCGGCCGCGCCGTGCCTGCCGCTTTTGGCCGCGCCGATGGAAAGTTTCAGTACTTCCATCTCCAGCTCAATGGCCAGAAGGGCGGCACGACGACCGTCGCGGTCGGCAAGCACTTCTTCAACGGCGGCATGCTGTTCGATAACGCCACCGGAGCGACGCTCGATCCGATCGGCCCGGGCGCAGTCGCGGCCTTTGCGGACGGTGTCGTTCGCTCCACCGCCACGGAGGTCATCGTCTCGAAGTGGGTGCCCAAGGAGAAGAAAGACCGCAAGGGCGACGTTATCAAGTATGTTGGCCTGGATAAGCTCTGGTCCGCCAAGGCGAACGGCGGCACCTCGGTCATCGTTGCAGGGAAACGCATCGTGGCAGGCGGACCGAAGCAGGTGAACGTGGTGGACATGGCGACACAGAAGGTTGCCTGGTCCGCGGACGTCGACGGCGCCCCACATGGACTGGCTGCGGCGGGCGGCCGACTCTACGTCAGCACGGATCAGGGTGTCATCCACTGCTTCGGAACCGCGAAAGTCGAGAATCCAGCGATCCTCCGGTCCGAGCCAAAGACCGACGTTTATGGCGACAATGCCCTGGCTGCCGCGGCGGCGAAGGAGATTATCGAGAAGACCGGAATCACCGAGGGCTACTGCGCCGACCTGGCTTGTGGCGACGGTGCGCTTGCCTACGAGCTGGCGAAGCGCACGAAATTGCAGATTTGCGCGATCGACGCCGACGCGGACAAGGTCGCACTCGCGCGCAAGAAGCTGGATGCAGCGGGATTGCTTGGCGTGCGCGTCACCGTACATCAAGGCGACCCGGCCAAGTGCCCGTATCCCAAGTACTTCGCCAATCTGGTCGTTTCGGGTCGTTCGCTGATGGGCAGCCCGGTGACGATGGCGGAAGCGCAGCGCCTGCAACGCCCGTTCGGCGGCGTGCTCTGTGTCGGCAAGCCCGGTGCGATGGACAAGAAGGTGCGCGGGGCCCTGGCGGGTTCGGGGAACTGGACGCATCAATATGCCGATGCAGCCAACACGAGTTGCTCCGCGGACGATCTCGTGAAGGGACCGCTGAGCATGCTCTGGTTCCGCGACAGCGACTTCGACATGCCTCAGCGCCACGGCCGCGGCCCGGCGCCTCTGTTTTTCGATGGCCGACTCTTCGTGGAGGGCTTGCACGGTATTCGTGCGGTCGATGCGTACAACGGCCGGCCGCTGTGGGAGTTTTCACTCAAGGACATCCTCAAGCCTTACAATGCCGACCATTTGATGGGCACCGCCGGCACCCACAGCAATATCTGCATGACGGCCGACGGCGTCTACGTGCGCACCGGCAGCAAGTGCCTGCGGCTCGACGTGGCGACGGGCAAGAAGCTCGGAGAGTTCGAGGCGCCCAAGCTCGCCAACGGCAAGGCAGGCACCTGGGGCTACATCGCCTGCGAGGGCGGCACGCTCTATGGCTCGCTCGTCAACCCCGAGCACATCGTCAAGTGGACATATCTCAAGGGCGACATGAGCGAGCAGTTCACCGAATCGGTGCTTTTCTTCGCGCTCGACGCTCAGACCGGCAAATTGAAATGGAAGTACGAAGCCAAGGACTCGATCCGCCACAACGCTCTGGCAATCGGCGGCGGCAAGGTATACCTCATCGATCGGCCGCTTGCCACGATGGACCGTATCACGGCGGACAAGGAAAAGGACAAAGAGCATCCCAAGGGCGAGCTGCTGGCGTTCGACGGCGCTACCGGCAAGGTCCTGTGGCGCGGCAAGGAAGACATCTACGGCACGCTGCTGACGCTGGGTGTCAAGCACGACGTGCTGGTGATGGGGTATCAACCAACTGCATTCCGACTGCCATCGGAACGCGGCGGCCAGATGACGGGCTATCGCGCCTCCGACGGCAAACGTGTCTGGGACAAGAAAGCGAACTACACCACGCGCCCGCTCATCAATGACCGCACGGTATATGCAACGGTCGGCACGCAGGGCGGCGCCTGGGACCTGGTCAGCGGCGAGGAGAAGCGCTTCAAGCTCAATCGTTCGTATGGCTGCGGTCAGCTCGCCGGCAGCAATCACTTGATGGTGTTTCGCTCCGCGACCCTGGGCTATTTCGACCTGCAGGCCAGCGAGGGCACCGAAGATTACGGCGGCATCCGGCCGGGTTGCTGGATTAACGCGATTCCTGCTGGTGGCGTTGTCCTGGTGCCCGACGCCTCGGCGGGCTGCCAGTGCAGTTATCTGAATCAGGCCTGGATCGCCCTTCAGGGTCGCGACTGACGGCATCACTGGTCGGGCGGCTTGGTGGTGGCCCGCCGCCGACCCTGGTAGCGCCGGTACGCCTCCTCGTAAGCGCGTGCTTTGCCGATTCGGTAAATGGCAAAGGCGATCC
Organism: Gemmataceae bacterium; assembly: GCA_019752375.1. Classification (GTDB taxonomy): domain Bacteria; phylum Planctomycetota; class Planctomycetia; order Gemmatales; family Gemmataceae; genus JAIEMG01. The sequence continues at coordinate 3,240 of JAIEMG010000118.1, read as the reverse complement.
CGCCTGCAATGACCGCCAGGCCGGGCAGTCGACTCACCAGGCTCGCGCCCGCGGACTGATAGAAGAGGTAGGCTCCGACGCCGGTGAGCGCCACGCCAACGCCTATGGGCGTGATCATCTCGGGGACATCGACTTCGCCGCTCACCCCAAAGACCAGATGTCGTTTCCGCTCACGCTCCCAGTCCATGTCGAGCTGGAGCAGTTCCGGCGGCACCATGCGTTCCTCGCCTGACGCATCGGTCGGCGGCGCCGCCTCGGCAGGCTCGGTCTCCTGCTCGCCGAACGGTTTCACGACGAGCACTGGCCCTGAACGATCGACGGTGTGCCACTGGCCGCAGGATGCGCAAGCGACGCTGAAGGACGCGCCGGTCACGGAGAGCGGTTCATTGCATCGGCTACAGGGCGGGGAGGAATCAGCCATCATCGCTCCACGGCTTGCGGTTGAGCTGGCGCCATGACGCAATTCTAGGTCAAGCGAAGACTCCGAGGACTTCTGAACTGTCCTCTTGCCTGTTGCGTTCTGGTCGGTTATTCAAAATGGTACGAACGGCATCTCACTGCCTGATCTGCCCATTAACTTCGATCGAGCAGGACCCCGGCGGAAGCCCCACCGCTGCCGTCGCCCGAAGGCGTGCGCTTGTGAAGACCTTCGTTCATGCGGGCCTCAGTCATTGTGGGCAAGTTCGCCCCCACAACGAAGACCGCTGGTTCGCCGACTCGACGCTTGGCCTGATCGTAGTCGCCGACGGCATGGGCGGCGCCATCGGCGGCGAGCAGGCTGCGCAACTGGTGGTGGACGCGCTGCCGCCCCTGGTGCGTCGGACCATGCGCGGCGTGCGCAGCCTGGCCGATGCGCTGGCGAGCACACGCATGCGCGAATGCCTCGCCACGGTCAGCGCCCAGATCTTGGCCGAGAGCCGCAAGCATCCTTACATGGAGGGCATGGGCGCTGCCGTCGTCTGTGCCCTGATCTGGGAGCACAAGGCGTTGCTTGCTCACCTGGGCGACAGTCGCGCCTACCTCTTCCATGAGGGTGCTCTCGAGCAGATCACACGGGACCATTCGCGCGTGCAAATGCTGCTGGATCGCGGTGAAATTACCGCCGAACAAGCCGCCCGCCATCCCGCCGCCGGCCACCTGCTGCGCTTTGCCGGCATGAGCCGCGAGGCACCCGCCGACGTTTGCGTCCGCGACCTGGTGCCCGGCGATCAGGTCCTGCTGTGCAGCGACGGCCTGACCAGCATGCTCGGCGAAGACGAGATCCAGGGTATCCTTCACCTCGAAGTGCCGCTGGCACAAAAGTGCGCCCTGCTGGTCGACACGGCCAACCTGCTCGGGGGCGACGACAACATCACGGTGGTGATGGCGGCGATCGAATAGAGTCTGCCCAGTCGATCATTCCATGTATTCGGCGCACCGTTGCCGGACCTTGGCCAATATCCGCGCCGCGCTGACTCGCACGGCAGCCGCACTCAGGCCGACCTCCAGTCCCACGTCAATCGCGGGACGGCCTTTGAGCACATGCTGCTCGAAGCAGGTCCACGCGCGCCGCTGCGCCTGGCCCCGAACCTGTGGCAGCACGAACTCCAGTACACGCCGCTGGTAGGCGGTCAACCAGTCTGAATCGGGGTTCGCGACCGGGCTGGGGTCAGGGATTCTGCGCTCGCGCCATCCGGATTCCGCCCGGCCAGCCGCTTGTCGCCGCCGGTGACTGTCCACGATGGCATGAATCGTGATACTCCACAGCCAGCTTCGAAATCGGCCGCGCTGACGATCCAGTCGGAAGCTGGGCATGCTTCGCAACAATGTTATGAAGATCTCCTGCACGACGTCGCGGGCATCCGCGTCGGCAAGACCGCGACTGATGACGTAACGAAGCAAGAGCGGCTCATAGAGGGCGACAAACTCGCGCCAGCTTTCCGCGTCCTGCCGGTCGCGCACCCGCTGGATCAGGGAACTGCGGGTCTTGAGGGTTTGGCCCCACGCGCCCTCCGCCTGTCGCGGTTCCGAATGGCGCTTGCGGCGGTTGAATGCTGGATTTGCGCGGGACGTGCGGAGCGGGATTGTCTGGGGAACTGGCGTGGCGCCCTGGCCAGGAAGGAAGGAATCAGATCGGCACGACGCAGGGTCGACATGGGGAATTCGCGAACACAACATCGGATGTCTCACTTTCGGGAGTAACGAGCCTGCGGAAATTCACCGGGACGGGAGGCCCGGACACCAGATAGTACGCGACTGTTCGATGAACGTGACAGCGGCCGCTGCGCGTGTCCAGGACGGACGTGCGGACTTTGGCAACCTGTGCAGGGGTTGGAATCGCTGACAACGGCCGACTCTGAGTCCCGGTTGACCCAGGTTTGGCGGATCGCTATATACCGCCGGCTCTCCTTGGGCCCGCTGCCGCTGAAATCGTTCGGACCGTACCGGAGACTGCCGCACATGAGCCGAAAATCCGTCCTGCTGGCCCTCGGAATCGTGCTGGGGCTGATCACGGTCGTGGCCGGCCTTCTGATCGCGCTGGTTCGTTACGAACCCGAGTTTTATTGTCGGGGTGCGGTGGCTGCGGGCGACCTGCGCAAGCAACGGTCCAACGAGTTCCGCCGCGAATTCTACGGCCTCGCCAACGGCGCGATGATCTACAAGAGCTGGGGAGCCCGCTTCACCGACGAGCAGATCAACAGCTTCTTCGAGGAAGACTACCTGCGGCCGGGCAGTGCCGAGCGGACCTTCTTTCCGGCAGACCTGAATCAGCCACGCGTGTCAATGGAGACGGATCGACTGCGCTTCGGCTGTCGGTACGGCAATGGGTGGTGGAGCACCATCATCTCGGTCGACCTGCACATCTGGCTGGTCGCGAAGGAACCCAACGTGGTGGCGGTCGAGATCGAGCGCATCCGCGCCGGCGCGCTGCCGATTTCGGCCCAGTCCATACTGGAGCGTCTCTCGGAAGCCGCACGCCGGCAGGACATTGAGGTAACGTGGTATCGCAATAACGGCAAGCCGGTGGCGTTGATGCGCTTTCAACCGGGCCGGCGCGACCCGACCGTGCAGCTGCTCCAGCTCCGGCTACAACCCGGCATGATGATGATCAACGGAGCGGATCGTTCAAAGCCGGGCAACAGCGAAGGCGACATCGCCTCGGTGGCAGCCCTGTCCGGGAGCTGAACGTGAATGTGGGAATCTGGCGAGCGGGGCGTGGGGGGGGCCCCCCGTGGGGTTTAAAAAAAAAGCGGGGGCAAC
>JAIEMG010000027.1 GCA_019752375.1 Gemmataceae bacterium | reverse complement strand
CCTGACCAACCGCGCTGCGGTTCGCCTTCCTGCTCAGATTGCGCGCTGACCCAGGGTTATTGAGAAGTTACGCGACTTTGTTGTAACTGAAACAACTTCAATGGGTAACGAAAGTGTAGTAAAAAGTCTTGAAATCAGTTCTAATAGTTGACCATTTAGTACACGTTCCTAAAATATGAGCGTACGATCAGCCCGAACGCGAGGGACGCATGAAGATTACGTCGCAGGAAGAGTATGGGTTGCGCTGCCTGATGCGCCTCGCCCGCGCTGACGAAGGGCAGTCGCTCAATATCCCGGAGATTGCGGCGTCGGAAGGTCTTTCTGTGCCTTATGTCGCGAAATTGCTCTCGGTCCTGCGCCAGGCGGGGCTGATTGAGAGCGTACGCGGCCGAGCAGGCGGTTATCGGTTGTCGGGCACTCCGGCGGAAGTTCACCTGGGTGCGGTCCTGATGGCGCTGGGCGAACCACTCTTCGCGGACCCCGGCTACTGCCAGAAGCATCCGGGCACCGAGACCGACACCTGCGTGCACATGGGCAGCTGCACCCTACGGGCTTTGTGGCAGACGCTGGACTTGTGGATGAGGCGGGCGCTCGACCAGATCACCCTGGCCGATTTGCTTCAGAACGAAGGGCGCATCACGGAGCTGCTTCGCTCGCGTTTGGCCGACGCGGTGTTGGAAGTGGCAGCGCCCTCCTCGCTCATCTCGTTGACATCGTTTTCCAAGGATTGACGAAGGATCAAGTGGATATGACGACTTCGACCAGCACGATCGAGGAATTTGCCAATCGCGAGTACAAGTGGGGCTTCGTTACGGACATCGAGCAGGAGTCGGTGCCGCGCGGCCTCAACGAAGACATCGTGCGCCTGATCTCCGCCAAGAAGAAGGAGCCCGCGTGGCTTCTCGAATGGCGTCTCAAGGCGTACCGCCACTGGCTGACCATGGAAGAGCCGGAGTGGCCCAACGTCCATTACCCGAAGATCGACTACCAGAACGTCATCTACTACTCCGCGCCCAAGCCGAAGAAGCAGCTGAACAGCCTGGACGAAGTCGATCCGGAGCTGCTCAAGACGTTTTCGAAGCTGGGCATCTCGCTGGAAGAGCAGCTGCGCCTCAGCGGCGTCGCCGTCGATGCGGTCTTCGACAGTGTCAGCGTGGCGACCACGTTCAAGGAGAAGCTCGGGGAGCTGGGCATCATTTTCTGCTCGTTCTCCGAAGCGGTGCACAACCATCCGGAGCTGGTGAAGAAGTACCTGGGCAGCGTGGTGCCCGCCAACGACAACTACTTCGCCGCCCTGAACTCCGCGGTCTTTAGCGACGGCTCGTTCTGCTACATTCCCAAGGGCGTGCGCTGCCCGATGGAGCTGTCCACGTACTTCCGCATCAACGCCGCCGAGACCGGACAGTTCGAGCGTACCTTGCTCATCGCCGAGGAAGGCGCCTACGTGAGCTACCTGGAAGGCTGCACGGCACCGATGCGCGATACCAATCAGCTTCATGCCGCCGTCGTCGAGCTCGTTGCCGTCGGCGAGAAGTCGCAGATCAAGTATTCCACGGTGCAGAACTGGTATCCCGGCGACAAGGAAGGCAAGGGCGGCATCTACAACTTCGTCACCAAGCGGGGCGCTTGCCGTGGCAAGAACTCGAAGATCAGCTGGACGCAGGTTGAGACCGGCTCGGCGATCACCTGGAAGTACCCGAGCGTGCTGCTCCAGGGCGACGAGTCGATCGGCGAGTTCTATTCGGTGGCACTGACAAACCACCGTCAGCAGGCCGACACCGGCACCAAGATGATCCACATCGGCAAGAACACGAAGAGCACGATCGTCAGCAAGGGCATCAGCGCCGGCAAGGGCCAGAACAGCTATCGCGGCCTGGTGAAGGTGCTCAAGGGCGCCGAGAACGCCCGCAACTACTCCCAGTGCGATTCGCTGCTCCTGGGCGACAAGTGCGGAGCGCACACGTTCCCCTACATCGAAGTGCGCAACCCGACCGCCAAGGTCGAGCACGAAGCCAGCACGTCGAAGATCGGCGAGGACCAGATCTTCTACTGCAAGCAACGCGGCCTGTCGGCGGAAGACGCGGTGGGCATGATCGTCAACGGCTTCTGCAAGGAAGTGTTCCGCGAACTGCCGATGGAGTTTGCGGTGGAGGCACAAAAGCTGCTGGGGGTGAGCCTCGAAGGGAGCGTGGGGTAAAGGTCCAGGCGGTACCGCTCCTCGGAGATTGGGCCATGCCGAAAAAGATCCGGCAGTTGAAGAGCTTGCTGAAAAAAGCGGGCTTTTCATCCCGGCCTGGAAAGGGCAGTCATACGGTGTGGAGCCATCTGCGCTTGAAGCGCCGGCCCGTTGTGCTTTCAGGCAATGACGCGGACGACGCGCATCATTATCAGGAGCAACAGGTTCGCGCCGCGATCAGAGAAGTGGAGGGAGACGCATGAAGTGTCCTTACAGCATGGTCATTCAATGGTCCGATGATGACCAAGTCTACGTCGTGACTTTGCCGGAATTTGGCCCCTACAGCAAGACTCAAGGTTCGACCTACCAGGAGGCTGTCAAAAACGGCCAAGAGGTGCTGGAGTTACTGATCGAAACGAGTCAGGCCGACGGCGAGGCGTTGCCGGACCCTGCGAAGTTTGACAGCACCGATGTGGAATTGACGCCTAAGGCCAAAGCAAAGCGAGCTAAACGATGACGCCTGGGAGGGGAGTGGCGCTTGAAGAGTTTCCGCAGTCGATTTGCGAACTGGCCGTGTGAGTTTGCAGTAGAGGCGCAGAAGCTGCTGGGGGTGAGTTTGGAGGGGAGCGTGGGATGAGTGGCCAGAGAGTTTCTTTCGGTCGATCCGCTGACACTACGGTTGCCGCCGAGTCGGTTGCAGGGTGCGGATCCTGTCAAAACTACAGCGGCAGATTGCAATACATGGGACATCGACTACAGGGATGCCGCCGCCGTGGGTAGTGCGCGGCAAGGGCGGCGACCTGCAATTAATTGACGGGGTGACACGTGCAAGTCGCGTGGCGAAGTTGCTTTCGGGGCAGATGATTACCGTGGAAGTGGTCGAGGATCGGCCGACGCGCGATTACAGTAAGCGGCCCACAATCGGGGATCGATTGCCATGATACCTGAGGTGCGAATTCAGCTGCTGCACCAGCTCAATGAAGCCGGCCGACTATATCCGTCCATGCGCTTCGGCCAGTTATTGTGCTTCATCTGCTCCATTGCCGACGAGACCGGGCCAGGGACTGTGCAAGGCGTGGGAGACGAAACCGCACTGTCCACACTGTTGGGCCATCTGGTCAAGCACGCTGGTCAGCGGGAAGGTGAAAACAACGGCTTGGTAGACACACCCCTAATTCGTACCCATCTGGTGCGGACATTGGAGACGCTGTCGCATCGATGTCCCGAATGGACGTTGGGACAACTTTTCTTTCGGTTGGCTGCCCTGGCCCATGTGAACATTTATGACATCGAGGACGATGTCTTGCTGGAAACGGCCCGATCGACAGACCCGGGAATCGTTTGGTTCTATCACTACGTCGACGTATTTGAACAGAAGTCGACAGTTTGCGGACCAGGCGAAGGGACAGTGTATCCTTGCCCGTGCTGTCATTACCTAACTCTGAGCGAGCGCGGGGGCTTTGAGATATGTCCCGTTTGTTTCTGGGAAGATGACGGTCAAGACGATGCGGACGCGGTCGCAATACGCGGCGGTCCCAACGGCGCACTGAGCCTCCAACAAGCCCGCGAGAATTACCGCCGCATGGGCGCGAGTGATCCGAAGTTTCAAGACAACGTGCGGCCACCGCTCCGGCGAGAACAGCAACTATTGGCTGCCGAAACGAGCAACAGTTCAGGGAGCTGACAGCAATAATGCTAACCATCTTCAACCTGCACGCCAAAGTCGACGGCAAGGACATCCTTAAGGGCATCAACCTCAAGGTGAACCCCGGCGAGGTCCACGCCATCATGGGGCCCAATGGCTCCGGCAAGAGCACGCTGGCCGGTGTCCTGGCCGGGCGCGAGCTGTACGAGGTCACCGAAGGCGACATCCTCTTCGAGGGCAAGGACTTGCTCGACATGGACCCCGAGAAGCGTGCCCGCGAGGGCATCTTCCTCGCGTTCCAGCACCCGGTCGAGATTCCCGGCGTCAGCAACAAGTACTTCCTGCGCGCGTCGCTCAACGCCATCCGCAAGCATCGCGGACAACCGGAGCTCGATGCGATGGAGTTTCTGAAGCTCCTCAAGGAGAAGGCGAAGGTCATTCACATCGATCCCACTCTGCTCGACCGGCCGGTCAACGCCGGCTTCTCGGGCGGCGAGAAGAAGCGCAACGAGATCTTCCAGATGGCCATGCTGGAACCGAAGCTGGCTGTCCTTGACGAGACCGATTCGGGTCTCGACATCGATGCACTCCGGATCGTCTCCGACGGCGTCAACGCGCTGCGCAGCAAGGAGCGGTCGGTCGTGGTCATCACGCACCATCAGCGCATCCTGAATTACCTGGTGCCGGACAAGGTCCACGTCCTGGTCAACGGCCGGTTCGTCAAGTCGGGCGGCAAGGAACTGGCGCTGGAGCTGGAAGAGAAGGGTTACAAGGAGTTCGGTTACGTCGAGCCCAAGGGCAAGGTGACGCAGCCGGTGTTGAGCTGACACGAAGCGAGCCGTTACGGCACATTGGACTGGTGAGAGGGTGAACCACCTCATGATCGACGTTCGCGAAGAGTACGACACGTACCTGACGGACTACGCCACTCTGGAACAGGAAGACGCTCCCGCGCTGCTGACACGCCTCCGCAAGGCCGCGATGGACCGCTTCACGGAACTTGGCTTTCCCACGCTCCGCAACGAGGAATGGCGCTTCACCAGCCTGGCGCCGCTGACGAAGGTCCCGTTTCGGCTTGCCGGCCCGGAACGGCAGGGCCCGCGCGTCCGTTCGCTCGATCGACTGCTGGCCGGCACCGAGCACGGGCAGCGCATCGTCCTGGTCAACGGCCATTTTGCCGCGGACCTGTCGCGAACCGATGGCATCCACGTCGGCAGCCTGGCGACGTTCCTGAAAGAGCGTCCAGAGTGGGTGGAACAGCATCTCGCACGATATGCGGGCTACGACAAGTACCCGTTCAACGCGCTGAACACCGCTTTTCTGCGCGACGGCGCCTGCATCCACATTCCGCAGGGGAAAACGCTCGACGAACCGATCCATCTGGTCTACGTGTCGTTGACCGCCGGCGAACCCACCGTATCGCATCCGCGCGCCCTGATCGTGGCCGAGCCGGGAAGCCGGGCGACCGTCGTCGAAAGCTACGTCGGCCCCGAGGGGGACGTCTACTTCACCAACACCGTAACTGAAATCGTCCTGGGTGAAGACGCCGGCATCGACCATTACAAGGTGCAGCGCGAAAGCACCGAGGCGTTTCACATCGCCACGCTGCAAATTCACATGCAGCGTGCGGCCCGCTTCTCGTCGCATCTCGTCTCGCTTGGCGGCAGCCTGGTCCGCAACGAGGCCAATTCCGTGCTCGATGCCGAGGGCTGCGAATGCACGCTTAACGGCCTGGCGATGGCAAACGACCGCCAGCTTGTCGATAACCACACGCGCATTGACCACGCCAAGGCGCATTGCTCCAGTCACGAGCTGTACAAGCAGGTCCTCAACGGCCATGCCCGCGGCGTCTTCAACGGCAAGATCTTCGTTCATGCCGACGCGCAGAAGACCGACGCCAAGCAGACCAACCAGACGCTCCTGCTTTCAAACGATGCCGTCATCGACACAAAGCCGCAGCTCGAAATCTTCGCCGACGACGTGAAGTGTACCCACGGCGCCACGGTTGGGCAGCTCGACGAGACCGCGATTTTCTACCTGCGCTCTCGCGGCATCGGCAGCGACGAAGCCCGCAGCCTGCTGACGTTCGCCTTCGCCAACGACATCGTGGAGCGGATCAAGGTGCGGCCCATTCGCGCCCAGCTCGAAGAAGTGCTGCTGGCGTCGCAAGGGCTGCCGCGCGAGGAAGGGGGCGAGGCCGTCGCATGAACGGAATGATCACCACTCCGAAGCGACCGACGCGTCAGCCGCTGCCGACCGCGCTGGACCTGGAGAAGATCCGCGACACGTTCCCGGCCCTGAACCAGCTGGTCCACGGCCGGCCGCTAATCTACCTCGACAACGCCGCCACCTCGCAGAAGCCCTATGCGGTGCTCGACGCCCTGAGCCGTTATTACAGCCGGGATAACGCCAACATTCACCGAGCGGTGCACCAACTCGGTGAGCGCGCCACCCGCGATTACGAGGCGGCACGCGCCGTCGTACAGCGTTTCCTCAACGCGGCCCGTCCGGAAGAGATCATCTTCGTTCGCGGCACCACCGAGGCGATCAATCTGGTGGCCAGCAGCTTTGGCCGGAAGTTTGTCCATGCAGGCGACGAGATCGTCATCTCGCACATGGAGCACCACTCCAACATCGTGCCCTGGCAGTTGCTGTGTGAGGCGACGGGCGCCGTATTGCGTGTGGTCCCGATCGGCGAACGCGGTGAATTCCTATTCGACGAGTACGAGAAGCTGCTAAACCCGCGCACGAAGTTGGTGTCGATTGTCCACGTCTCCAACTCGCTAGGCACGATCAACCCGGCCAAGCAGATCGTGGAAGCAGCGCATCGGCACGGCATTCCGGTCCTGCTTGACGGCGCCCAGGCGGTGCCGCACATGGCCATCGACGTCCGCACGCTGGATTGCGACTTCTACGCCTTCTCCGGGCACAAGGTCTATGGCCCGACCGGCATTGGTGTGCTGTACGGCAAGACGGAACTGCTCGAAGCCATGCCTCCCTATCAGGGCGGCGGCGACATGATTGCATCGGTCAGCTTTGCGAAGACGACCTACAATGTGCTGCCTTACAAGTTCGAGGCCGGCACGCCGAACATCGCGGGCGTCGTCGGCTTGGGCGCCGCGCTCGAATACGTGCAGGCACTGGGGCAAGACGCGATTGCCGACCATGAAGCCCGGCTCCTGCGTTACGCCACTGAAAAGCTCCAGGGCGTGCCTGGCCTGCGCATCATCGGCACGGCCGAGCCCAAGGCCGCGGTGATCTCTTTCGTGGTCGACGATCCGCCGATCTCGGCGCTGGACCTGGGCACCAAGCTCGACCTGAAGGGCATTGCCGTGCGGACCGGCCACCACTGCTGTCAGCCGGTGATGGAGCGTTTCGGAGTGCCGGCGACCGCTCGCGCGTCGTTTGCGCTGTACAACACTGCTGAAGAGATCGATCGCCTTGCCGCCGCACTGGAGGACATCGTCGCCGAGGTCGCCGCACGGGCCAAGCCCACAGGACCGGCGCTCGTTGATGTGCCGTTTCCCACTGCGTCCGCCGAGAGCCCCGTAGCGGCGGCGGCGGAACTGGCCGAGCTGTTCGAGTTCCTGAACGCCTGGGACGAGCGCTACCAGGCGGTCCTGGAAATGGGCGACAAGCTGCCACCGCTGCCGGCCGCGTTCAAGAGCGACGCGAACCGCGTCCACGGCTGCCAGAGCACGGTTCACCTGGCCGCCCGCAAGCGACCGGGGACCGCCGACGTGCTGGAATTCCTGGGCGATAGCGATGCAGACCTGGTCCGCGGCCTGGTCGCGGTGCTGGAACGGCTTTTCTCCGGCCAGCGTGCCAGCGAAATACTTGCGTTTGACGTGGAGGGCTTCTTCCACCGCATCGGACTCGATCAGCACTTGACGCTGGGTCGGCGCAACGGACTGGCTGCCATGGTGCAACGCGTTCGCCGTCATGCCGCCGCCATTGTTGGCCAGGAAACGGCCGCTGTAGGATAACCGCCGAGAAACTGCATGGATACGCCTTCTCTACCGCCGGCCGACATCGAAGCAAAAGTTGCGGAGGCCGTGCGTTTCCAGGAGCTGGAAGAAAAGATCATCGCCGCCCTGCGCACCTGCTTCGACCCGGAAATCCCCGTTAACATCCACGAGCTTGGCCTCATCTACGGCATCGACATCGATCCATCCGGCGCCGTGACCATTCGCATGACGCTGACATCGCCGGCTTGCCCTGCCGCGGGTACCCTGCCACCGGACGTGCAGGCGAAGGCGCAGACGGTGCCCGGTGTCACCTCGGTAAAGGTGGACATCGTCTGGGAACCGACATGGGAGCCCAGCCGCATGTCGGAAGCCGCACGTCTCCAACTTGGTCTCGATTATTGACGGAATGGCACCCTTCACCGAAGCGGGAGTCGAAACCTCACTGCTGAGTTGCCACGCACTCTTGTAAGTGTTTGCCGCTCGAAGTAGCCTTCGGCGACCAAGACGACCACGGCATCGCGCCGCGCACGCCCTTGGTCAACATATTCGAGACCAGGGACGCCGTCATCATCCGCGATTACAAGACGTCTTGCCGGCCCGGCACGAACAGAAATGTCTGTGCCACCGGTTCGGTGCAGCGTGAAACTCGCTGGTGAACTATCCCGTCTCCAGGGAGAATAGGCCGAAGTCAATCGTCGACGTCCCGCACCATTCAGGAGCCCCGCCGTGCCAATTCGCTCCTCCCGACGCGATTTCCTCAAGGCGCTCGCCGTTGCCGGCCTGAGTGGCAGTCGTTGCCTCCACGCAGCCGACGACGAGAAACTGCCATCGGTGCGTGCCATCACCAAGGGGCCGAAGTTTCACTGGTTTGGCTACTACGACAAGCTGGAGTTCGACCCGGCCAGCCGACATGTCCTGGGCATGGAGGTGGACTTCGAACATCGGTCGCCAACGGCGGACAACGTCATCAAGGTCGGCATGGTCGATCTGGAGGACAAGGACCGCTGGATCGAGCTGGGCGAGAGCCGCGCGTGGAACTGGCAGCAAGGCTGCATGCTCCAGTGGCTGCCGGGCTCGAAAACCGAAGTGCTCTGGAACGACCGCCAGGACGACCGCTTCGTCTGTCACATCCTCGACGTGAAGTCACGCAAGAAGCGCACGCTGCCGGTCCCGGTGTATGCCGTCAGTCCCGACGGGCGAACGGGCATTACACCGGACTTTCGTCGCCTCAACGACGTGCGGCCCGGCTATGGCTACGCCGGCATTGCCGATCCTGCCAAGGCCAAGCTCGCGCCCGACGACAGCGGTATCTGGAAGATCGACCTGGCATCGGGCAAGCAGACTTTGCTTTTCTCCATCGCTGACGTCATGAAGTTTCCCAACGCCGAGCGCGACTGGAAGGGCGCCAAGCACTGGTTTAACCATCTGCTCTGGGCGCCCGACGGCAGCCGCTTCGTCTTCCTGCACCGCTGGCGCGGCGAGAAAGACGGCATGGGGTTCTCCACGCGCATGATCACGGCCGGCGCCGACGGCAAGGACCTGCACGTGCTCGATCCCTTCGGCAAGACGTCGCACTTCATCTGGCGCGACGCGCAGCACATCCTGGCCTGGGCACTCCATCCTTCGCACGGCGACCGCTTCTACCTCTACAAGGACCGGACCGACCGGGTTGAAGTCGTCGGCAAGGATGTGATGACCGTGAACGGCCACTGCACCTACTTGCCGGGCAACCAGTGGATCCTGAACGACACGTATCCCGACAAGGAGCGCCTGCAGCATCCCTACCTGTTCGACACGAAGTCGGGCAAGCGCCACCCGCTGGGCCATTTCCGCTCGCCGCCGGAATACACCGGCGAATGGCGCTGCGATACCCATCCACGCTTCAGCCCGGACGGCAAGAAGGTCGTCATCGACTCACCGCACGGGGGCAATGGCCGGCAACTGTATCTCATCGACGTCAGCGCTATCCTTGCAGGCTGAAGCACACCTGCCCCAGGTCCAGACCTGGATGCGTCCGGATGGGCAGGCGCCAGTCCCGGCCACTGACGGGTCTTCGGACGATGTGAAGTAGAATGAGGCCGCCCCGACCGATGCTTTGGCGGCGGCGAAGCTGGGTGGGCACCTCGATGGATGCGTCCTGTCCAGGTTTCACTTGCCCCGGCGGATTCAACATGGCAACATGGTGCCTACAGCTCCCTTCCCCTACTCCGACGCTGCAGGTTCCTATCCAGCCCAGGAGGTATCTCGTCTCATGGCAACCACTCCGGTGAAGCGGGCGGCCATTCTTTTCAGTCTTGCCATTTCGATTTCAACCCCCTTTGCGCAGGCGCAAGAACGGCCTGTTCGTTCGGACGTCCACGGCGACCCATTGCCGGCCCAGGTCCGCGCCCGGCTGGGCACGCTCCGCTGGCGTCACGGCGGTGCCGTGACCTTCGTGACCCATACGCCGGACGGCAAACACCTGATTACCGACAGCCAGGACAATACGCTTCGGCTGTGGGACCTGAGCAGTGGGGTTGAGGTCCGCCGTTTCCTGAAAGACGAAGTCAAAGCCAAGGAAGACGACAATGCGCTCGGTGTCCTGGCGATCCTGCGCAGCGCCGCCAACGGGGCGGCCCTGGCGCCCAATGGTAAGACACTAGCCGCCGGATTCGCCGATGGCAGCATCATGATCTGGGACGTCGGCAGCGGCAAGGTCCTCGGCCGGGTGACGTCCGAGTCCGCCATTGCCCACGTGGTCTTTTCTCCCGACAGCGAATTGCTGGTCTCCAAGGATGCCAATCAGGTCCTTCGCGTGTGGGATGTAGCGGCGACCAAGGAGTTGCGCACGCTAGGCGAGGCGCCTCCGAACTCGATCCGCGGCTTGCCTCTGGGTGCATTGACCGGAGTGCCAACCTTTCTGCCCAATGGGGACGTGATGTCCCTGACGCTCACGCTCCGTGGCGGTGAAACGAATAGCGATCTAAAGCGCTGGGACCTGGTGACGGGCCGCGAACGCACGCCGATCCGTCTGCCATTGGCCAATAACGAGTTTGTCTCGTTTGCGTATTCGTCGGACAGCAAGCGGTTCGCCAGCGCGGGCATCGACGGCACCGTCCGCCTCTGGGACCTGACGTCCGCGAAGGAACTGCACTCGCTCGAAGGGCTGCGTGGCAAAGGCTTCGCATCGCAGCTTGCCTTCACGCCCGACGGCAAGACCCTGGCAGCGACCGCGTCGGACCAGACGCTTCGTTTCTGGGATGTTGGCACGGGGAAGGAAACAAGCAAAATCGGCGAACCGACCGGTCCGCAGTTCATGGGGATGCGCTTATTCGGCAGCGCCACGTTCAGCAACCTGTCCTTTTCCGCGGATGGCAAGCAAGTGGTGGTCGGCACCAACAACAGCACCATCCGCCGTTTTGACGTGGCGAGCGGCAAGGAGATCGACTCCGCCGATGGCCACCGCGGCATCGTTGTCACCTTGGCCGTAGCGCCGAACGGCAAGACCGCGCTCACGCGCGGCAGCGATCGCACGGCCCATCTCTGGGACCTGGGCGATGGCAAGGAGGTGCGTCACTTCGCTTTGCCCGGCGACGTCACCCAGGCCGCGTTCGCGCCGGATGGCCAGAGCCTGGCCTTGGGGACTCAAGAAGGCGCCTTGATGCTCTGGGACGTGCAGTCCGGCAAGGAACTCCGCAAATGGCAGGCCGGCGGCGGCGGCTTCGCAGCGCTGGCCTTCGCACCGGATGGCAAGACGCTGGCTTCGCGCGGCTACGCTCGCGTGATCCACTTGTGGGACCCCGCCACCGGCAAGGAACTGCGGCAAATCGCGGAACCGGCCCAAGGTGAAATGCGCGCGGGCGAGGACCTGGTGCGGAGCTTCTTCGCCGAGCCCGTGGCAAACCTCTGCTTCGGCGCCGATGGCACGACGCTGGCCGTCATGCCTCCGCTCGGAAACCCGGTCGTTCGCGTATTGAATGGACGCGGTGGCGATGGGGTCAAGCCCGCAGCGCTCCTGCTGTTCGACACCGCGACCGGCAAACTGCTGCGCAAGTGCGATGACGTGAAGTCGGGAATCTCGGCGTTCGCATACGCCCCGGATGGCCGCACCCTGGCGACCGCCAACTCTGACGGTTCCATCCTGCTCTGGGAGGCCATGACCGGCAAGCCTCGGCTTGAAGTTCGGCCAACCCAGGCTCGCGCGTTCACGGTCCTGACCTTCTCTCCCGATAGCCGAGTGCTGGCAGGGAGCGTCGGTGCTGAAATCCACTTGTGGAACAGCATGAACGGACAGGAACTCGGAAAGTTCACCGGACACCACGGCGGTGTCACCAGCCTGTCCTTCACTCCGGATGGCAAGTCACTTCTCTCCGGCAGCGCGGATACGACGGCACTCCTTTGGAATGTCGAGCGCATGATGCACGCGGCGAAGGTTCCCAGCGCAGCGCTGGAGGACGGCCAAGCAGAGGCCCTGTGGAATGCCCTGGCTGGCAGCGATCCGGCACGAGCGCATCAAGCCGCCATGAAGCTGATGGCTTCACCAAAGCCGGCAGTATTGCTGGTACAACGACACTTGAAGCCGATCGCGCCTGCCGACGCGCAAAAGGTCGCCCGGCTGCTCGACGAGCTGGACAGCAAGGAGTTCGCGGTCCGACAGAATGCTTCGGCCGAACTGGAGAAGCTCGGTGAGCTGGCCGAATTCGCACTGAAGCAGGCGTTGGCGGCGGGCCCCGGGCTGGAGCGTCGGCAGCGACTGGAGCAGTTGCAGGAACGGCTCATCACTTTATCGACCTACTCGGCGGAGCAACTGCAAGGGCTCCGCGCGGTCGAAGTGCTGGAACGCATCGGCACTGCAGAAGCCGGCGAATTGCTCCGAACGCTGGCGAAAGGGGCGGCCGGAGCGCGTCTGACTCGCCATGCTCAGGCTGCACGGGATCGCCTGAATAAGCAGTGACAGACGTAAAAAAGGCGCAGCCGCGCGCGGGAACAAGTCCCCGCACCGACTGCGCCTCACAAGGAGAGGCTCCTATCGCCGTAGGAGTCCGACGAGCCTGTCGCCGGCCCGAAAACCGGTCGCACGCCCAAACTGGCGGTGGGTGGACCGCCTCAGATCAGAACGGAAAAATGATTGGTGGCGATCGCGGAGCCTTCCCACCCCGTAAAGATTAATAAACTCTAACATTTATTCCGGGCCGGTGGGAAGGGAAATTCGAGAGATTCTGTGCAAAACCCCAGGCTGCGGATGCGTCAAATCCCTTCGAGCGTTATGTCGAACGACTGGCGCTCGTTGTCGCGCAGCACCGTAACCTTCACGCGGTCGCCGACTTGAAGCCGGCTCACGCGGCTGAATAGTTCCTCCGTCGTTGTTACCGGCTTGTCGTCCAGCGCCACGATGATATCGCCGGCCCGCAGGCCCCCCTTGGCCGCGGCACCAGTCCGCAGGACGTTGCGGATCGGTATGCCGGGCAGCTTATTCTCGCGAATATCGCGGTCGGAGCTCACCTGGATCCCAAGACCGGGCCTCACGGCCTTCTTCTTGTTGACCAGCTCCGTGACCACGCGATTGACCGTGTCCACCGGGATCGCAAAGCCGATGCCGGCCGAGGCGCCTGACGGACTATAGATGGCCGTGTTCACACCAATCATCCGCCCGGAGCTATCCAGGAGAGGCCCGCCGGAGTTGCCGGGGTTGATGCTGGCATCGGTCTGGATCACGTTGCCGATCGTGCGGCCATTGCCCGATTCGATCTCGCGGCCCAGCGCGCTGATGATGCCCGAGGACAGGCTGTAGTCCAGGCCGAATGGATTGCCCAGCGCGAAGACATGCTGGCCGACCCACAGGTCCTTGGACACGCCAATCGCAATGGGCGTCAACTCGGCGGCGGGCACGTCGATCCACAGCACGGCAAGGTCCTGGTCCGGCGCCACGCCCCAGACGTGTGCTTTCCAGGTCTTCCCGGCCATCGTCACCTCCGCGGTATCGGCATGCTGGATGACGTGGTAGTTGGTGACGAGAAAGCCCTCGTGGTTCCACACAAACCCCGAGCCGGTGCCTTCGGGGATCTTGTAGACATTTCGCGTCAGGCGATCGCGTTTCACCGAAAAGCTGCTCACGCCGACGACGCTGGGCTTGGCCCGCTCATAGAGCTTCTTCGTGGCGATTTCTTCGGGCAGATAGCCTTCGCTTGGCGCGGGCTCGCGCAAGGGAAGGTTCAAGCTCGACGGCGCCCCTTTGTGACTGGGCCAGTAGTACCAGACCAAAAATGCCAGCGAGGCAAAGATGAACAGCCACGGCCAGTAAGTGAGGACGCCTGGCGCGCGGGACCGTGGGGGAGAAGGATATTCCGGATAGTAACTGGCCATGCGCGGCCGCCTCGGTGCCAGGAATTGACGAAGTCACGGTATCTAGTCTAGTTTACTGGAAACTGCGAAAACCTCCCGCCTCAATCGCCTCTTCCGTTCGTGCCCGTGCCCCTGCCCGTGCCCGAAATCGACTGGAGTCGCCCCGCCTCAGTTTCGGCTTTGTGATGCCGCTCCAAATCGGGCACGGGCAGGGGCACGTCCATCGGCCAGGATTTCTCTTTCGGACAGGCTTGGGTTCAATATTCATCGCTGGTAGAGTCTTTCACTCGATGGATGAACCGCAGATTCTGCGCTGCCCAAAGCGATTCAGCCCGCACCCGACGACCGACTGCGGGAGGTGATGCGGAAATTGTCGAGCGTCAAGAACTCATAACCCGGGTATTCACAATGGTCTGGACAGACCCAACCCACTGGGCCTGGATCTTCTTCGTCAGCGAATGGGCCATTCGGCTCGCGATGATGGTCGTCGTCCCCTTCCGGCGCACGCCGGCAGCGGCAAAGGGCTGGCTGCTGCTGATCTTCTTCGAACCCTGGATTGGCCTGGCGGCTTACCTGTTGATCGGCCGCCCCAAGCTCCCGCGCTGGCGAAGCGAGAAGCTCACCCAGCTGCCGGTCGTCATGGCCGGAGTGAATGACCGGCTCACCGGGGATCCGCACGTCTTTCACCCGGACGTCGGTCCGGCGCTCGCTTCGGCCGTGACGCTCGCGGAGAAACTGGGTGGCTTGCCGATCCTGGGCGGCAACGACATGGAGCTGCTCGTGGACTACGACGGCATCCTCGCCCGCCTGGCCGCCGACATCGATCGGGCGGAGCGCCACGTGCACCTGCTCTTTTACATCTTCGTGGACGACCGCGCAACGGCTGCCATCATCGACGCCCTGGGACGGGCCGCCGCGCGTGGCGTGCGTTGTCGCGTCCTGCTCGACGCAGTCGGTTCGTGGTCCACGCTGCGGACGCTCATCCCGAAGCTGAGAGCATTGGGGGTCGCGGTGCAGGAGATGCTGCCAGTCCGCTTCTTGCCCTGGAAGATGACGCGGTTCGACCTGCGCAATCACCGCAAGATTGCCGTCATCGACGGCCGGATCGGCTACACCGGCTCGCAGAACCTGATCTGTGCCGAGTTCAAGGAGGGGATCACCTACGAGGAACTGATGGTGCGCGTCACCGGCCCCGTGGTCCTCGATCTCCAGTACGTCTTCGCGGCCGACTGGTACCTGGAAACCACCGAACTGCTCGACGGCGACGACGTTTTCCCCAGTCCGGCGCTCGCCGGGACCGCTCCGGCCCAGGCGCTACCGAGCGGGCCGGACTATCCTACCCAGAACAATCAACGGCTGATCGTCGCCTTGCTTCACGGGGCGCGCAAGCAGGTCGTGCTCACCACGCCCTATTTCATCCCGGACGAGCCCTTGCTCCAGGCGATGGAAACCGCCGCGCTCGGCGGCGTGGACGTGCACCTGATGGTTTCCGAGACGGGGGACAACTGGTTCGTGTCGCTGGCCCAGGAATCGTACTACGAAGAACTCCTGGAATCGGGCATCCACATCCACCTCTATCGGAAGAACTTTCTGCACGCCAAGCATCTCAGCATCGACGATGCGGCCGCCATGATCGGCTCGAGCAACCTGGATATCCGCTCGTTTGCATTGAACGCCGAGGTGATGCTGATGATCTACGATACGGGCGTGGTGTCGCGGCTGGCGGCCGAGCAGCAGCGTTGTTATGCAAACTGCTGCCTGCTGACCTTGGAGACTTGGCGGCAGCGATCGTTCACCCGCAAGGTTGCCCAGAACCTGGCCCGACTGCTCAGTCCGCTCTTGTGAGCGGACTGAGGGAATTTCAGTCCTCCGGGTCGGCCTTCTCGCCGACTTTCTCCAGGATGGAATTCGCTTCCGACCAGGTCAGCACGCCATCTTCCATGGCCTTGTCCCAATCGGCCTTGAGCCTTGGGTTCTTGTCCACGACCCCCTTGGTCCGTTCCGACAACACCGAGCTGGCGGGCTTGAGACTGCTCTTCTTCAGATAGATGGGCAAGAAAATGCCGAACGACACCATCGAAAGGAGGGCGAGGATTGCCCAGGTCGTCTTCATCCTGCGACTCATCATGGGGGCTTCTCCAAACGAAACCGTGGGACGCAACTCGGAACTGGAGCAGCAATCGATCCCACTACTGTACGAGTTGCCGTGGGCTGGGCCAAGCGGTCGCAACGAAAGAGCCTGCCGCGCCAGCGAGGGGTCGTGGGTCCCTTGCTGGCGCGGCGGGCTCAATGGGCGGCTGCCCCCCTGGTCGTGAACTTCAGCTCCTTCTTGCCGCCGTCCCAGTCCACAACGACCTTCTGGCCATCGCGCACCTCCCCCTTGAGGATCATGCGGCCGAGGTTTGTCTCCAGCTCCTTCTGGATGACGCGCTTGAGCGGCCGGGCGCCGTAGGTCGGGTCGTAACCGGTGCGGACCATGTGGGTCCGGGCCGCATCAGTCAGCTCCAGCTCGATGTGGCGTTCCTCCAGCCGTTGCCGCAGCCGGCGAAGCTGGATGTCCACGATCTGCTTGAGATGCTCCTCGTCCAGGGCGTGGAAGACGATGATCTCGTCGACCCGATTGAGGAACTCCGGCCGGAAGTGCCGGCGCATCTCGTCCAGCACCGACTCCTTCATGCGCTCGTAGCCCTGATCGTCGAAGCTGCCCTTGTACTCCAGGATGCGATGGCTGCCGATGTTCGAGGTCATGATCGCGATCGTGTTCTTGAAATCGACCGTGCGGCCCTGGCCATCGGTCAGCCGGCCATCGTCGAGCACTTGCAGCAGGACGTTGAAGACGTCGTGATGCGCCTTCTCGATCTCGTCGAAGAGGATCACGCAGTACGGACGCCGACGGACCGACTCGGTGAGCTGCCCGCCCTCGTCATAGCCGACGTACCCCGGCGGCGCGCCGATCAGGCGTGCGACCGTGTGCTTCTCCTGATACTCCGACATGTCGATGCGGATCATCGCCTTCTCGTCATCGAACAGGAACTCGGCCAGGGCGCGAGCCAGCTCCGTCTTGCCAACGCCGGTCGGACCAAGGAAGATGAACGAGCCGACGGGTCGATTTGGGTCCTTCAGTCCGGACCTGGCTCGCAGCACCGCCTCGGCCACCGCCTTGACCGCCTCTTCCTGGCCGATGACGCGCTTGTGCAGCTCTTCATCCAGGTGCAGGAGCTTCTCCACTTCGCCTTCGAGCAGCTTCGACACCGGGATGTGCGTCCATCGGCTGACGACTTCGGCGATGTCCTCCTCGTCCACCTCTTCCTTGATGAGCCGATTGGTCTCCTGCTTGGCGCTCAGGTGCTCCTCGGCGGCCTTGAGCTTGCGTTCCAGTTCGTGCATCTTGCCGTACTTCAATTCCGACGCTCGGTTGAGGTCGTACTGTCGTTCCGCCTGCTCGATCTCGACCTTGGTCTGTTCGATCTGCTCGCGCAGGGCGCGCAGTTGCTGAACACTCTCCTTCTCAGCCTGCCACTGCGCCTTGAGCGCGTCGCCCTGGCTCTTCAGGTCGGCCAGTTCCTTCTCGATCTTGCCGAGCCGTTCGCGCGATGCGGGGTCCTTTTCCTTTCGCAGCGCCACCGCTTCGATTTCCAGCTGCTTGACGCGACGCTCGATTTCGTCGATCTCCGTCGGCATCGAGTCGATCTCGGTGCGCAGCTTGGCCGCGGCCTCATCGACGAGATCGATGGCCTTGTCCGGCAGAAAGCGATCCGAGATATACCGATTGGACAGCACCGCCGCAGCCACCAGCGATGCATCCTTGATGCGCACGCCGTGGTGCGTTTCGTACCGCTCGCGCAGTCCGCGCAGGATCGAGATCGTGTCCTCGACGCTCGGCTGATCGACCACCACCGGCTGGAAGCGCCGCTCCAGGGCCGCGTCCTTCTCGATGTGCTTGCGATACTCGTCGAGCGTGGTGGCGCCGATGCAGTGCAGTTCGCCGCGAGCCAGCATCGGCTTGAGCAGGTTGCCGGCATCCATGGCGCCTTCCGCCTTGCCGGCGCCGACGACCGTGTGCAACTCGTCGATGAACAGAATGATGCCGCCCTGCGATTCCTGCACTTCCTTGAGGACCGCCTTCAAGCGTTCCTCGAATTCGCCGCGATACTTGGCGCCCGCAATGAGCGCCCCCATGTCGAGCGCGACGATGCGCTTGTCCTTGAGCCCCTCGGGCACGTCGCCACGGATGATGCGTTGGGCCAGGCCCTCGACGATCGCCGTCTTGCCGACGCCGGGTTCGCCAATGAGCACCGGGTTGTTCTTGGTTCGGCGCGACAGTACCTGGACGCAGCGGCGAATCTCGTCATCCCGGCCAATGACCGGATCGAGCTTGCCCTGCGATGCATACTGGGTCAGATCGCGTCCATAGCGCTCCAGCGCCTGGTACGTGCCTTCCGGATTGGGCGACGTGACGCGCTGATGGCCGCGCACCTCTTGCAGCGCTTTCATCAAGCGATCGCGCGTGACCCCGAACTCCTTCAGGATGCGCCCGGCCGCGCCGGTATCGTCGGTCATGGCGAGGAGCAGGTGCTCCACGGAGATGAAGTCATCCCTGAAGCGCTTCGCCTCCTCCTCGGCCTGCTGGGAGAGCAGGCGATTCAGCCGGCCGCTAATCTGGCCGCCGTCGCTGGTGCCGCTGACCTTGGGCAGTCGCTCCACGTCGCGCTGCACGCGCAGCTTGAGCGGCTCGACCGGCACGTTGGCCTTGTTGAGGATCGCCGGCGCCAGACCGCCTTCCTGGTCGAGCAACGCAAGGAGCACATGCTCGATATCGACCTGCGGATTGCCAAAGCGCGTCGCGAGCCGCTGGGCGCCTTGCAGGGCTTCCTGGGCTTTTTCGGTGAAGCGATTGATGTCCATTAGGTTTCTCCATGGCGAGCAAGCCTCAACGGGTGCGATGATGAATCGCCTTTGTCGGGCCGCTCGCCAGTCCCCACATAGCAACTCTCGTGCCCGGCCGCGTCATGGGGCCGGGTACGAAAGTTAAGTTATTTTTGTTTAATGCTTTATGACGATGCGTGCCAGCGAGGTGTCGGCGAATGGATCTGTGCGAACCAGACACATTTGGCAGGCAGACACCTTCGGGCCGCACAATGGTTGGATGCGCCTGCTCCAAGAAGGGAGCAAGAAAACTATCGGGAGCACCCGAATCGTTCATCTCGAAAAAGCGCCGGATTCATGCGAAGCGCACCAGCAACGCCAACGACGCCAGCGCCAGCACGATGCCCACGATCTCGCCCACGTTCAGCTTCTCGTCAAAGACGGCGACTCCCAAGGCAGTCAGCATCAGAATGATGGAAACGGAATAAACGGTGCTAATCGTGGCCAGCTTCAAGTAGCGCATGACGAACAGCCAGCCGAAAGCGGTCGAGCCATAGACTGTGAAGCCGATGTAAAACGCAATGGTCTTGAACGGGTTCTCCGCGCCGCTGGCCAACTTGAGGAAGTAGTCGCCAATGACGCCCAAGACGCTGAACCCGACGGTGACCAATAAAGGAACATAGGGCCTGTCCATGGGCTTAAACCCTTTCTTGCTTCGGCGCTTCCTTCGCAAATGGAAGCCTGTAGGGCGGACGAGTACTTTGCCGGTCCATTTCAATGGTCAGGCAGTGTAGCCGCCGTCGATCACCACGTCGGCGCCCGTCATGTACGAAGACTCGTCAGACGCCAGGAACAAGATCGACTGAGCAATCTCCTCAGGCGTGGCAAAGCGTTTGAGGGGCGTTGTCTCCGCAAGTTTCTTGACGGCTGCCTCCACGCCGCCGGCGCCGGCCACGAACTTCGGCCACCAATGGGCCTTTTCCCAGAGCGAGGTCAGCACGCCGCCGGGGCAGACCGTATTCACCCGGATCCGATCGCCGCGCTCCGCGCATTCGAGGGCGATCGCCTTGGAGAACTGGCGGACTGCGGCCTTGCTCGCACAGTAGGCGCTGGCGCCGGGGCTCGCCTTGATACCCGCACTCGAGGCGACGTTGACGATACTACCACCCCAGCCTTGCCGCATGGCTTGCACGGCATGCTTCGTTCCCAGAAAGACTCCATCGAGATTGACGGCCATGGTCCGGCGCCAATCCGCGAGCGACATGTCGAGAATAGGCCTGGCGTCCGCTATGCCGGCGTTGTTTACGGCGATGTCGAGCTTTGCCCACTCCGTGACGACGCGGCGCACTGCTGCCTGCCAGTCCGTTTCGGACGCGACGTCGAGGCGGAAGGACAGGGCCGTCCGACCTTGTTGAGCAATCGTCTCGGCCACGGCATCCGCGCCGTGGGTGTCGATGTCGCAGACCGCAACGCTGGCGCCCTGATGCGCGAGCAGGATCGCGCTGGCTCGGCCAATGCCCGAGGCAGCACCGGTGACCAACGCCACACGGCCCGCGACCCTGCCGCTGGACGGGTTCGCTTGCACGATCGCATCTCCGGTGAAACTGCTTGTTGGCGTCCGGTAACTTGCCGGTGCAGCTGACAAAGTCGGTGATGTGGGCTTGTGCGCCGTCCAGCCTCGAAAATGGGGTCGGTGGTGCTCTGTAAAAAACCCCGATTTCGCGGAGGGTGCGGCCGGCACAGCCGGCCCTACAGGCCTAAGCTTTTGTAGGGCCGGCTGTGCCGGCCGCAACCGTACGGTGCGTGAATGTAAGGCCGGCTGCTGTGCCGGCCGATCCCTAAATCAAGCCTTGGCGGAGCACTCGCTCCGCATTTGGTCTACACCAGGAGCTTGTGGACCACTTCTCCATGCACGTCTGTCAGACGGAAGTCACGTCCCTGGAAGCGATACGTCAGCTTGAGATGATCCAGGCCCAGCAAGTGGAGCACGGTGGCCTGCAGATCGTGAACGTGCATCTGGTCCTCGACGGAAGAGAAGCCGAATTCGTCCGTCGCGCCCAGGCTGATGCCGGGCCGGATGCCGCCGCCGGCCAGCCACATGGTGTAGGCGTCGATGTGATGGTTGCGGCCAATCTTCTCGCGCGGCTCTCCCATCGGCGTGCGGCCGAACTCGCCGCCCCAGACGACCAGCGTGTCGTCGAGCATGCCGCGTTGCTTCAGGTCCTTGATGAGCGCTGCCGCTGCCTGGTCCGTCGCCTTGCAGCAGCCGTCGAGGCCGCCGTCCAGGTCGTCGCCACCGGAGCCGTGGTGGTCCCAGTCGGTGTGATAGAGCTGCACGAAGCGGACGCCGCGCTCGACCAGCCGGCGGGCGAGCAAGCAATTGTTCGCGAAGGAGACGCGGCCGGGAGCGGCGCCGTACAGGTCGAGCGTCTGCTTGCTCTCCTTGGACACGTCGATCAGGTCGGGAGCACTCGTTTGCATCTTGTACGCCATCTCGTAGGAGGCGATGCGCGTCGCGATCTCCGGGTCGCCGGTGTCTTCCAGCCGCTCGGCATTCAGGTCGCGCAGGGCGTCGAGCACGTCGCGTTGCCGCTTGGATGTGATGCCCTTGGGGCTGCTCAGATTCAGGATCGGCTCGCCCGTGGTGCGGAACGGCACCCCCTGGTACGCGGTGGGCAGGAAGCCGCTGGCCCAGTTGGCCGCGCCGCCGCGCGGACCACGGCCGCCCGATTGCAGCACCACGAAGCCCGGCAAGTCCTTGGATTCACTGCCGATGCCGTAGGTCACCCAGCCGCCCATGCTCGGCCGGCCAAACTGCGGGGAGCCGGTGTTGACGAAGACCTTGGCAGGCCCGTGATTGAACACGTCGGTCTTCATCGAGCGCACGATGGCGATATCGTCGACAATGCCCGCGGTGTGCGGCAAGCAATCCGAGACCCAGGTCTGGCACTTGCCGTGACGGGCAAACTTGCGGCGCGTGGCCAGCAACTTCGGCGGGTCCTTGGCGAAGGTGTCCATGAAGGCGAAGCGCTTGCCCTTGATGAACGACTCCGGGATCGGCTTGCCGTGGTACTTCAGCAGTTCCGGTTTGTGGTCAAAGAGCTCGAGCTGGCTGGGACCGCCAGCCATGAACAGGAAGATGACGTTCTTCGCCCGCGGCGCGAAGTGCGGTGCTTTCGGCGCCATCGGATTGATGGCCCGAGCGTCGGCAGCGGTCAGGGCGTTGTCGCTCTTCAACAGCGAAGTCAGCGCCAGAGAGCCGAGGCCCAAGGTGCACTGGCCGAAGAAATGGCGTCGCGTTTGCCACAGGAGCGAAGAGGATG
This sequence comes from Gemmataceae bacterium, assembly GCA_019752375.1. Taxonomy (GTDB): domain Bacteria; phylum Planctomycetota; class Planctomycetia; order Gemmatales; family Gemmataceae; genus JAIEMG01. The sequence goes on along the minus strand of JAIEMG010000027.1, from coordinate 21,713 downwards.
GATCCATGACCAGTGATTCCCCGTTAGCGGACTTATCAAATCTCGTAGGGTCCGGTGTGCGGACAGCGGGCGTGACGGCTTCGCGCCGTCTACCGCCTGTAGCCTGTAGGGTGCGTCAAGCGTACTCGCGCGGACGCACCGGACGTTGCAGCGGCGTGACGACTTCGCGCGGGGCCGGTGCGTCCGCGCGAGTACGCTTGACGCACCCTACGACACTACTCAGGCACAAAGCCATTCCTCGACACTGATGCCAGCCTGCCGCAAGACGCGCCGAACAAAGCCGGGATCGAGCGCCCCTTGGTGGGGATTCGGGATCGTGACCCGCAGCCGGCCTCGACGCATCCAGTGGTGCTTTCCTCCGGGGAATGGCCCTGAAAGCCCAGGGCCTTCAACTTACGCACCAGCTCACGCCTTGATACGGGGGCGAGACTGGCCATCCTTCGGTCTCCTCGGCGCGGCAGTGATTGCCAGACGGCAGCCGTTCACTACAGGCGGGTCCTCGCCGCCGCGCAAACCCGACAGAAGCCAAACCTCAATGGCGTCCACGAGGTTTTCTCGCGCCTCTTCGATGGTAGCACCTTGTGTCAAGCAACCCGGCAAATCGGGGGCCTCGGCCACGATCACATCGAGCTGCTCTCCTGTCTCGTACACGGCGTTCTTGAGCACCTCGGCCACATAGTCCGCGAGGCGTCCGCGGCGAGGGGATTTCCTGCGCACAGTCCCTCCTATTCCCGCGTCACAAATTCATCCAGGTTCATCAACACGCGTGCCACCATGGTCCACGCGGCCTGCTGCCGTGGGCTGATCTTTGGCGAAATCTTCGGCGCGAAGAGTTGTGCCTCCGACTCCGGCGCTTCTTCGAAGGCGGCGATCTGCTGGGCCAGCAATTCCTTGAGGCGTCTCTCCTCGCGCTCGCTGGGCGTCCGGGCCAGGCAGAGGCGGAAGGCAAGCTGGATGCGTTCGGCGTTGTCGTCCTTGGCTTCCTTCAGGATGCGGGTTGCCAGCGCCTGGGCGAACTCGAAGTACGCCTGGTCGTTGAGCAGCGTCAGCGCCTGAAGCGGCGTGTTGGAGCGGTTGCGCCGCGTGCAGGTGGTGGCGGCGTCGGGAGCGTCAAAGACGGTCAGGCCCGGATGCGGGGCGGAGCGCCAGAAATACGTGTACATGCCGCGGCGATAGCGGTCGGCATCGGTGTTGGCTTTCCAGTCGCGGCGCACCTGCGTGAAGAGATAGACGCCTTCCGGTTGCGGCGGAAAGACGCTCGGACCGCCGATCGTGGGCGTCAGCAGCCCACTGGAGGTCAACGCGGTGTCGCGGACGATCTCTGCATCCAACCGCAGCCGGGATTGGCGAGCCAGCAGCCGATTGCGGGCATCGACGGCGAGCAGGTCCGCGCGATGCTTCGACGACTGGCGATAGGTCGCACTGGTCACAATGAGCCGGTGCATCGCCTTCATGCTCCATTTCTGGGCGATGAACTCGGTCGCCAGCCAGTCGAGCAGCTCGGGATGCGAAGGCGGCGTGCCCTGCGTGCCGAAGTCGTTTTCCGTCTCGACAAGGCCGGTGCCGAAATAGTGCTGCCAGTAGCGGTTCATCGCCACACGCGGCGTCAGCGGGTTGTTTGGATCGACAATCCACTTCGCGAGATCGAGCCGATTCAAGCCGGCGGATCGCGGCACCTTGAGTGCGTGCAGCACGGACGGCGTGCCCGGCGTCACCGCATCGCCCTTGCGCGTGAAGTCGCCCTGGATGTGAATGGTGGTCAGGCGCGGCGTCTTGCGCTCCTGCATGACCATCGTGGTCACGACCTTGGGCTCCGCGGCCTTCAACTCAATGATCCGTATTTCCAGGGTGCCACGCGCCGCCAGCGCCTGCAGGTGGGCCAGCGCCAGGTATGGATACGGATCGCCCAGCCCCGCCACGACGTGCCTGCTCTGATCGATGCGGCGAAAGGCCGTTTTGAGCGTCTGCTCCTGCTTGCGGCTGCGGCCGCTGCGGGCGATGGCGAGGATGTTGCGGATCTCCTCCGGCAACCGCTCGCGATCCACGTCCGACACGTTCTCTTCCCAGTGGATTTGTGCCTCGTCCGTGGTCGAGTCGAGCACCTTCAGCTTCTTCTCCAGCTCGGCGATTTGCGCCCGGACTTTCGCTCGCGCTTCGAGCTGGCCAGGCGCGGGGACTTCGAGCAATGGTTCGTCGGCACTATTGAGGAAGGCGAAGAGCTGGTAGTACTCCTTCGTCGAGATCGGGTCGAATTTGTGATCGTGGCACTGGCAGCAGCCAACGGTCAGGCCGAGGAAGACGCTGCCCGTGGTGTTCACCCGATCGACGACCGATTCGACACGGAACTGCTCGCGATCGATGCCGCCTTCCTCGTTGATCTGTGTATTGCGATGGAAGCCAGTCGCGATCTTCTGCTCCATCGTCGCGCCCGGCAGCAGGTCGCCGGCGAGTTGCTCGATGGTGAAGGTGTCGAAGGGCTTGTCCTTGTTGATCGCATCGATCACCCAGTCGCGGTATTTCCAGATGGAGCGCGCCGAGTCGATGGTGTAGCCGTTGCTGTCGGCATAGCGTGCCTGATCGAGCCAGAGCCGGGCGAAGCGTTCGCCGTAGTGGGACGAACTCAGAAGGCGATCGACGAGGCGTTCATAAGCGTCGGCCCGCTGATCGGCCAGAAAGTCATCGACTTCCTTTGGGGACGGCGGCAGACCGAGCAGGTCGAGGCTGAGGCGGCGTATCAGGGTGATGCGATCGGCTTCCGGCGACGGCGTCAACCCTTCCTTCTCCAGTCTGGCGAGGATGAAGCGGTCGATGCCGTTGCGCGGCCACATCGCGTTCTTGACGACCGGTTCCGGCATGCGTTTGGGCGTCTGGAATGCCCAGTGATCGCGCGGGTCGTCCGGCTTTTCGTTGTCAGGGGCCTTCGCACCCTGGTCGATCCACGCTTTCAGCAGCGTCACTTGCTTATCGGTCAACGGCGCCTTGGGCGGCGGCGGCATGCGCTTGTTGGCCGGACCATGCGTGATCTTCTCCAGCAGCAGGCTGTCATCACTCTTGCCTGGGACGATCGACGCACCACTCCGGCCTCCGGACATCATCAGTGTCACGGTGTCGACGCGCAGTTTGCCTTTTTGCTCGCGCGCGCCGTGGCACGAGTAACATTGCGCCTTCAGCACTGGCTTGACGTCGCGCGCATAATCGACGGCCTCGGCCGCTGCCAGCCTCGCGGGCAACAGCAAGAAAGTAGCCGGCAACGTGAAAAGCAACATCTGGCGCCGGCTGAACAGGTGCGGGAAAGTCATGTTCGCGGGGCTCCAGCAATCGGTTGGACGGACGACGGCGAGGGCGGGGACCGTAAGGCATGGCACGTCTCAGGATACCCGAAAGACAGGCTCCATCAAGGATTTTTCCCGGTCCGCGCCGCATATGGGAAACGCGCGAACATTCCAGCGCCAATCCGAATCTTCGCTAGAAATCGCCCAGCTTCGCTATTGCGAAAATATAAAGGATGACATATGTTTGAATGAAGAGGCAGCTTGTCCCTCCTTTCATCGCACCGGATCGGACCCCACCCGCCAGGACTCCAGGTGGCGTGGACACCCTGCCTGATTACCTTCCTAGCGCAACCCTAGTTCCCTTCTCTTTTCCCGGGGGAACCTCCGCCCATGGAGGCCACGATGGAGTGGTACTTCTACGTCTTCGCGCTCATTCTCTGGCCCACCGATCCTCCCGTTGCCTCCCAGGCACGGCCCGAAGTCTGGCAGGCGCTCAAGGAAATCTCGGTCGGTCTTGAACTGGTCGGCCCGCACGAGAACTGGGCTTCCGACTTCCGCTCCGAGCTTCGCTATGTGCGCCACTACTGGCGCACCCTGCAAGACGCGCCGCGCCTGGCGGACTGCAACACGCTCCCCAGCAGTGCCGCCGTCGCCGAACTGTGCCGGCTGAACGAGCAGTACCAGTGCCACGTTCAGACGCAACAGGCCATCCTGATCCATCGCGCCGACGACCTGGCCGAAGTGCTGCGCGAGGCGCGCCAGCTCTATCAGGTCTGGGATGCGGTGCGCCGCGCCACCGGACCGAACCAGGCATGGGCCTATCGTCGGCGGATGCTGCGCAACGTCCGCGAAATGGTCGGCGAGCAAGCGTACTACAGCGGCCAGCTGCCACCCGCCGTGCCGGTGTGGCGTTTCCAGCGCATCGACTGAGCTGCATTGTTGCTTCCCGACAGTGTGCCGCCTAAAGTGAAGCTGCCATGCTTCAACTTCAAGGCGTCGCGAAGTCCTATGGGAGCCGTCCGGCGCTGGTCCCAACCGACCTCACGGTCGCGCGCGGCCAGTCCACGGTCCTCATTGGTCCTTCGGGCTGTGGTAAATCAACGCTGTTGCGCTTGATGATCGGCCTGATCCGGCCCGATGCGGGTTCCGTCGCGCTCGACGGAATCGCGCTGACCACGGACAATGCTCGCCAGCTGCGCTGTCGTATGGGCTACGTCGTCCAGGACGGTGGCCTGTTTCCGCACCTGACTGCTCGCGGTAACGTCACTCTGATGGCCCGCCATCTCGGCTGGGACGAGCCGCGCATCGCTGCTCGACTCGGCGAGCTGTCTTCACTGACCCAGTTCCCCGAAGACGGGCTCGATCGCTATCCCGTGCAGCTGTCCGGCGGGCAGCGGCAACGCGTCAGCCTGATGCGCGCCCTGATGCTCGATCCCGATCTGCTCCTTCTCGACGAGCCTCTCGGTGCGCTCGACCCGATGATCCGGCACGACCTCCAAACGGACTTGCGCCGTATTTTCCAGACATTGGGCAAGACGGTGGTGCTGGTGACGCACGACCTGGGCGAGGCCGCCTTTTTCGGCGACTGCATCGTCCTGATGCGCGACGGCTGCATCGTGCAGCGCGGCACGCTCGACGACTTCGTGCGCAACCCGGCCAACGCGTTTGTGACGCAATTCCTCAACGCCCAACGAAGCCCGTGGGAAAAGAAACTCGTCGCAGGGAAAGTCCCATGAGCGCTGCTAGCAACTGAAGCCGAACAATTCCGCTTTCGAATGGAGTCTTCGATGCCGCCCGCGGCAGCGCCCGCACACGAGGAATCGCCATGTCCGCAAACTCGTTGACGTGTCCGCACTGCAAAGCAGCGGTATCGTCCGATCCGTCGGCGTCGACCGACTGGTGTCGGTCGTGCGGGGCAGTGCTAAAGGACGCGCCACCGGACACCGTGAAGCGGGCCGAGTCCGCGCTGCGGAGGTCGAATGCGCCGACCGTACCCAAGTTCGTGACCGGCACGGAGGCGTTTCCCGAGGCCATTGGCGATCACACGATCCTGGGCGTGCTGGGCCGGGGGGGCATGGGCGTCGTCTATCAGGCGCGACAGGAGAAGCTGAAGCGAATTGTCGCCCTCAAGATGATCCTCGGCGGGGCGCACGCCAGCGCCGGCGACCTGGCCCGGTTCCGCGCCGAGGCCGAAGCCGTCGCCCGCTTGCAACATCCCAACATCGTGCAGATCTACGAGGTGGGCGAGTGGACTCCGCCCGGCGAGAGCTCTCCGCTGCCGTATTTCTCGCTCGAGTATGTCGAAGGCGGCAGCCTGGCCAGCCGGCTCGCCGGCACGCCGTTGCCGGCGCGCGAGGCCGCCCGATTGTCCGAAACGCTCGCTCGCGCCATGCACGCGGCCCATCAACGCGGCATCGTTCACCGCGATCTGAAGCCGGCGAACATTCTCATTCAGGAGTCAGGGGGCAGGAGTCAGGAATCAGGAATCAGAGGGCAGGAATCCGGAGGTAAGAGTCAGGCATCAGGAAGCAGGAGTCAGCAATCATCGGGAACGGATCGCGGCCCGAGTGCCACCGGCATCTTGACCACGACGCCCAAAATCACTGACTTCGGATTGGCCAAGCGGCTGGACGATGACTCGGGGCAGACGCGGACCGGGGCGGTCATGGGCACGCCCAGTTACATGGCGCCGGAGCAGGCGCTGGGCAAGGTTCGCGAGATCGGTCCCGCGGCGGACATCTATGCCCTCGGGGCGATCCTCTATGAGATGCTGACCGGCCGGCCGCCGTTCAAGGGCACGACCAGCATGGACACGCTGTTGATGGTCGTGTCCGAGGAGCCGGTGCCGCCACTGCGCTTGAACCCCAAGGTGCCGCGCGACCTGGAGACGGTCTGCTTGAAGTGCTTGCAGAAGGAGCCGGGGAAGCGCTATGCGACCGCGGAGGAGTTGGCGGATGACCTGCGGCGTTTCCTGGGCGGGGAACCGGTGAAGGCGCGGGCGGTGGGCGCGCTGGAGCGCGGCTGGCGCTGGTGTCGGCGCAAGCCGGCGGCGGCGTTGGCGGTGAGCGCCAGTGTCGCCGTGGTCCTGACGCTGGTGGCCCTGCTGATCGGCTGGGGCTTCATGCAGGGCGTGCAGGGCGAACGCGATATTGCCGCGCGGGAGCGCGACCTCGCAGCGCACGAACGCGACCTGGCCGCCAAGGAACGAGATGTCGCGGCCCAGCAGCGCGACATTGCAGCCCAGGAACGGCTGCGGGCCGATGCGGCAGCGCAGGAAGCGCGCGAGCAGCGCTCCGCCGCCGAGCGCCAGCGCCGTCTGGCCGAAAACTACCTCGGCCAGCTGACCGTGGCTCGGGCAGAGGCGTTTCACCAGGCCGGCAACCCCGCCGCAGGGCTCCTCTGGCTCGTGCGCGGACTGCAGCATGCGGAGCATAGCCAGCAGCCGGAACTGGGCGAGCGCGTTCGGGCCCTGGCCGGCGGCTGGAGTTGGGAAGTGCTCCCCTGCCGGTTGACCGGGCAGGAGAAGTTCCGCGCCTGCTCCGCGGACGGCCGACTGCTGGCGACCGGCAATGAAAAACAAACGTGGCTGTGGGACACCGCTCGCGGCCGGGCCGTCAGCCCTCCATTGCAGGGGGCGTTCGGCGCGCTGACCGCGGACGGGGCGCTGCTGGCCACGTATCACGACAAGCAAACGTGGCTGTGGGACACGGCCGGCGGCAAGGCGGTCGGGCAGCCAAGGCACGGCATGTTCCCCGTCTTCAGCCCGGACGGCCGGCTGCTGGCCACCAAGGATGGCCAGCAGATCTACCTTTGGGAGGCAAGCAGCGGCAAGGCCATCGGCCAGGCAATGCCCGGCAACTTCGGGATGGGCTTCTCTCCGGATGGGCGACTGCTGGCCACCTGGGGCGAAAATCAAACGTGGCTGTGGGCCACTGCGACCGGCAAGGCCGTCGCCGAGCCTTTGCAAGGGGGACTATCCAGGGGTTTCACGCCGGACAGCCGGCTGGTGATCACCAGCAAGCTCAAGCCCGTCCCCAAGGGCACGCCCGGCAACGAGCGTGAAACGTGCGTGTGGGCGACGGCCAATGGCGAACCGGTCGGCCAGCCCTTGAAGGGCTCGACCGCCGGCCTGACCGCGGACGGCCGGCTGCTGGCCACGACCGACGGCAAACAGGTGTTCCTGTGGGAGACGGCCACGGGCAAGGCCGTCGCGGAGCCGCGGCCCGGTCAGTTCGTTGCCTTCAGCCCGGACGGCAAGCTGCTGGCGACGCACGATTTCAAGCAAACGTGGCTGTGGGACACGGCAAAGGGCGACCTGGTCTGGCAGCCGCCGCAGGGCTGGTTCCCGACCTTCGCGGCCGATGGACGGTTGCTGTCCACGACCGACGGCCATCAATCCTGGCTCTGGGACATGAGCAGCCGGAAGGCCATCGGCCAGCCCCTGCCCGGCTGGGCCCGGACTTTCACCGCCGGCGGCCGCCTGCTGGCCACGGACGATCAATGGCAAACGTGGCTGTGGGAGACGGGCCGGCGCAGCGACAAGCCGTCCGGACAGGTTCCCAGGCCCGGGCAGCTGGTTCGCAGCAAGTTCACTACGGACAGCCGGGTGCTGGCCACGTCGGACGGCTCCAATCAAACCTGGCTGTGGCAGACGGCCAACGGCCAGGCGATCGGCCGTCCGCTGGTAGGATACCTTGGCGCATTCACCGCGGACGGCCGGTTCGTCGCCACCACGACGAAGGATCAACAAACGCTGCTCTGGGAGACCGGCAACGGCCAGGCCGTCGGCCAGCCGTTGAAAGGCTGGTTCGGCGATTTCTCGACGGACGATCGCCTGCTGGCCACCTTCGACAACACGCAAACGTGGTTGTGGGAGACCAAAGGCCGCACCGCGGTCGGGGAGCCGCGAGCGGGCAAGTTCAAGGGCTTCTCGGCGGATGGACGGTTGCTGGCCACGGGCGATCACCAACGAACGCAGTTATGGGAGTCGGCCGGCGGCAAGGCGGTCGGCCAGCCGCTGCCGGGCAGGCTCGGCGGCTTTACCCCGGACGGGCGGTGCGTGCTGACGTGGGAACCCAAGCAAACGTACCTGTGGGAGGCAAGCAGCGTCAAGGCGGTCGGCCAGCCATTCCCCGGCTTTTTCAAGGCGCTCACCACGGACGGCAAACTGCTGGCGACGGTGGACAACCTGCAAACGTCGGTCTGGGATGTCGCCAGCGGCAAGGCGGCGGGCCCGCCGGTGCAAGCATCCTTCCACGCCTTCACGACGGACGGTCGGCGGATGGCCACGTCCGGCCCCAATCAAACGTGGCTGTGGGACCCGACCAACGGCAAGGCCGTGGGCCCGCCTCTGACCGGCCTTGGCAGCGCCTTCACGGCGGACGGCCGCCTGTTGGCCACTTCGGATCGCGCGAAGCAAACGTGGCTGTGGGACGCGAGCAGCGGCCAGGCCGTCGGCCACGCCTTACCTGGCAGCCTGGTGTCCTTCAGTCCGGACGGCCGCCATCTGCTCATCGCCGACGCCACGCACCTGTGGCTGTGGCCGGTCCCCAGCCCGTGTACGCCGTGCACCTCGGAGCGCCTGCGAGTGTGGATCGAGATGCTGACCGGCCTGGAACTGTCCGGCGACGACGTGACGCGACGACTGAACGCGGAAACCTGGGCCCAGCGCCGCGCGCGACTGGATCAGCTCGGCGGGCCACCACTGCCGTGAGACGGCAGCCAGATGCGGTTGGGATATGCCTTGGAATTTGCATTTGTTCGCAGTTGCGCCTTCAGCCGGCGTGGCGGGACCGCTTCACTGCGGGACTACGAACAAATGCCCGCTAGCGCTTCATTCTGGCGCGCGGAGACGCTGGGCAACACAGCCGCCAGCGGCAGGATTGGTTCGAAATTGATTGCGAAACCGGCGTTTGGCTTCTATGAGTAGAGGGCAGCCGCAATCCGACGCGTGCGTCGCCACGAACTCTTCCGCCGCCGATGGCGGGGCCTGGAGATTCTCATGCGCTACGTCTACTTCACCAAGCTGTTGCAGTCCCTGGATGTACCGGGGCTGATCGCCTTCTGCAAGGAAGTGGGCCTGGACGGCGCCGACTTGGCGGTGCGGCCGGGGTTTCCGGTGACGCCCGAGAACGTGGCGACCGAGTTGCCCAAGGCGGCCAAGTCCTTTCAGGATGCGGGGCTGACCATCGGGCTGGTCACTGGACCGACCAACGTAATCGATCCGGACAGTCCGGCGGCCAAGTCGCTCTTCGACGCGTGTGGCAAGGCGGGCGTGCCGGCCATTAAACTTGGCTACTTCGCCTACAAGGAGAAGTTCGACGCCAGCGTGACCGACGCACGGACGCGCCTGGCCGGCTTCGCCAAGCTGGCAGCCAAAACCGGGGTGCGCGCCTGCTACCACACGCATTCCGGAAACTACCTGGGCAACAACTGCGCCTGCTTGCGCCTGCTGCTCCAGGACCTCGACCCCCATCACGTTGGCGCGTTCGTCGACACCGGGCACACGGCGATCAACGGCGGTCCGTTCCGGATGGAAGCGGACATGGTGCGGCCGTGGCTGTCTCTGATCGCCATCAAGGACATGCGCTGGGAGAAGGGCAAGAACTCCTGGGAAGCCCACGTCGTGCCCGTCGGGGACGGCATCGTCCGCTGGAACGAAGTGGCTCAGGGACTCAAGGACGCGAAGTTCAGCGGCACCATCAGCTTGCACGGCGAATACGAGACTAAGGATCTGGCTGAACGCAAGCGGCTAGCCAAACAAGAACTGGAAGCGTTGAAGAAGCTGTTTTCCTAAGCGGGAGACACATGTGGAGAAGTCATTGATGGTGGCAATTGCTCTGTCGCTCCCCAGCACCATCGTCGCGGCCGACCCACCGAAGCGCGAGCCCAGGGATGAGGCGGTTGACCGCGCGCTGGCTGCCCTCAAGTTGACGCAAGAGGACGATGGCAGCTGGAAGGGCGGGCCTTCAAAGAACCCGGCGGTCACCAGCCTGGGCGTGCTGGCGTACCTGTCGGCCAGTCACGCACCCGGCATGGATCCCTATGGCGAACTCGTGGAAAAGGGCATCCAGGCTGTGCTCAAGTTCCAGCTTGAGAATGGCGTGATCGGAAGGGAAGGCAGCCATGAGATGTACCACCACGGCATCTGTACCCTGATGCTCGCTACCGCGCGTCCCCGCCTGAAGGGTAAGGTAGCCGAAGAAGTCGACAAGGCGCTGGAGAAAGCTTTGGCCGTCATCCTCAAGGCCCTGCGGACTGAAGGTGAGTTCAAGGGCGGGTGGCGATACCTCGTCCAGGGCAACGATGCCGATCTTAGCCTTACCGGCTGGCAGGTTCAGGCCCTGCGAGCAGTTAAGAAAGCAGGGGGGGACGTGCCCGAAAAAACACTCGAAATGGCGCGCGACTATGTCCGGAGGAACTGGGTTCCTTCTGCCGGGGCGTACAGTTATCGGGTCGTTGCCAGTCGGGTGACAGTGGCCTGCACCGCGATCGGCATCATTGCCGGTGACGGAACTACCGACAAGGGGCACCTCGCGGAGATGGAGAAGGCAGCAGCGTATCTCCAAAAGAACTCGCCGCGTTGGGGCTCCGCTCATTGCCTTTACACCGTGTATTACGTCAGCAGGGCTGGCCACCAGGCTGGCGGTGACATGTGGAAAGAACTCCGTCCGAAGCTGCACAAGGAACTGCTCGACAACCAAAGCAAGACCGGATTGTGGCAAGGTAGTGACGCCGAGGGCCGCGCGTTCGGCCCAAACTACTGCACGGCGCTGGCCGTGCTGGCACTTACGGTCGATGGCTATACCAAAGCGCCGAAGCCCTGAGATGCTCACTGGGGAGTCTGTTGTCTGTTGCGTCGCAAACTGCCTGAGCCGTTCCGGATATTTCAAATATCTGGTTGCGTTGGCGCGTCCTTTACTTTAGACTTCCATAGCTCTCCAACCCGGGCACCGATGCCCTCTGCCCGATTCGCCTTCCGAAACTTTTTGCTCCGAAAAGGGTTACTAAAACCGACACCTGCCGTCCTTGAGTATGGGGCCGTCGCGCGCGACGGACACGGGGATTGTCCGGTAGAACACTGGGGGAATCAGAAATGGCCACTGTCTCAGCCCTACCCTCGAACCTGCGCTCGAAGCTTCTGTCGCTCGGGCGGCGTATTCGCCGCTTGCGGGCCGTGCGGGGCGTGGCGTTCCTGGTGCTGGCCCTGGCCGTGACCGGCGGCCTCAGCCTGCTCGCCGATGCGTGCTTCGAACTGCCCGCCGTGGCTCGCATGGCCCTGCTGGCCGGCTGGGTGGCCATCGGCGGTTTTGTGACGCTGTTCGGCCTGGTCATCCCTCTGACGCGCCGGCTCGATCCCGAAGCCCTGGCTGCCATCATCGAAGAAAAGTACCCCGAGCTGGGCGAGCGCCTGACGACCACCGTTGGCGTCAGCGGCTCTTCCGAAGCGGCCCATGGCTCCCGTGCCCTGGTCGCACTGCTGGCCAAGGACACCGAATCGCGCACGAGCGGGCTCGATTTCCTCCAGTCGTTCCCGGCCCGCGCCGCCAACCAGCTGGCGGTCGTCTCCCTGGGTTGCTTGGTGATGACCGCAGCACCGGCTTTCAAGTTCCCGGACGAATACAGCCAGCTGGTGTCGCGCTTCCTGATGCCCTGGAACAGCATCGAAAGCAGCGTGCCCTTCACGCTCCAGGTCGCTCCCGGCAACCAGATGGCCGCCCGCGGACGGCCGCTGGTCCTGGCGGTCCAGGTCAATCCGACGACGACCAAGGCCGTCCTGCCCACGACGAGCACCATCGTCATCAGCGAACCAGACGGCAAGTCGACGCGTTTCCGGATGGCTGCCGACCGCTCCGATGCCTTCTCGTTCCGCGTTGAAAAGGTCAAGGATAGTTTCAACTACCGCGTGGAAGCCGGCAATGCCGTCAGCGAGACGTACACCGTGACTGCGGTCGATGCCGTCGAGCTGGCAGCCAACAGCCCGCAAGTGATCGTGACACCGCCGGACTATGCCAAGGCCACCAAGGACGTGCAGAAGTCCGAGGGCTGGGACAACCTGTCTGCTCTGCAGCATAGCACGGTTCGCTTCGACTTCACGTTCACGGTGCCCGCCGCATCTGCCCGCTTCCTGTGGACGCCGCTGGCCGCCACCAAGGACAAGAACAGCCAGGCGTTCGTTCGCGAACTGAGCCTTAGCGCCGATCGGAAGCAAGCGAGCCTGGAGCTGCCGGTTGCTGTCAACGGCCAGTACGTCCTCGTCCTGGAAAGCGACGACAAGATCATGACCGCGCTCGACCCCCGCTCGGTGACCGTGGACATCGACCAGCCGCCGGCCATCACGAAGGTCTCCGGCAGCGACGAGCTCAAGACAATTCACCCGTACGACCGCCTGCCCGTTGAAGCGAAGATCGACGACGACTACGGCGTTGCGACGGCTGAGCTGGAATATCGGATCAATAACGGCGCAGTCACGACCGTCGTGATGGAGCTGAACGGTGCCGGCACCCGCAATGCAGTCGCCACCCATGCGTTTCACCTGGGAACCAAGGTCAAGGAAGGCGACGAAGTTCGCTATCGCATCAAGGCGACCGACAACCGCAGCGTGCCCGAAGCCAAGCTCAACCCGCAGGTCGTCTATTATCCGGCGGATCGGTGGCGGACCTTGAAGGTGGCCCGCGAAGGCGAGTTGCCCCAGAAGCAGGACATCCTGGCTCAGCGCGACGACGTCAACAAGCGTCTCGACGCGATCAAGAACCAGATCCTCAAGGAGCGTGCCGACCTCAGCAAGCTCTACGAGGCTAGCAAGACGCAGCCGAACCTGAAGCCCGAGCAGAACAAGGACCTGAAGGACGTCCGCAAGGAAAACCGCGACGTCGTGAACGCATTGCAAGAACTGGCCAAGGACACCGCCCAGACGCCGGCGCTGCGGAACCTGGCCGAGAAGGCCCAGGACGTGGCCGACAAGGAAATGCGCGCCAGCGACAAGGCCCTCCAGGACGCGGAAAGGAAGAACGCAGCCGACCCGCGTAACCAGGAATTCATGAAGTCGCACGCGAACCTGAACGAGGCACTCAAGAAGCTGGAAGAGCTGAAGCGCGAGAACGAAAAGGTCGCGCAGGCTCGCCTCGATCAGATGAAGCTCGAGCAGCTGGCCCAACGCCAGGAGCAACTGGCCAAGGAAACGAAGGAAGCCACGCCGGAGCAGATGGAGCAGCTCAAGAAGGAACAAGAAGCCCTTCAAAAAGAACTCGAGAAGCTGACCGAGAACGAATCGCTCCGCAACGCGCTCGACCAGGCCCGGGCCGAGCAGCTCAAGGACATGGCCGAGAAGGCGAAGGAGTTGGCCCAGGCCCAGCGCGACCTGGCCAATGCCCAGCAGCAGCAGCGCCAGGAGAAGCTCGCCGAACTGGCGAAGAAGCAGGCCGAACTGGCCAAGCAGGCGGAGAAGCTGGCCCAGGAAACCAAGAAGGCGACCGACACGGCCAAGGCCTACCCTCTCAAGCCGGATGAAGCCAAGAAGGCCGCTGAAGAGCTGGAAAAGGGCAACCCTGAAGAGGCCATCAAGAAGCAGGAAGCCACGGAAAAGGAACTGGAGCGCGTCGCCGCCGCCCTGGAGAAGGCCATCGACCTGGCCAAGGACCCGCGCGAAGCCGCACAGCAGCTGGCACGCATCCAGCAGGACCTTCGAGCTCGCCTCGAGGACAAGAAAGACCCAATGCCGGCCGCTCAGCGCATGGAAGAGATGAAGAAGGAGCAGGAAGCGGTCAAGAACGCCGCCGAGCGCCTGGACGTGCCGCAGCAGAACGCGGCCGCACAGAAAGAACAGAAGGAAGCGATCGAGCAGGCCCAGCAGGCCGCCAAGGCCCTCGAAGCCAAGGACCAGAAAGCCGCCGACAAGCACATGGCCCAGGCCAAGGACGCACTCGAACGGTTAGCCCAGAAACTGCCCACGCTGGAGCAACGCCGTCAGCAGGCCCTCCAGGAAGTGGCTCGTCTGCAGCGGGAACAACAGGAAATCGCTCGCCTGGCCGAACAGGCCGTCAAGCAGGTTGAAAACAAGGATCCGCAGGCTGCCCAGACCCGCGCGGAGCTGGCCAAGCGGTTGGAAGAAGCTTCCAAGAAGCAGGCTGATGCCGCCGAGAAGCTCAGCAAGCTCGACGCACCCAAGCAGGAAGAGCGCGTGGAGAAGGCCCAGAACGCCCTCAACAAGGCAATGCAGGACCTGATGGACGCGCGTCCGCAGGACATCAACGCCTCGCAACAGGACGCCAAGCGTCAGCTCGAAAAGCTCGAGCAAGCCCTCGCCGGAAAGAAGACCGACGAGGAGAAGGCCGCCGACCTGGCCAAAAAGCAGGAAGCCTTGGCCAAACAGGCCCAGGAAGCCGGCGCCGATCCGAAGAAGCAGGAAGAGATCAAGAAGCAGCAGCAGGAAATCGCCAAGGAAGCCCAGAACCTGAAGGCCCCGGAAGCCCCGCAGCAGCAAGCCAAGGCCGCCGAGGCCGCCAAGAAGGCCGAGGAAGAAGCCAAGAAGAACCCGGCATCCGCCGAAGCCCAGAAGCAGATGCAGGAAGCCGCCAAGGTGCTCGACAAGCTCGCCAAGCAGATGGCCGGCCAAGAGACCGAAGCCCAGAAGGCCGATCGGCTCGCCAAGCAACAAGCTGAGGCAGCCGCCAAGGCCGAGCAGGCCGCCAAGCAGCAGCCCAACGCCCAGCAGCAAGCCGAGGCGAAGAAGGAGCAAAAGAACATCGCCGAGGAGGCCAAGCAGGTCCGCGGTGGGGAGGAAGCGGCCAAGGAAAAGAAGGAAGCGATGGAAGCCCTGGCCAAGGCCCAGCAAGCGCAACAGGCTGCGAAGCCTGAGGAGCAGGCCAAGGCTCGGCGCGAAGCAGCCGATAAGCTCCGCGAACTGGCCGACAAGCTGAACGGCCGCGATCAGGCTGCCAAGGCCGCCGAGGTGGCCCGCGAGCAACGCGAAATGGCCGAGCAGGCCGCCAAGAACGACAAACAGACGCCCGAAGAAGCCAAGAAGGCGGCCCAGCAGCAAGCCGAGCTGAATCGCCGGCTTGACAAGATGGAACCGTCGAAGGAGACCGCCGAGGCCCAGAAGCAAGCGGCTCAAAAGATGGCCGAAGCCCAGAAGGCCCTCGAGAACGCCAAAACTCCGGCCGAGGCCAAGGAGCAGCTTGCCAAGGCCGCCGAGGCCGCCGAGCAGCTTGCCAAGGAAATGGCCAAGCAGCAGGCCGCCCAGAACCCCAACCAGAACCCGAACCAGACGGCCAACAAGCCGAACGAATCGCCGGCGAAGGCTGCCCAAGAGCTCGCCAAGCAACAGCAGAAGCTGGCCGACGCGACCAAGCAGGCCCAGCAAGCCGCCCAGAAGACCGGTGGCGAGCAAGGCAAGAAGGAACTCGAAAAGGCGATGCAGCAGATCGCCAAGGAGCAGCAGAAGCTGAACGAGCAGGCCTCCCAGCTGCCCGCCAACCAGAACCAGAAGGCACTGGAGCAGGCACGCCAGGCGATGAACCAGGCTCAGCAGGCTGCCCAGAAGAACGAGGCTCCTCAAGCTGCTCAGAAGCAGCAAGAAGCCGCCAAGGCCCTGGAGCAGCTGGCCAAGCAGTTGCCGCAGAACGCGCAGCAGCAACAGGCGAACCAGAAGCCGCCGGCCGAGCAGCCCAAGGGCATGCCGAACCAACAGCAGGCCCAGGCCGCCAAGGACCTGGCGAAGCAGCAAGCCGACTTGCGTCAGCAGGTTCAGCAAGCCGCCCAGGAAATGGCCAAGGCCAACCAGCAGCAGGACCCGAAGAACAACCCGGCAGGTGAATTGGCCAAGCAGCAGCAGGAAATCGCCAAGCAGGCTCAGGAGCTGGCTAAGCAAGTCGCCAAGGAACAAGGCCAGCAGTCGGCTAACGGCAAGCAGGCCCAACAGGCTGCTCAGCAAGCGCAGCAGGCCGCTCAACAAGCCCAGGCCGGCCAGATGCAGCAGGCTCAGCAGGCTGGTCAGCAAGCTGCGAAGGATCTTCGTCAGATGGCGCAGGACCTGGCCAAGACGCCGCCGAAGGAAGCCCCGCAGCAGGGCAAGGATCCCGCTCAACAGGCTGCTCAGCTCGCCAAAAAGCAGGAAGAGCTGAACAAGCAGATGGAGCAGATGGCCAGCAATCAGCAGGCTCAGCAAGCACAGCAAGCCGCTCAGCAGCAGAACCTACAGCAGCAAGCCGCCGAGCTGGCCAAGCAGCTGCAGCAGGCTGCCCAGGACGCCAAGGGCACGCCGCAAGCACAGCAGGCTGCCCAGCAAGCGGCTCAGTCCGGCCAGCAGGCGCAGCAAGCGATGCAGCAGGCTCAGAAGCAAGGCCAGGCCGGCCAACAAGGACAGCAGGGCCAGTCGCAGCAGCAAGCGGCTCAGGCACTTGACAAGGCTGCTCAGCAAGCCCAGCAAGCCGCCCAGGCCATGCAGCAGGCTGCCCAGAAGGGCAACCCGCAACAGGGGCAACCTGGTCAGCAGCAAGCGCAGCAAGCCGGCCAGTCGGTGCAGCAGGGCCAACAGGCTATGCAGCAGGCCCAACAGCAGTTGCAGCAGAATCAGGGCCAGCAGGCTCAGGGCTCCATGCAGCAGGCCGCTAAGCAACTGGCCCAGGCTGCTCAGCAACTGGCCCAGTCGCAGCAGGCCGGCAAGCCGAACAACCCGAACTCGAACCCAGGTGAAGTCGGTGCAGCCGGTCAGGGCATGCCCGACCTGAGCAAGTTCGGGCCGGACATGAAGAAGTACCAGGGCAAAGCCTGGGGCGAGCTGCCCGGCGATCTGCGGACCAAGATCATTCAGGACATGAAGGCGAAGTACGGCGACGATTACGCTCGCATCATCAAGCTGTACTTCGAACAGCTCGCGGACAACAAAAAGTGAGCTACAATCGTAGATAGACTGTGACGCTTTCAAGCCCAGGGGCCATCACCCCTGGGCTTGGATTTTATTCCGGCCTCTTTGAGGGGCTTCACCATGCGTATCCTCCTCGGTTCGCTCCTTGCCTTGGTTTGCTTCGCCACGTCCGTCCAGACGGCCGACCCGCCACAAGGCAAGGCGGTGATGGACGAGGCGATCGACAACGCGCTTCGCGCCCTCCAGCGTCAGCAGGAGCGCGATGGCTCCTGGACCGGCGGTCCCGCCAAGAACCCCGCCATCACGTCCCTGTGTGTGATGGCCTATCTCTCCGCCGGCCACGTGCCCGGCGAAGGCCGCTACGGTGATACGGTCAAGAAAGGCGTCGAGTACGTCCTGGCGCAGCAGCATCCCAATGGCCTGATCGCCACCGAAGGCAACCACGAGTTGTACCACCACGGCATCTGCACGCTCATGCTGGCGGAAGTCGCCGGTATGACCGACGACAAGCTGGGAAAGGAAGTGCGGGCCAAGCTGGAAAAGGCCGTCGAAGTGATCCTCAAGGCCCAGCGAACGCAGGGCATCCACATGGGCGGCTGGCGCTATCGGATCACGACGCTCGATAGCGACATCAGCGTGACTGGCTGGCAGATCATGGCCTTGCGCGCCGCCAAGAACCTGGGCTGCGACGTGCCGGCCGAGGCCATCGACCTGGCGGTGGAATACATCAAGCGCTGCCAGGACAGCACCACGGGCGGCTTTCGCTACATGCCCAATAGCCGCGTGACCGTCCCTTGCACCGGCACCAGCATCCTCGCATTGGAAATCTGCGGCAAGCACCAGCACCACAGCCCCGAGGCCGTCAAGGCGGGCGGCTACCTGCTCAAGAACCCGCCGAAGTGGGGCAGCTTGCACTTCTTCTACGGCATCTATTACTGTTCCCAAGCCGCGTTCCAGCTCGGCGGCAACTACTGGAACGACTTCCGACCCAAGATGCACAAGGAATTGCTCGACAACCAGAGCCGCACCGGCATGTGGCAAGGCGCCGACGCCGAAGGCCGCACCTACGGCGCCAACTACAGCACCGCGATGGCGGTCCTGGCGATGACCGTGGAGTATCGATTCTTGCCGATTTACCAGCGCGGCGAAGAGCCGACCGAGAAGTAATCGTGCGGCTCAAGTCGTAGGGTGCGTCAAGCGTACTCGCGCGGACGCACCGCAACCTACCCTTGCTGAACGATCATCCGGACGCGTCTGCATTCCGGTGCGTCCGCGCGAGTACGCTTGACGCACCCTACAAATCGGGGCTGCATTCCTGGATGATATTCCGGTGCGTCCGCGCGAGTACGCTTGACGCACCCTACCGAATTACTACGGAATCACCACGTCGCGGACCTGGATCGGTCCGCCCTCTTCCCAGTCGAAGACCATCAGTTCCGCCGGCGCTCCGACTTCCAGCGGGCGCGCCGGCAGGCCGAGCAACTCGCGTGGTCTTGCGCCGGCCATGTCCACTGCGTCGCGCAGGCTGACGCCTCCGAACCGCATCGCGTTGCCGACACACAGGTCGGTGAAGGCCCACGAGCCCGCCAGGTACGGCGTGCCGGCGACGACGATCTTGCCTTCCGGCAGCACGTCGAAGTCCTGGTCCCATTCGCGGTAGCGGCCCGCCGGCAGCCCGGCCAGGCCGCCCGCGTCGCAGGTCAGGACCGTCCGCGCCGGCGTCTTCACACGCATGATGCAGCGTGCCACCGTTGACGGCAGATGGTGGCCGTCGCAGATGATGCTCGCCCACAGGTCGTCGCAGGCGAGTTGTTCCCAGATGTAGTTGTCGTGACGGGGCAGCATCGCGTGGGAACCGTTGCCTAGGTGCGTGCTCAGCCGCGCCCCGGCCGCCGCCGCATCACGAATCCGTAGCCCGGTGGCGGCTGTGTGCCCCAGAGCAACCACCACGCGCGACGCGACCAGTTTCTCGATGAACGCCAGCGCTCCTTCGTGCTCAGGCGCTACCGTCACCAGGCGAATCCGGCCGCCGGCCGCGTCTTGCAACCGGCAAAACTCGTCCCAGTTGGGCGGACGGATGTGCTGCCGCGGATGGGCGCCGCGCGGACCATCATCCGGCGACAGATACGGTCCTTCCAGGTGAATCCCTGGCACCGCGCGAGCTACCTCCGGGTGCGTGTCACAGGCGCGCCGAATGGTCGCCATGCCGTGGGACAGTGCTTCGAAGGAGTTGGTCACCAGTGTCGGACACAGGCCGCTGACGCCATGCTGCCTGCAAACCGCGACGACGTGCCGCACCGTGTCCACGGTGAGTTTTTCCGAGCTGAAGCTTTCCCCATCGCAACCGTTGATCTGTAGATCGAAGAGCGCGGGGGCGACCCAACGATCCGTAGGTGCCGATGCCGGCGTGATGGCAGTGATGCGCCCCTGCTCGCAGGTCAATTCGACCGCTTCGCCGGTGGCGTAGTGACGGGCATGGATGTGCATAGTGGTGTCGTTGACGCTAGGCAAGAAAGTGTGCTTGATTGTGGGGAACGTGCCCACATAGGTTACTTCTTCTCGTCGCCGTTGTCGTCGTCGCCGGACAGACCCAAGCGCTTGAGGAACGGCCCGATGCCGCCGCTGGCCAAGACGCCGCCGACCGCCACGGCCGCGACCACGCTGCCGGCGCCGAACGTCAGCAGCAGGAAATCGCGTCTGCTCAGCAAGCTGCGCTTTGCGCTTTTCAACGCCGGCGGCGTAACCAATGGCGTCACGCCGGGGCTGACCGTAACCAATTCGACGTCGAACTTGCCCAGCGGAATGCCGGGCTTCACCGACCCCGGCGGCGGCGCGATACCCGCGGCAACCGGCGGCTTCTTCCGCTTCTTCTTTTTCTTGCTCTTCTTGATTTTGCCGGTCGGCGCCCCGACGGGAATGCCCGCCGGCGGCCCGCTGGCGGGCATGGCAGGCACCGCGCCGGCCGCGGGTCGTGCCGTTGCGGCGGCGACAGGTATCGGCGCCTGGGGGCGCGGGCCGGTTTCCAGCCAGTTCAGATACTGCGTCATCGACATGTCGGCCTCGGCGGGCCGCGCCTCGGCGCCCGCCACCAGGAAGACCTGCAGCGCCTGCGCCGCCCGATCCGGCGTCGGGTAGCGCTGGTTGGGGTCCTTGGCCATCATGTAATTGATGATGAGCTGGAGGCCGTCCGGCACGTCCGGATTCAACTCCTTGAGCGCCTTGGGCGTTTCGGACGCGTGACGGATCATCTGGTTAATGATGTTCACGTCCGGGAACGGCGTCTGGCCGGCCAGGCAGTGATAGAGGACGCAGCCGGCACTGTAGATGTCGGCTCGAATATCGACGCCGCGGGCATTGCGCGCCTGCTCCGGGGCCAGGTAATCCGGCGTGCCGAGCAGGACGCCCTCGCCCGTGAGCTGATCGTCGTCGTCGCGCGGCACCTGGGCGTTTTCGTCGAAGAACGCTCGGCCCAGGCCGATGTCCAGGATCTTGACCGTCGAGTGCAAGGTCGAGTCCGCCTGGCCGGTAACGCGGCCCGGTGTCAGCATGATGTTCGATGGCTTGAAATCGCGATGTACCAGCCCCTGCTCGTGAATGTGCTGCAAGCCAGCCAGCGCCTGATGGACGATCCGCACTGCTTCACCGGGCGGCAGACGGCGCCGACGGTTCAACACGTCTTCCAGCGTCTCGCCTTCCAGGTACTCCATCACGATGAAGTGCAGTTTGTCGGCGTCGCCCAGCTGGAAGGTGCGCACGCAGTGATTGCTCTTGAGCTTGAGCGCCAGCTTGGCCTCGCGCTGGAAGCGGCTGAGCAGATACTGGTCTTTCGATTTCGACGGCGGCAGCACCTTGACGGCCACGACCTGGCCCGTACTGTGCACCGCCTTGTAGACGCCCGCCATGCGGCCGCGGCCGATGCGATCGAGGATCTTGTACTCGCCGACGAAGAAACCGTCGGCGTGGCCGCGACAAAGCAGGTTCGCCTGGTACTCGGTCAGGTAATGGTGGCCGACGAGCCAGCGGCGAAAGCGCTCGAGGTCCTCCGCATTGGTCTTGGCTTCATTCTGCCAGCGTGTGTAGATGGACCGGGCGTCGTCCACCGAGAGCAGGCGGCTGCGTAGAAGCAGCCCGTAGACGTTCTGTACCGTAAGTCCCATGAACTTCACCCTGAACCGGAACCAACGCGGGCAACTGATTCCGCTTAGTTTCCCAGGCGGAGTCGCAGTCGTCCAGTGTCAGGGCTGTCTTTTCGACGAAAGGCTCCATGTTGGTGTGGCGCGAGTCTCGAAAACTACATCAAATCTCTCTCAAACGGCCACGATAACGGTTTAGGATCGGCGAATCTATAACTGTCAGGTTCGATGGAAACCCCGCCGCAGTCGCCGGAGTTGCCACCGCTGGTTTTCCTGCCGGCTTCAGCCGGCTCCCCGTTTGCCACCACCTTCAGGTGGTGGATCAGGACCGCTGCCGTTGTCAGCCGGCTTCAGCCAGCTTGGCCGCTGCCTTGAGGCACTGTGGCTTTCGCGCCTCAAGGCAAGCACGAAGCCGGCTGAAGCCGGCTGTGGCGAAAGGAT